>NZ_JAXAVW010000006.1:0-306735 GCF_033949945.1 Lentzea miocenica
GTTTGGAGACGTGACACGGCGCATTTGGCGCTGTGTGCGGTCAAACGCGCCTTCATGTGCGCTGAAATCAATCAATTAGAGCTGAAATCGTCAGCTCACTCTTTGAAGGGCCATTCCTATGCGTACTTCTGTGTCTTCTGTTCACTCCATCCGCGAGACCGCTTGGGTGCTCGGCATCAGCCAGGGACTCGTGTTTCGGGCGATCCGGCTCGGGCTGTTGACGGCTGAGCGCCAGTACGGCCGTCTCGTCGTCCCCGGTAGCTCGCTTCGGCGAGTGCTCTCGGAGCCGGGGGTGCTTCGTGACTGATCTGCGGCTGGTCGGGATCGCCTGGTCGCTGGACGACCTGCGATGGGTGCCGACCGATGAGTTGACCGACGTCGTTCAGAGCGACGGGCTGTGCATGTGGGCGTTCACGGGGGATCCACCGTGGGCGGACGAGGAACTCACCGATCGAGAGCTGGCTGAGCGGCAGTGCTCCGGGTGTCCCGTGCGGGACGAGTGCTTGGAGCTGGAGTTGCGCACGGCCGGCGCTGAGACGGTCGGTGTGTGGGGTGCGCTGCCGGAGGACGAGCGGCGCGAGGTGCACCGGCACTGGCTTCAGCGCGGCGAACGGGCCGAGATGGGGCCGCGTTCATGAACGCCATCAGCGTCACTCCCACTCAGGTGCTGGCTGCGGTCGGTGTCCTCTTGGTTCTGGTGTTGGTCTGGCGGGCTGGCTCTCGTCGGGCGAAGGCCGCGGCGAACGCGGCGCGGACAAGCGTTCGACTGATGTCACTCGGTGGGCGCGTGGTCGTGAACGCCGTGCTGATCGTGATCGTTCAGTGGGTGGTCGTGACGCACGGCGGGAACGGCTGGCTGTTGTTCGCGGTGCTCGGAGTGCCGGCGTTGCTCGCGTCCTACACGCTGACGAAGGCACTCACGGTGACCACGTACGAGCCTCGTGGCCGTGGTGGTGATCGGAAGTGAGCGAGCCGATCGAGCGAGTTGCTGTGCAGGTGGACCGGTTGTGCTGGACCGGGATCCTGCTTGGGCTCGCGTTCACGATGACCAACGTTCAGCAGTTCGCCGCAGCTGGTGCAGCGGTGTGGTCGCTGGCCTGGTTTGCGGCGTGGCTGTTGGACCCGATGGTGTCGCTGGTGCTGCTGGCGATCCTCCGTGCCGAGCAGGTGACAGCTCGGCACGGGGTGCGGCTTGGCGGATGGGTGCGGGCGGCCAAGTGGTTCACGCTCGGGGCCACGTACGTCATGAACACCTGGAGTGCGTTCGTGGCCGGGTCCGCGGCGCTCGTGGTGTTGCACTCGGTGCCGCCGCTTGTTGTGTTCGTTGCTGCTGAGGCTGTGACGGAGTTGCGGGACAAGCTTGGGACTGCTGCGGAGGCCGTGGCACCCGCTCCGCGGACGTCGTTCGCGGAGTACCTGGCGGTGGCTCGTAAGGCTCGGAAGTCAGGGGCGAAGGTCTCGCCAGCTTGGGTCCGTGAGGTCACGGGTTGCTCGCGCGGGCTGTCCTCGAAGCTGGCAGCCGCGCTGAACGGGGACCAATGATGAGCGGGGAGCTGGTGCCTGCGGAGCAGGTCATCGAAGGGGAACTGGTCGACGAGCGTGCGGCGCTCGTCCGGCGGATCGAGACGACCTGGCGCTACTCGCGTGTGGTGCCTCCGGCGCTGAAGTCTCGGGAGGCGCTGAAGCTCGCCGCGAAGGATGCGCTCGCTTGGATGCTTCGGGCTCCACTCCGGTGTGCGAGTGCCGTCGGTCGTGGCCTGGTGGTTGCCGCGCGTGGCTGGCGGAACTGGGTTCGGGTGCGGGACTACCGCGACGCTGCCGAGCAGTCGGAGAAGCTGGCGGACAAGTTCGTTGAGATCCGCGCGCTGACGCTGTTCCGGTGGAAGGTCACCGGGACCGTGCTGCTTGCTGGTGGTGCGGTGATCACCGTGGCTTGGGTGCTCTACGGCGACGTGGTGTTGTGGAGCGTTGGAGGCGTCGGTGCGGCTGTGCTGGCGATCGTTGGACGAGCGAAGGACGGCTCACCAGGTCGGAAGTCCGTGCTCGCCGGACCGCGCAGGCTGACGTGGACGATGGATTCTCAGGTGCTGGTTGACGCGTTCCGGGATGCGAAGTTGATCGGGAAGGACGAGTCGCTGCGGCTGGTTGAGCGGGCGTCTCGGCAGGGCGCTGGTTGGGCGATCACGGTGGATCTGCCTGCTACGCGCAAGGCGGCCGACGTCGTGAAGCACCGGGAGGACCTGGCGTCGGCGCTGGCGGTGGACGAGATCCAGCTGAGTGTTGAGCGCGTGCGCGGCAATGGCGGTCATGCCGGGCGTGTGGCGATGCGGGTGGCTGATGAGGATCCGTACGCCTCACCGCCGATCGGAACGCCGTTGCTCGCGGTCGAGCGTTGGGACGCGTGGCGGCCGGTGCCGTTCGGTACCGATGCGCGTGGACGGCGGATCGACTTGCCGTTGGTGTGGACGTCGGTGCTCATCGGCGCGATTCCTCGGCAGGGCAAGACGATGGCCGAACGGTTGGCTGCTGCTGGGTTGATTCTCGATCCGTATGCGCGGCTGTACGTCGCCGACTTCAAGAACGGGAAGGACTGGCAGGCTGCGGAGCAGGTCGCGCACCGGTTCATGGCTGGCGACGACAGCGAACACGTGTTGGCGTTCCTGGACTGGCTCGTGGAGCTGGTTGCGGACGTTCAGCGGCGGTATCGGCGGATGCAGGACTTGGACGACGTGACGTGTCCCGAGTCGAAGGTGACTCCGGCGATGTCTCGTGATCCGTCGCTGGACATGCCGATCACGGCGTTGATCGTCGACGAGGTCCACATTGCACTGGAGGATCGCACTCCTGTTGTGGTGCAAGGGAAGAAGCTCACGGCAGGGGAGCAGATCGGCGAGCTGCTGACGTGGCTCGCGAAGAAGGCTCCGGCGGCCGGCCTGGTCCTGGTGCTCGCTACACAGCGGCCGGACAGCAACACGATTCCGTCGAAGTTGCGGGCGGTGCTCGGGTCGCGGTTCGCGTTGCGGGTCATGGACTGGCGGGACAGCAACATCGTGCTCGGGGAGCAGATGAACACCCGCGGGTACGACAGCAGCCGATTGCTTCCGTCGCACAAGGGCGTCGGCATTCTGCGGCCGGACGGTGAGACACAGGCTGGGGCCGATGTGCTCGCGCTGACCGTGCGGACGTTCTACATGCCCAACGAGGACTGGCGGGCGATCTGCGAACGAGGCCGTGCGCTCCGAGAGGTCGAAGGCACGTTGACCGGTCAGGCTGCTGGGCAGGACGCGCCGTTGCTCCATCGTGCGGAGGTTGTGCAGGGGAGCGGTGGGCCGAGTCGCGACGAGATCGAGTTGCCGGAGCCGTTGGCGGCGGTCGTGGACTACCTCGGTGACGGACTGGACGAGCGGGAGTTCGTGCCTACGGCCGAGCTGGTGGAGGCGCTGGACGTCGAGCCCACGACGTTCGGGAAGGACATGGGCGACCTTGGTTGCCGGCCCACGAGGCAGTACGTCCAAGAGGAGGACAGCACACGCCGCGTGCGCGGTTACCTGACGGCGGACATCCGAGCGTCGATTGTTGAAATCGGCGCATCAGGTGGATCAGTCTGATGACCTGCGGAGAAGCTGACCGGCTGCGGGTGGTCGTTCATGTTCCTGCTGATCCGCCTGTTCTCACCAGGGAGGCAAGCCGCATACTGCTGGAGATGTTGCGTGACGCAACCGAGGTCGAGGCGCTTGATGCGCCTCGGGAGAGGGGGTCGAGTGACTGTTGAAATCAGCCCGAATCCATGGGCGACGCTGGATGAACTGCTCGGTGTCGAAGTCGTTGACGCGAGGCGTGATGACGTCGGGCCGGTGGCGTTCTACGGTCGCTGTTCGACCGAGGACAACCAGGACCCTGAGACGTCGCACGCTTGGCAGTTCGGCAACGCGCAGAAGTTCGTCGAGCCCTTGGGAGGAGTGCTTATCGATGAGTTCTTCGACATCGGGCAGTCTCGTTCCGTCCCGTGGGAACGACGTCCGCGCGCCGCACGGCTCTTGGAGTCGCTGAAGGACCCGAACCGCACCTGGACTGCCCTCGTAGTGGGGGAGGGGACGCGATGCTGGTTCGGCAACCAGTTCTCGCTGATCGCTCCGCGGTTCGAGGCGTACGGCGTCGATCTCTGGGTGCCGGAACTGGGCGGCAAGTACGACCCACGCAATCCCTCGCACAAGATGCTGATGAGCGTGCTTGGCGGCATGAGCGAGTCGGAGCGACAGCACGTTCAGGCACGTGTCCGGGCAGCGATGGATGCGCAGGTGGTGAACGAGGGGCGTCACCAGGGCGGTCGTGCGCCGTACGGGTACACCGTGGTTGATGGCGGGCCGCATCCGAACCCGCGTAAAGCAGCTGAGGGCTACCGACTGCGAATTCTCGCGGTCGATGACGAGACGGCCCCGGTTGTGAGGCGGATCTTCGCGGACTACCTGACGGGTGAACTCGGGGATCGAGCGATCGCGGCTCGGCTCAACCGAGACGGCGTGCCGTGTCCGTCGGCGCATCGGCCTGAGCAGAACCGACACCGACCGGGTGACGGCTGGCAGGGGAGCACCGTGCGCGCGATCTTGGACAACCCGCGATACACCGGGTACGCGGTGTTCGGTCGCTGGCGGAAGTTCGAGACGTTGCTGGACTTTGATGACGTCGCTGCTGGCCACGTCGTCAAGTTTCGGCGTTCGACCCCTGATCAGGTTGTTCGGTCGAGAGTGCCTGCGCATCCGGATTTGGTGACTGTCGAGGACTTCACTCAGTCGCAGCTTCTGCGCCGTTCGCGGGCAGCGGGAGGAATGAGGGGACGCGCGAAGTTGGAACGCACCCGTGTGAGGGGTACACGGCCGTACATCTTCCGAGGGCTGGTGAGGTGCGGGATATGTTCCCGAAGGATGCAAGCGGCGACGATTCGGAAGAGCCACACCTACTACCGGTGCCACGCTCGCACCTTGGCGCCGGGCTCACATGCGCTGTCTGAGCATCCGCCCACGGTGAACCTCGCTGAGGAAGTTGTTCTCGAACCGCTCAACAAGTGGCTGTGCCAGATTTTCAACCGGCAGAGCATTGATCGGACTGTCGCGGGGATGGTCGCGTCCCAGGACGATCCGAGCGGAAGATCGAGCAGGGAGGTCGTAAAGAAGCGCCTGGCGGACGCGGAAGCCAAGCTGCGGCGTTTCCAGGCGGCGATCGCGGCTGGCGTCGATCCGGTCGCGCTGGTGGATGCGATCAACGAGACGGAGGAACAGCGGGCCGCGGCCAGTGCTGAACTGAACGGTCTACCCGCGCCGAACCTGGCGTCCGCGGCTGAGTTGCAGGCGGCGGTGGACTCGCTGGCGGATGTGACGGCAGTCATCAAGGAAGGTGAGCCGGAGAAGCTGGCGAGACTCTACGGAGAACTCGGGATCGAGCTGAAGTACGACAAAGCAAAAGAGGCCGTCTATGCGACGACCTCTCCGCGTGTACTTAGCGGTTGTGTCCGAGGGGGGACTTGAACCCCCACCCCCTTTCGGGGACTAGCACCTCAAGCTAGCGCGTCTGCCATTCCGCCACCCGGACGTATTCAGTTCTGCCGCAGCTCACGCCGTGGTGTGCCCATAGATTACATGATCGTCGACGCGCGCCAAAATCGGGGCGTTGGGTGGGTGTTTGTGCTGGTAGGGGCGATGTTGGTGGGCTGGTTAGGGCGGGAGAAAGTCGATCACACCGGCTGTGATGTGGGGCGGTGATCATGGCTTCGGTGGCTTGAACGCGTGGGTGAGTGAGGTGCGGCGAACAGAGGTGGCCACCGCTTGCGAGGGTGGGCCCGGTCGGGTCGTATGTCGCTGGGCGGGTGCCTGGCGCGGTTAGGGTCGCTGGGTGGGTGAGTTGACGGGGTGGTTGCTCGACTCGGATCCGGCCCTGCGGTAGCAGGTGGAGCGGGACTTGGTGCGTGAGCCTCGGGCGGTTTGGGAGGCGACGCGGGCTCGGGTTGCGGTTGAGGGGTTTGGGGCGCGGCTGCTTGAGGCGCAGGGTGCGGACGGGATGTGGGCTGGTGGGGCGTTCTTTCCCGCTGGGTTTGGAGGGGGAGGGGGTGGACAGCCTTGGACGGCTACTACGTGGTCGTTGACGTCGCTTAGGGAGTGGGGGCTCGACGCTGAGGTGTTGCGGCGGCGGCGGACGGTTGAGTTGTTGGCCGCTAATGCTCGGTGGGAGTACGAGGGGTTGCCCTATTGGGGTGGGGAGGTTGACGTCTGCATCAACTCTTGGACGTTGGCCAACGGGGGTTGGCTTGGGGCCGATGTGCGGGGGATTGCGGAGTGGTTTGGGGCGCATCAGCTTGGGGAGGGTGGGTGGAATTGTGAGTGGGTTGAGGGGTCTACGAGGTCGTCGTTTCACTCGACGCTCAACGCGCTCAAGGGGTTGTGGGCTTATGAGCAGGTGACTGGGGTGGGTGGCTCGGAGCGGGAGCAGGGGGAGGAGTACCTGCTTGAGAGGGAGTTGTTCAGGCGGTTGTCCACTGGCGAGGCGGTTGCGGAGTGGGTTGCTGAGTTTCGGTCGCCGTTCAGGTGGGGGTACAGCGTGCTCAACGCGATGGAGTACTTCCGGGCGGCTGGGCGGAAGGACCCGCGGATGGGGGCGGCGATCGAGATGATTCGGGCGGCCCGGCAGGAGGACGGGACCTGGTTGCAGGCTGGGCGGCATCCTGGGGCGGTGTGGTTTGAGATCGACGTGCCACGAGGGGAGCCGTCCAAGTGGCTCACGTTGTTCGGCACGCGGGTTCTTGAGTGGTGGGACAGTTAGATCCAGCCTCGGGCTCTTGCGAAGCGGGCGGCCTCGTGGCGGTTGGAGGCGCTGGTTTTGCCCACGGCTGAGGACAGGTAGTTGCGGACTGTGCCTGGGGACAGGGAGGCTCGGCGGGCTATTTCGTCGATGGGGGCGCCTTCCAGGGCCAGTTCCAGGACGTCGGCTTCTCTTGGGGTTAAAGGATTGTCGCCTGCGCTGATGGCTTCGGCGGCCAGGGCGGGGTCCACGTAGCGGCCTCCTGCGTGGACGGTGCGGACGACGGTGGCGAGGACGTCGGACGAGACCGTTTTGGGGAGGAAGCCGCGTACGCCGGCGGCCAGGGCTCGTTTCAGGTGGCCTGGGCGGCCGTGGCTGGTGACGATCATGGTGGAGCAGGTGGGTAGTTCGGACGACAGGGCTTGGGCTACTGAGACGCCGTCGAGGTCTGGCATTTGCAGGTCGATCACGGCCACGTCCGGGCGGACCACTCGGGCGGTGGCCAGGGCTTCGGCGCCGGTGGCGGCTTGAGCCACTACTTCCAGGTCGTCTTCCAGTGACAGCAGGGCGGCCATGGCGCCTCGGATCAGGTGTTCGTCGTCGGCCAGCAGGATGCGGATCACGGGAGCTCCACGGTCAGCACGAAGCGGTTCGGGGGTTCGGGGGTCGCGGTTACCGAACCGCCCAGGGCTGAGACGCGTTCGCGCAGGCCTGTCAGGCCGCTGCCGAAGCGGAAGCCGGACGAGGTGACACCGTCGTTGGTCATGGTGAGAACGTTGCCGCGCAACGTGATCGTGCACGTGGTGGCTTCGCTGTGGCGCAGGACGTTGGTGACGCCTTCGCGGACGGCCCAGCCCAGGGTGTCCGCGTGGTCGGCTGTGCTGACCTCGCCGATGACGCGGCAGTCGATGCCCGCGGAGTCGAGCAGCGAGCGGGCGCCGGCCAGTTCTACGGAGAGGTCGGCGGTTCGGTAGCCGCTCACCACGGCGCGCAGTTCGTCCAGCGAGTCGTGGGCGATGCGGCGGACCTCGAGCATCTCGTCGATCGCGGAGAGGCGGCCGCGGCGTGCCAGTTGGGCAGCCAGGTCGGCTTTGAGCGCTACGACGGAGAGGTTGCGGCCCACCACGTCGTGCAGGTCGCGGGCGAAGCGGAGGCGTTCTTCGGCCACGGCCAGGCTGGCGCGGATCTCGCGGGAGCGGTCCAGCTCCCACACGAGGCCCAGCATCCACAACGTCGTGCGGAACGCGAAGACCACGAGTTGCAGCATGAGCGCGCCGAAGAAGGCTTGGTCTGGCGGAGAGGTGAGGAACAGGAAGGCGCCGCCGGCCGCGGCCACCAGGACGAGAACGCGGGGACGGAGCACGGCCGAGAGGCTCGTGACCGTCAGGACCAGGAAGATCACCGCGATGCCGTTGGCCGGGCTGTCGTTCTTGCCGGGCGTCGGATGCGGGTACGCGAGCTGGCCGGCTACCAGCACGACGCAGGTGAAGATCAGCAAGGCCGCCAGCAGCCGGCGCGGGAAAGGGGCCTTGCCGAGGTGGTGCTCGATGCCGAAGTGGACGAGCGGGGCGCTCAGCGCCGTGTGGATCAGCACCGCCGCCACCAGTGCGATCAGGGCGGCGGTGCTGATCTCCGCGGTCAGGCTGATGATCAGCAACGGTGGCAGGACCAGGTAGCTGAGGTAGAACGTCGCGCGGACGTAGAAGTCGAACCGCTTCGCGTTGCCGCGGGACTGCCACCAGCCGAGCAAGGTCACCTCCTGGGATCCCAGCGGAACCACCGGCGTACAGCGTAGATCCCCAGGCCGATCCACACCGCCAGGACGATCATCGGCTGCAGCACGGGACCGTCGGCCCAGCCCGCCCGCACCAGGTCGAGCACCGGGGTCAGCGGCAGCAGGCGCACGACGGACCCGACGCCGTCAGGGAAGACCGACAGCGGGAAGAACAGCCCTGAGCCGAGCAGGCACGCGATCAGCACCGGCAGCGACGTCACCTGTGCCATCTCCACGGTCCGTGTGAACGCCGACGACACGGCGGCCAGCAACGCGAAAACGGCCACGCCACCAACAACGCCCAGCACGAGGAACCACGGCCGTGACGGCAAATCGGCACCGGTCACCACACCGACGATCACCGCGAACAACACGATCTGTCCCAACGCCACCACGACGGACGGCAGGGAAGCGCCGAACAGGATCTCCGGATCCCTCAGCTCGCCAACGCGAAGACGCTTCAGAACGAGCTCCTCACGCCGTGCCACGAAGGTGGTGACCAGGTTGTAGTACACCGCCATCAGCAGCACGAACCCGACGAGCCCCACGATCAGCGGCACGCCCTCCGCGTTCGCGGCCATCAACGCCGGCGCGATCAGCAACGGCAGCAGCAGCGAGTTGAACAGCGCGGTCTTGTTGCGCCAGAACAACGTCAGCTCGGCCTGCCCGACAGCCACGGCCCTCATGCCGCCTCCTCCGCGATCGCCAGGAACGCCTCCTCGAGAGACGCCGACCGGGCGTCCAATCCGGACAGTTCCACCGAATTGGCATGAGCCCACGCAAGCAACTCGTGCAGCGTTTCCTGCAAGTTGTTGGTCCGCACGTTCGCCCGCCCCGACGTGTCGACATCGGCCACAACGGGCAGCGCGACCCCGGCGGGAGCGAAGAACGAAATGCGAGACGGATACGCGTCCACCACCTCGGACACCGTTCCCTGTGCGACGATCCGGCCGCGGTGCATGATCGCCAGCCGATCGGCCAGCGCCTGCGCCTCCTCCAGATAATGCGTGGTCAGCAGCACCGTCACGCCCTCACGCAGCAGAGCGCGAATCAGTTCCCACGTGTTGCGGCGACTTTCCGGATCGAGTCCGGTCGTCGGCTCGTCGAGGAACAACACCTCGGGCTTGCCCAGCAACGCCAGCGCCAGATCGAGCCGCCGCCGCTCACCGCCGGACAGCTGCTTGACCCGCACCGAAGCCCGATGTGTCAGGTCGACAAGAGACAACGCTTCATCAACCGGGCGCGGGGACGTCAACGTCCCCGCCCACATCTTTGTGGCCTCGGTCACGGTCAGGTCAGGCGGGAAACCGCCTTCCTGCAGCATCACGCCCATCCGAGGCCGAACGAGAGAGCGCTCTCGAAACGGATCATGGCCCAGCACCGAAACAGTGCCCTCCGCCGGACGTGAGAGCCCTTCCACAACTTCGACGGTGGACGTCTTTCCCGCACCGTTCGTACCGAGCAAAGCGAACATCTCGCCCCGCTCGACATCAAATGAGACGCCCCGCACGGCTTCGAATCCCCCGCTGTACCGGCGCGTCAGCCCTCGCACCTCGATCACTGTCATAGGCCCAGGATCTCGGCAAACACGGGTCGAAGGCAGTGCCGTGGCACACCAGAAAGCCATGACAGATGTCATGCCCGCTATCTGAGGGGTTTCCCCGAGTCCACTCGCGACGGTCGCGCTCTCACCTAGTCTCGCCTCAGTGACCGACCCGGTCCAGCTGCGCCGCCGCGCCGGGTCAGGTCACCGCCGGGGTCCGGCGGGCGGCAGGGGTCCGCCGGTCCCCGTCCAAGCCGAGGGGAGTCGTCACGTGCAGGAACAGCTGCGCGGACGCCACGGGGAGCTCGCCGCGCTGCGGGCCGCGTTCGAGGCCGCCGCCACCCGCGGACGTCTCGCCGTGGTGCGCGGTGAGCAGGGGAGCGGTCGAACCGAGCTGCTGCGGCAGGCCGCGGCGATGTGGCGGGCGGAGGGGGTGGCGGTGGTCAGCCACCGCCCGCGATCACGCGCTGTCGTGCTGGTCGACGACGCCGACCACCTCCCGGACCCGGTCCTCACCGCGACCGCGATGAGGATGCCCGGCTGCCTCGTCGTCGCCGTCTGCGTGAACGACACCGAGCTGGCCGAGGTCGCGGACGTCGTCATCGACCTGTCAACGTTGTCGGACCATAGCCGGTCCGCTGGAACAACCGCGTCAGCTTCGCCTCCACGCTCTTCTCGGTCGTGCGCAGCACTCCGGCGAAGTTAGCGGTTCGTCAGCCCTTCCGCGACCAGCGAGGCCAGCAGCCGTTCCTGCTCGGCCGTTGTCGCCGCACGACCAGGGGTCGCGGGTGGCGTTGGCGACGGCGATGCTCACGGGTGAGTACCGCTGACGAGTGCGTCCACCACCACGGACGCAGGTTCGGACAGAGTGAGCCACGCCACGACAACGCGATGCCTCTCTCGCGAACCGCGCACCCGTAGCACTTGCACGCCATGAGGAACTGACCCTGCGAGAGACTCGGGCAACGTCGTGATGCCGGCCCCGGAAGCAACGAGTTGCAGCTTCGCCATCCAGTCACGGGCCATGTGCGCGACGGCAGGTCGTTCGTCCAGACCGGGCCACACGCCGAGACCTGGTGGCGGGCTCGCGATCCACGCCCAGCCCCGCAGATCTGCGACGTCCACGAAGTCCCTGTGCGCCAACGGATGCGTGGACGGCACGGCCAGCAGCAGCTCGCGCTCGTCGAGAACCTTGGTGCGCAGCGCCGGTGTTTCGTCGTCCAGTGGCGATTCGGACGTGAGCACCGCGAGATCAACGGTCCGGGCTCGCAGCGCGCGCACGAGTGATGCGGTGGTGCCCTCGCGTGTGGTCACCGTCAACGCCGGATGGCTGCGCCTCAACGCTGCCAGTGCCGTCGGGACGAGAGTGCCGCCCGCGCTCGTGAACCATCCGAGCCGTACGGTGCCCGCGGTCGCAGGCAGTCCGGACAACTCACGGCTCGCGGCGTCGAGTTGCGCAAGCACCAGACCTGCGTGCCGCAGCAGCACGTGCCCGGTATCGGTCAGTAGAACGCCATCACGCTGACGATCGAGCAACGGCGCACGCACGACCCGTTCGAGAGCGGCGATCTGCCGGGACACCGCGGACTGCGTGTAGCCCAGCGCGGAGGCCGCCGAGCTGAGCGTGCCCCGCTCGGCCACCTCCTGGAACACCCGCAACGCCACCAGCGGAACCGCCGTGAGATCCATGACCGCCATGTATACGGGTCACGGGTGGTAGCGCCCCAGAATTTCAGTGATCCCCCCAGCACCGTTGAACGTCAGGCGTGGCGCGTAGGGCGGCGACGACCGGTGCCGCGGTCGCGACCGGCCGAGGACGGGCTGCGTCAGGTGAGGTCGTCCAGTTGTCGCTGCACTCGCGCGGCGTCCTCGTCGCGGCCCTGGTCCCGGTACAGCTGCAACGCCTCGCGCCAGGCCGCGCGCCTGCTCGTGGCGGCCGAGCGCGGCGAGGGGATGGCCCACGCCGTCGAGGGAGTTCGCGACCTCGTAGGCGTCGCCGAGGGCGCGACGCAGGGCGAGAGCTCGGTGGTAGTCGTCGACGGCCTGGTGGTCGCCGGCGCGATGAGCGATGAACCCCAGGCTGTCCAGGGTCGCGGCCTCACCGTCGGGGTACCGGTGTTGCCGATGCAGGGAGAGGGCGTCGTGACAGCGGGCGCGAGCGGTGTCGAAGTCGCCCAGTGCCGCGGCGTACCAGCCCACCTGGTTGAGCGCGTGGGCTTCCTCCACCGGCTGGTCGGCCGCGCGGTGCAGGTCCAGGGCCTGCCGGGCGTGGTTCAGGGCCTGCCGGTCGTGTCCCCGTTGTCCCCAGGCTGACGCGAGTGCCCGGTGGCTGTGTGCTTGTTCGGCCAGGTCGCGGTGGAGCACAGCCAGGTCGAGGGCCTGATCCAGGTGTGCGACAGCCTCCTCGTGCAGACCCAGCCGGGAACAGGCGTTGCCGAGGCTTCGGTGGGCGCGGCTGCGGGCGGTGGGGTCGTCGGGCAGGTGGCCGAGCGCCGTGCGCCACACCGCGACCGCGTCGTGCCGGTGTCCCCGCCGGACGTGGAAGGTGTCCAGTGCCCAGGCGAGGTGCCACACCACGTGGTGGCGGCCGAGGGCCGCGGCGGTCCGCTGGGTCGCGAGGAGGGTGGCGTGCTCGGCGTCCAGCCAGGTCATGGCGGACGCGGCGGCGGGCAGCGGTTGCGGATGGACGCCGGGCGCCGGCGGATCGAGGTGGACGAGGGGGCGGTGAAGGTTCAGCAGAAGGTCGGCGGCGTGGGCGGTGTGCAGGTGGAAGTCCATCACCCAGGTCAGAGCGGTCAGCCGCACGTCGTTGTGGAGGTCGTGGGCGGTGGTGGCGGCGTAGGCACGGACCAGGTCGTGCATCGCGTACCGGCCGTGTGGCCGTCGCTCCAGCAGGGACGCCTCTTCCAGCACCGACAACGCTCTGCGCGCGCGGTCCGGAGGAAGGCCGGTCAAGGCCACCACGGCGGGCAGGGTCGTGTCCGGGCCGGGACTGATGCCCAGCAGCCCGAACACGGTCCGGTGTTCGTCGCTGAGCCTGCGCAGGGAGCAGGACAGCACGGCGGGCAGGCTCGCGGCGGGATCGGTGTCGTGATCGAGCATCTTGAGGCCCAGCTCACGCAGTTCGGCGGCGATCTCGGACAAGCGGATGCCGGGGCGCGAGGCGTGGCGGGCGGTGATCGACAAGGCCAGCGGGTAGCCACCGCACACGTCCAGCAGCTCTTCGACCGAATCGGGCTCGGCGGCGACGCGGTCGGTGCCGAGGCGTGCGGTCAGCAGCGCGCGTGCCTCGTCATGGGTGAGGGCGCCCAGGGGCAGGTGCCGGGAGCCGTGCCGGTCGATCAGCGAAGCGGGCCTCTGGCGGCTGGTGACCAGCACGGTGCAAGCCGCGCTGCCCGGCAGCAGAGGAACCACCTGCTCAGAGTCGTTGGCGTTGTCGAGCACGATCAGCATCCGCCGGTCCGCCACCAGGCTGCGGTACAGCGCCGCTTTCGTGTCCAGGCCGGCGGGCACGCGGTCCGGGGACACCCCGAGTGCCGTGAGGAATCCGAACAGCGCGGCGTCGGGCGCGACCGGTTGTTCGGTGGGGTTGAACCCGCGCAGGTCGGTGAACAGCTGCCCGTCGGGGTACAGGTCCGCGTGCTGGTGTGCCCACCACAGCGCCAGCCAGGTCTTGCCGATCCCGCCCGCTCCGCCGATCGCCGAGATGACCACCGTTGCGGCGCCCGGTTTCAGCGCTTCGTCCAGGCGGGCCAGTTCGGCGCCGCGGCCGGTGAACCACAGCGGCAGCGCGGGCAACTGTCTCGGCACCGGCTGGGTCGGTCTCACCGGTGCCTCGCCGGTGAGGATGCGCTGGTGGAGGCTTTGCAGAGCGGCACAGGGATCGGTGCCCAGCTCGTCGACCAGCCGCCCGCGCAGTTGCCGGTAGTGAGCGAGGGCATCGGCCGTGCGTCCGGCACGGTGCAACGCCTCCATGAACTGGCCGGCCACACGTTCGTCCAACGGCCATTGGGCGGCGCGAGCGCTCAGCGGAGCCACCAGGTCTTCGGTGTCGCCCAAGCGCAGCAGAACGTCGGTCAGATCGCACTCGGCGTTCAGGTGCTGCTGGTTCAGCCGGTCGCGTTCGGCCTCCGCCCACTCGCCCGTCACCCCGGTCAGCGGCTCGCCGTGCCACTGCTCCAGCGCCTGTTCCAGCACTGCCGCGCGCTTCCCGTCGTCATCGCAGGACCGGGCCTGCGCGCACAGATCGGTGAAGCGGTGCAGGTCGATGGTCGAGCGCTCGACCTCCAGGCAGTAACCCCCGGAGCGGCGGGCGATCACCGAAGCACCGGCGCCGGCGAGCAGCGGTCGCAGGCGGGACAGGTAGTTGAGCAACGTCGCCCTGGCGCGCAGCGGCGGGTTCTCGCCCCACACCCGCTCCATCAGCCGGTCCACCGACACCACCTGGCCCGCGTCCACCGCCAGCGCGGCCAGCACGCATCGTTGCCGTGCGGGTCCGAGGTCGAGCGCGCGGCCGCCGGTCAGCACCGCTGTTCCACCCAAAAGCAGAAATTCCATCCGGTGGTCCCCGAAGGTCACTGGTTTTGATTCGTCCTACCAGTGCTGACCAGCGGATTGTTGAAGAACGCTGAAGTTTCACGGAGATGGCCGCCCACTGTGGATCCCGCCGCAACAGACACCCGGACAGCGGGGTCACGGCGAATCCATCGGAGGGGGAGCTTCATGTTCGCAACGCTCAAGAGGACCGGCCTGGCCCTGGTGCTGGCCGCTGGTGCCGTGCTCACCGGAGCGGCGCCCGCACCAGCTACGGTGGCCGCGGAGGTCGCGTGCGACAGCTACACCCACGTGAGGGTGCCCAGCGTCAGCGGGTGGTACCTCCACGTGCCGTCGCTCGGCGCGAACTCCGGGAACTACAACTGCGTCGTGGTCCGGGGGCACCGCGGCTTCCCCGTCCTGGTGCTGCAGGAGAGCCTGGTCGCGTGCTACGGCCAGTACGTCGGCCCCAACGGCCCGGACAGCGATTTCGGCGGCAACACCGAGCACGCGGTGAGGAACGCCCAGGCGAGGATCAGCCAGCCCTCGGTGAGCGTGGACGGCCGCTTCGGCCCCAAGACCAGCTTCTACTTCTCCTTCCAGGCCTACGACCACAACAACGGCGGCAGGCACACCAGCGTGTGCTACCGCAGGTGACTCGGGGGCACGTTGCGGTCGTGAGATCGACACCGTAATGTCACGACCGTACTAAAAACCGGCGGCGAGCCGGGACGGCGGGGAGGCCGTCCGGCTCGCCGCCTTCTGCCGACGGGGGAACGAGTGACACTGGGGCTGGTCGCGGCGCTGGCGGGGTTGGCGTTGCTGGACTCGACGAGCATCGGGACGTTGTTCATCCCGATCTGGCTCATGCTCACGCCAGGACGGCTGCGGCTGTCCCGGTTCGGCGTCTACCTCGGCACCATCACGGTGTTCTACTTCGCGGTCGGCGTTCTGATCGTGCTGGGCGCCTCGCAGGTGGTGGACCACCTCGACGGCCCGGTCGCGCTGTGGGCCCAGCTGGTGATCGGCGTGTTCCTGTTCGTCGTCAGTTTCCGGTTCGACAGCAAGAAGAAGCCGAACACCGGGAAGTGGCAGAGCCGGATCAACGCCAACGGGTCGGTGGCGGCGCTGGCGGGCGTCGCGGTGCTCGCGGGCGTGGTCGAGCTCGCGACGATGCTGCCGTACCTGGGTGCGATCGGGATGATGAGCGCCGCCGACCTCGGTCCGGCCCAGATCGGGTTGCTGCTGGCCGGATACTGCCTGGTCATGATCGTGCCGGCGGTGCTGCTGCTCGGCGGGCGGCTGGCGTTGCGGAGCCGGGTCGAACCATTTCTGCGCCGGATCAGCACGTGGTTCGCGGAGAAGGGCGCGGGCATGACGGGCTGGATTCTCGGCATCGCCGGGTTCCTGGTGGCACGAGATGCCATCGCTCGGCTGTTCTTCCTGTGAACCATTTGGTCCAGTTGGCTGAACGACCCGGTTTCGTTTTTCTCCTACACTCGCGTGGATGACTCAGCTGGACGATCCCCGCAGATCGGTCCCGCGGGAGCTGGCGCCGTTGCTCCGAATGGAAGTGGCGCCGGTGGCGGTCAGCATTTTCGAGGCGATCGAGAAATCGATTCCGGAATACAGCCAGTTCAGGGACAACGTCGTCGATGGCATTCGACAGGCGTTGGTGAAGTTCGTCGACATGATCGCCGCGCCGGATTCCGAACCGGATCCGCACGACGACATCCACCGCAAGCTCGGCGCCTGGGAGTTCAAGTCCGGCCGCAGCCTGGACAGCCTGCAGGCGGCCTACCGGATCGGCGCGCGGGTCGCCTGGCGGCACGTCTGCGGGTTCGCTGAGCAGCGAGAACTGTCGCTGCGGCAGATGTCGGTGCTGGGCGAGGCGATGATCGCCCACGTCGACGAGCTGGTGAGCCTGTCGGTCGAGGGGTACGCGGCCGCGCAGGCGAGCGCGGCGGGCACGCTCGAACGCAAGCGGCGCAGGCTGATGGAACTGCTGGTCGGCGATCCGGCGAGCAACTGGCAGGCGGTGCTCGACGCGGCGCAGGCGGCGGCGTGGCCGATGCCGGACCGGCTCTCGGCGGTGGCTCTGGAGCCGTCCGCCGCGCCGGCCGACGACCTGCCGGCCGAGGTGCTGGTCAACTTCGAGGACGCGACGCCGTACCTGCTGGTGCCGAATCCGGCGGCTGTCTCGCGCTGGCTGCGCAGGGCGTTGCCCGGCTGGCGGGCCGCGGTAGGGCTGCCGGTGGCTCCCGCCGAGGCGCGCGGGTCGCTGGCCTGCGCTCGTCGCGTCCTAGCGCTGAGCAGGGAGAAGGTGCTGCCGGACCGCCCGGTTCTCGACTGTGCCGACCACCTCGTCGAACTGACCGTGCTCGCGGACGAGTTCCTGGCCCGGCAGCTGGCCGAACGGGCGCTCGCGCCGCTGGCCCCGCTGACCGACCGGCAGCGCACGAAACTCGCCGAGACGTTGCTGGTGTGGCTGTCGGCACGGGGCGGCGCGCCCGAGGTCGCCGCGCGGCTGCGAGTGCATCCGCAGACCGTGCGCTACCGGGTGAACCAATTGGACGAACTGTTCGGCGACCGAATGCACGACGCGGGAGAGCGGTTCACCCTGGAGCTGGCGCTGCGCGCGCACTATTTGTTGCAGCGCGACTGATAAATCGCACGAAGTCATTTCGTACGCGGGTGACAAAAGTGCGTTTTTTCTTGCACTGCGGAATCCGGGGTGGTTACTTTACTGGCGAGTAAAGCAACACCGCCTTCTTGCAGTTCAATGTCGTACTCAGGAGGTCCCTGCAGATGAAGACCGGATTTTTCACTCGCGCCGCCGCGGTCGTTCTGGTTGCCGGAGCGCTGAGCGTGGCGACGGCCGGCACCAGTTCCGCCGCGACCGCCTCGCTGGACATCACCTACGTGTGCGAGTTCTCGATCACGGGCGTGCACGACGTTCCCGCACTTGTCACGTCGCCGGACGTACCCGACTCCGCCACCGTCGGCGTGCCGACCGCGCCCGCGTCGCACACGGTGACCGCCACCGTGTCGGACGACATCAGGAACACCCTGTGGTGGATTGGAGGCCGCTCCGTCGACGGCACGCTGACCACCAACGTCGCGGTCGACAACGCCGGCACGGTGCAGAACCTGACGGCGACGTCGACGATCCCGAACACCGCGGTTCCCTCCTCGGGCACGTTCCAGGTCGTCGCGACGGGCACGCTGCCGTCGATGACGCTCGCCAACGCCGGCACGACCACGATCTCCCTCGGCAACGCGACCCTTTCGCTGACGCCGCGCTACGCGAACGGCGACCCGACGTGGATCGGCACCGTCAACTCGCCTTGCACGGTCAAGGCCGGTCAGGCCACCAAGTTCCACGAGTTCCAGGTGGCGTAGTGCCGGTCCCGTGATGGGATTGGCGGCATGGAGCTCCAGGATCTGGTCGACCGCATCGCCTCAGAAGTCACACCGGGTGGTGCCGTAGCCGACTACATCCCGGCGCTCGCCAGGATCGACCCGCACGCCTTCGGCCTCGCCGTCGCCACACTGGACGGCGAGGTCTTCGGCGCCGGGGACTACCGGACCCCGTTCTCGATCCAGAGCATCTCCAAGGCGTTCATGCTCGCCCTGGCGCTCTCCCAGGACGACGGCGTGTGGACGCGCGTGGGCCGTGAACCGTCCGGCTCTCCGTTCAACTCGCTGGTCCAGCTGGAGACCGAGCAGGGCATCCCGCGCAACCCGTTCATCAACGCGGGCGCGCTCGTCGTCACCGACCACCTCGGGCTCGGCGCCGCCGACCGGCTGCTGGACTTCCTGCGGCAGGAGAGCGGCAACTTCGCGCTCGACGTCGATCCCGAGGTCGCCAAGTCCGAGCTGGACCACTCCGACCGCAACCGCGCGCTCGCCCACTTCATGGGCTCGTACGGGAACATGCGCAACTCCGTCGACGTCGTGGTGCACGAGTACGTCCGGCAGTGCTCGATCGCGATGAGCTGCGCGGATCTTGCCAAAGCCACCTTGTTCCTCGCACGCCACGGTGTCCGCAACGACGGCACACGGTTGTTGGGCGTGAGCGGCGCCAAGCGGGTCAACGCCGTGATGCTCACCTGCGGCACCTATGACGCCGCCGGCCAGTTCGCCTACCGGGTCGGCCTGCCCGGCAAGAGCGGCGTCGGCGGCGGGATCATCGCCGTGGTTCCCGGAAAGTGCGCGATCTGCGTGTGGAGTCCAGCATTGGACGCGCGAGGGAACTCCGTCGCGGGAGTCGACGCGCTGGACCGTTTCACCACTCTCACGGGCTGGTCGGTGTTCTGACGGATTGGCCAAGAACTGACAGGTGGTAGGAAGACGGGGTGAGCACAACGGGGAACGCACTGGCACTGGCAGAAGACGAGGCCGTCACGCTGGTCAGCGAGCTGATCAGGATCGACACCACCAACACGGGTGATCCCGCGACGGTGGTGGGGGAGCGCGAAGCCGCCGAGTGGGTGGCCGAGAAGCTGTCCGAGGTCGGCTACGAGACCACCTACGTCGAGTCCGGGGCCAAGGGCCGCGGCAACGTGATCGCGCGCCTGGCCGGCGCGGATCCCAGTCGTGGGGCGCTTCTGGTGCACGGTCACCTCGACGTCGTGCCCGCGGACGCCTCGGAGTGGTCCGTGCACCCGTTCTCCGGTGCCGTGCAGGACGGTTACGTCTGGGGGCGCGGCGCTGTCGACATGAAGGACATGGTCGGCATGACGCTGGCCCTGGCGCGGCACTTCAAGCGCAACAACATCATGCCGCCGCGCGACATCGTCTTCGCGTTCCTCGCCGACGAGGAAGCGGGCGGGCTGTTCGGCGCGAAGTGGCTGGTGGAGAACCGGCCGGAGCTGTTCGAGGGCGTCACCGAGGCGATCAGCGAGGTCGGCGGGTTCTCGATCACGCTGAAGGACGACGTCCGCGCGTACCTGGTCGAGACCGCCGAGAAGGGCATCCGCTGGCTCAAGCTGCGGGTCAAGGGCACCGCCGGGCACGGCAGCATGATCCACCGCGACAACGCGGTCGCGAAGCTCGCCGCCGCCGTCACGAAGCTCGACCAGCACAAGTGGCCGTTGATCGTGCGTCCGTCGGTGCGGGAGTTCCTGGACGGGGTCAGCGAGATCACCGGCCTCGACTTCCCCGAGGACGACATCGAGGGCTCGATCGGCAAGCTCGGCGCGCTGTCGCGGATGATCGGCGCGACGCTGCGCGACACGGCGAACCCGACCATGTTGTCCGCCGGGTACAAGGCGAACGTGATCCCGTCGACCGCGGAGGCCACTGTGGACTGCCGGATCCTGCCGGGCCGCGAGGAGGCGTTCGACCGCGAGCTCGCCGAGCTGCTCGGCCCGGACGTCGAACGCGAGTGGGTCGGCCTGCCGCCGGTGGAGACGACGTTCGACGGCGCGCTGGTGGACGCGATGACGGCGTCGCTGATCGCCGAGGACCCCGGCGCCCGCGTGCTGCCGTACATGCTGTCCGGCGGCACGGACGCCAAGTCGTTCCAGCAGCTGGGCATCCGCAACTTCGGCTTCTCGCCGCTGAAGCTGCCCGCCGACCTCGACTTCTCCGGGCTCTTCCACGGCGTGGACGAGCGCGTGCCGGTGGAGGCGCTGAAGTTCGGCGTACGCGTTCTGGACCGTTTCCTGCGCAACAGCTGAGGAGAGTCTCGTGTCCACTGTGGACCTGACCGGTCAGGTAGCGCTCGTCACCGGTGGCGCGAGAGGAATCGGCGCGGCCGCGGTGCGCAGGCTCGCGAAGCTCGGGGCTCGGGTGGCGGTGCTCGACCTGAACGCGGCCGGTGCACAGCGGATCGCGTCCGCGGTGGGCGGGATCGCCATCACTGGTGACGTCGCCGACCCCGACACGATGCCCGCCGTCGTGGAGCAGGTGGAGAAGGTGTTCGGGCGGCTCGACGTCGTGCACCTGAACGCCGGGATCGGTGGCGGTCAGGCCGGGGTGGACGACGCGCTGGACGTCGCCCGGTACCGGAAGCTGGTCGGGGTCAACGTCGACCACGTGGTGTACGGGCTGTGCGCAGCGGTGCCGGCGTTGCGGCGGCAGGGTGGCGGGAAGATCGTGATCACCGCGTCGCTGGCGGGGCTGGCGGCCATGCCGGCGGATCCGTTGTACACGCTGACCAAGCACGCGGTGGTCGGGTACGCGCGGGCGGCGGGCAGGGCGTTGGCCGCCGACGGGATCGTGGTGGCCGCGCTGTGCCCGGGGTTCGTGGACACCTTGCTGCTCGGGGCGGCGAAGGAGGAGTTCGACTCGATGTCGTTCCCTCTGCTGACGCCCTCGGACATCGCCGACGCGCTGCAGTCGGTGCTGGCAGAAGGGGAGCCGGGGGAGGCCTGGATCATCCAGCCCGGCGGTCAGGCCTCGGCCTACGAGTTCCGCGGTGTGCCTGGGGTTGCCGGGCAGGTGCCACCCGATGTGGTGCTCGGCCGCGTTTAGATCGTGTCCTTTCGCCGTGTTGTCTCGTTAGGACGAACAGACGACACGGCGAAAGGAAACCCATGGTGCGGCTGGAGGACGGGACCGAGCTGAACGTGGTGCGCGCGGGCGACCCCGAGGCGCCGGTGACGGTCGTGCTGACACACGGCTACGCACTCGACCACCGGAGCTGGCACAAGGTCGCGGAGCTGCTCTCCACGGACTTCCAGGTCATCTCCTACGACCACCGCGGGCACGGCAAGTCCGGGCCGGCGACCAAGGAGACCGCGACGATCGACCAGCTCGGCGAGGACCTGGGGGAGTTGATCGAACGGGCCGTGCCGGCGGGTCAGGTCGTGGTGGTCGGGCATTCGATGGGTGGCATGGCGGCGCTGGCGATGGCCGAGCGCCGGCCGCGGCTGTTCCGGCAGCGGGTGCTGGGCAACGTGTTCGTGTCGACGGCGGCGAGCGGGATGAGCGAGACCTCGCTGGCGTGGCCGAAGGCGCTCGGGAAGCTCGTGCGGGAGCTGGAACGGGCGTTCGGGCCGATCGTGCGGGCGGTGCGGGAGAAGATCGAGCCGACCAAGACCGCGGGGCTGCGGTGGTGGTTGTTCGGCGATCAGCCCGACGACCAGGACGTGGAGCTGACCGCGGACATGGTGTGGGGGCACTGGCCGGAGACGGTCGCGCTGTTCCGGCCCGCGGTGGACCGGTACGACCGCGAGGCCGGGCTGACCGTGGCCAAGGAGAAGGCCGTCGTCGCCGTGGTCGGGGACGAGGACCGGCTGGTGCCGGAGACGGACGCTGTGAGGTTCGGCGGAACTTCGGTCGTTCTGGCCGATGCCGGACATATGCTCCCCTTGGAACGGCCGACTGAGCTCGCGAACCTGATCCGCGAGGTGGCCGCCAAGGCATAGCTGGGGGCTGGTGCTGAAGTACCTGGAGCCGCGGACGGACGTGCCCGCGAAGGACGACTGGTCGACGAGACTGAGTCTGCGGGACGATGGCGTCGGCACCGAGCACCGCGTCGTCGCGTTCCTCGCCGTGGTGACGTTCGCCGCCTGCTTCTTCGTGCCGTCGTCGGCCGCGAACACCGTCGCGATGGTCGTGCTGGGCTGGATCCTGCTGCTCTACCTGGTCGCGCCCCTCGTCGGCGTGGCCGGGGCCCGTGCGCTGCGGCGTGGCCTGCTGGACGAGCCGTGGCGGCGCGTGCCCGCCACCGTCGCGGAGAAGCCGGAGAACGACCCGTGCGACCGCGTGCTGCTCGACGGGCTGGTGCTCAAAGGCTCGTTCCACGACCTGCCGGACATGATCCTCGACCGGCAGGAGGTCTTCGTCTGTGGCCCGGACGCGGACGGGCGGGCGATGATCCGGGCCGCTGGGTCCGCGGACATGCGTCCCGCCGAGGTCGACGAGGGGGAGTACCCGCCTGCGGCACGGGTGGACCGCGCGCTCGGCCGTCCCCAGGACGATCCCGCGCTCCGGGAGGCGGCGCGGCTCGTCAGGGTGCTCATCCCCGGAATGCTGGGGCTGCTGACGGTCAGCCTCGTGATCGCCGGCGTGCTGGTCGCGCTGAGCGTCTCGCCGGTCGTGCCGACCGGGCTGATGGCCGCCGGCCTGCTGGTGCTGCCGACGGTGCTCGACCTGCCCGCCGGGATCGGGGCGGCCCGCCGGGCGCGCGTCGCCGCGAACGCCGTGCTGCACTCGGAGCAGTGGGTTCCGGCACCGATCACGCTGTTCCCCTGGCGGCGAGGTCACCACCTCGCCGGGATCGCCGACCTGCCGGACGGGCCCGCGTTGGTGCGCTTCCCGAACCCGGACGTGGACGTGACCGCGAACGTGGTCGACACCGGCGTCGTGTGGATCGCGGGCAGGCACGGCGACCTGATCGCGGTGGGTGTGCCGTGGACGAACTCGCTGGCGCACGCGGTCGTGTCACCGCGTCGGGCCGGCCAGCAGGCCGACCCGACGTCGTGGTTCCGGCGGTGGCGCCAGAAGGACCTCAGCGACCTGCCGGGCTCGACCGGCGTCTTCCCGGCGGGCGGCCGAAGAGCCGCACGTGCTCGTCGACCAGCCAGTCCTTCAGCGGCGCCCACTCCGGATGGTGGTTGAGCACCAGCAGGCGGTGCATCCACCAGTTCGGGTCGTCGTGACGGGGGAACGCCGCCAGCCACGCGGCGCGCCCGTCGGCCGACAGGCCCCACAGGTGGGCCAGCTGACCCTGGGCGTCGGTGTCGAGCTGGGCGGTGATCCGCCCTCCCGCGGTGTGCCATTCCGCGCGTAATTCGCGCAGCACGGCCATTGCGCGTTCGTCGCCTTCCTCAGCCGAGACGACAACTGTGTGCAGACCCTGCGCCGCGGCTTCGGCGAGCAGGGCACGGGTGGACGTTTCGTCGTGCGGCAGTGCGCTGTGCGCGACCCCGACTTCGTGCGGCACGAGCTCCATGACAACGAATCTGATCACATCTGCAACCAGTTCGGTGTATTTTATTGTTTCAGTGTTGACTGAAGTAAGCCGTTCCCCGGTTGCTCGTCCCAGTTGCACGAACGTTGTTGTACGACGCCCGGACGTCGACACCGCACAACGTTTTCGCACTACAAATGGGGCCGAGAGGGATGGTGAGGGTGTTGTTCAGCAAAGAGGCCTCGGGTCGACGCCGGGGAAGTAGTGCTCCCAGTGCCGAGTGGACAGGTGCGCCGTCGTAGTAGCGCACACGCGGGCCGCGGTCGCCTCGACGTCGATGTCCCAGATGCGGACCGTCCGGTCCGTTCCCGTGGTCGCGAGGGTGCGGTTGTCCGGCGCGAAGGCCACGCCCCACACCCGTTCCGTGTGACCGTGCAGCACTGCCCGCACCTGGGGGTTGCGGGGATCGCGCACGTCCCACACGCGAACGGCGTCGTCGGTCGTCCCGGCGGCGATGTGGGTGCCGTCGGGGGAGAAGACGAGGCGTTGCAGCGGTCCGCCGTCGTTCGGCAGGGAGCCGAGCTTGCGCGGCTGTGCGGGATCACTGATGTCGTACAGCGCGCCGCTGCTGCCCATGTTCGCGAACGCCATGACGGTGCCGTGGATGACGACGGTCATGACCTCCTCCCGCCCGGCCTGCCCGCCGCGGCGGATGGGGTCGGGGTTGTCGTCGGTGCGCAGCGCCGGGTGGGCGCGCGGCTTGGCCGGATCGCTGACGTCCCACAGCTGGAGCTCGCGGCTGCCGTTGGCGACGACGAGCGTGCGGTCGTCCTGGGAGAACTCGATCTGCCACACGGTGTCGGCCTTGCGGACGGCGAAGCTGCCCGTCTGCACCGGGCGGGCGGGGTCGGTGACGTTCCACAGCCCGATCAGGCCGTTGTCCTCGGAGACGGCGAGCGTCCTGCCGTCGTGGCTGAAGGTCGCGGCGACGAGCGGTGACGTTCCGGTGATCGCCCTGCTGAGCTCGCGGGGCTCGGCGGGGTCGCGGACGTCCCACAGGACGCTCGCGGAGTAGGTCGAGGCGAACAGGAGGTTTCCGTCGGGGCTGATGTCGACGGTGGCCGCCTCGTCGCCGGGGGTGAGCTTCGGCAGGGTGGAGATCTCCTGGGCGTGCCGGTCCTCCGGCCGCCACAGCTTGACGGTGCCGTCGGAGGAGGCGGTGGCGAAGAACTTGCCGCCCGTGTCGTAGTCGAGCTTCCACGTCGTCCAGTTGTGGCGCGGGTAGTTGAGGTTGGCGACGTCGAGCACGCGGACCTCGGCGTCGGTGGTGGCGGTGACCATCTGCCGGGAGTCGGGGCTGAACGCGACGGACCAGACGGAGTCGGTGTGGCCGGCCAGCCCCGCGGCCAGCCGGATCGACCGCGGGTCGGTGATGTCCCAGAGCCGGGTGCTCTTGTCGCCGCCGCCGGTGGCGAGGAACCTGCCATCGGGGGAGAAGGCGACCGCGTGGACCGAGGAGTCGTGCCCGCTGGCCGTGCCGAGCAGTGCGGGGTTGCGCGGGTCCTTGACGTCCCACAGCCGCACGCCCTCGTTCTCGGCGCCGGTGGCGAGCATGCCGCCGTCTGGGGAGAACGCGACGGCGTCCGAGGAGAAGTTGGTGGGGGAGAGGACGATCGTGGCGAGGTGGTCGCCGGTCGCGAGGTCCCAGATCTTGGCGGTGCCGTCCCAGGACGAGGACGCGATGGTGGTGCCGGCCCGGTTGAGCGCGACGGCGTGCACGAGCTTGTCGTGGGCCTGGATGGTTCGCACGAGGGTGGCGGGGCCGGAGATGTTCCAGATCCGGATGGTCTTGTCCTCGCCGCTGCTGACGAGGGTGCGGCCGTCCGGGGTGAACTGGACCGCCTGGACCTGGCCGTTGTGGCCGGTGATGCGGGCCTTCTCGACGGGTTTGCGCGGGTCCGTGAGGTCGTAGAGGCGGATGAGGCCGTCCCAGCCGGCGGTGGCGAGGGTGCGGCTGTCCGGGCTGAACGCCATGCCGTGGATGGCGTCGTCACCGGCGGGCACGCGGCCGAGTTCGGCCGGGTGGTAGCGGTCGGAGAAGTCCCAGATGATCAGCATCTTGTCGTCGGCGGCCGTGGCCATGAGCTTGCCGTCGGGGCTGAACAGCGCGAACGAGGTGGCGTCCGCGTGCCCCCTGGCCACGGTGACCTGGGGTTTGGTGAACGTGCTGAGCAGGCTGTCGCGGGCGGCCGGCAGTCCGGTCAGGCGGTAGGCGGCCAGCCGCAGCTGGCTGGCGAGGCCGGGATCGCGGTCCTGCAGGCCGTTGGCCTCGGCGATGGCCTTCTGTGCGAGCGCGTTGGTGCGCTGCTCGGTGGTCTGCCGTTGCGCGCGTACGGCGAACACGGTCGCGGTGGTGGCCACGAGCAGCAGTACGGCGAGCAATGCGACCACGCGACGCAGGTTGGTGGTGCGGTGCTTCTCGGTGGCGAGTTCGTGTTCGGCGGCGGCCTTGCTGGCGTCGAGGAACGCCTGCTCCTGGGCGTTGAGGGCGCCGGGTTCGCGGTTGGCCCAGTCGGTGGCCTGGGTGAGCGGGACGCCCCGGTAGACCGAGCCGGGGTCGCGGTCGTGCGCCTCCCAGTACGCGGCGGCCGCGGTGAGGCGGCGGTGCACGCGCAGGTCGTCGCGCGCTTCGGCGAGCCAGTCCTTGAGGCGGGGCCAGCTGCGGATGACGGCTTCGTGGCTGATCTCGACGCTGTCGTCGTCGACGGTGAGGATGCGGGCGTTCGCGAGGTGTTCGACGACCTCGTCCGCCGCGAGTTCGGACCGCTTGACGCGGCGTTTGGTGTCCTCTGTGGTCTGCCCGGGGGTGACCAGGCGGAGGAACACTTGGCGTGCTTGGGTTTGCTGGTGTTCGTCGAGGCCGGTGTAGGCGTTCTCGGCGGTGGTGGCGATGGCGCGGGCGATGCCGCCGCTCTCGTGGTAGCTGGTGAGCGTGAGGGTGTTGCCGC
Source organism: Lentzea miocenica (assembly GCF_033949945.1). NCBI lineage: Bacteria > Bacillati > Actinomycetota > Actinomycetes > Pseudonocardiales > Pseudonocardiaceae > Lentzea > Lentzea miocenica. The sequence goes on from NZ_JAXAVW010000006.1 coordinate 26,511, forward strand.
GCTTGCGGTGCCACGTCTCGAGCAGTGCGTGGCTGACGTGGGGGAGTACGCCCGGTTCGCCGGTGGCGTCCGCGATGAGCCGCGCGACGAGTCCGGTCTCGAGTGCGCAGCCGACCTCGACCGCGGGCTGGGTGATGGCCCTGCGCAGTTCGTCGGTGGTCATCGGGCCGACCAGGACCTGCGCGTCCTCGACGGCGTCGACGAGGTCGGGGTAGCGGGCGCAGTGACCGTAGAAGTCGGCGCGCATGCCGATGACGGTCTTGTGGGCGCGCTGCGTCAGGTCCGCGATGAACTCGTCGCGGTGGGGAAGCTGGAAGATCTCTTCGAACTGGTCGATGACCAGCAGTTTCTCGGTCCGGGGGAGAGTGCCGTGGGTGCTCGGGGTGATCAGCTCGCCGTCGTTGCGGGCGAGCAGGCCGGCCCGCAGCAGCGAGGACTTGCCTGAGCCGGACGCGCCGACGACGAGCACGGTGTCGTGGTGTTCCAGCTTGCCCAGCAGCTTGCCGACGAGGCGTTCCCGGCCGAAGAAGCGGTCGGCGTCCTGTTCGGTGAACGCCTTGAGGCCGACGTAGGGGGAGTCCGGGGCGGGTTGGTCCGCGTCCTGCTGGCCGATCTCGCGCCAGCGTCGTTCCCAGGTCTCCTCGTCGCCACCGCAGGACCGGACGAACGCGAGGGTGACGGCCAGGCTCGGGAGTCGCTGGCCGCGGGCGGCGTCGGCGAGGGTGCTGGCGGAGTAGTGGCTGAGCCTGCCGAGTTCGCGGTAGCCGGGGGAGCCGGCCTTCTCGCGGAGCTTGCGCAGGTCGAAGGCGAACTGTTCGACAGGCCCGGCGAACGGGTCGAGCGGTCGTTCCGGGCGAGGCATGACGGCGATTCTTCCATCCGGTCTTGGCTCGTCATGCTCTATAGCTTCAGTGTTGACTGAAGTAGGCCATCAAACGGTGTTCGGCTTCTCCTGCCAGGTGCAGCGTCTCGAACACGAGGAGGTGAGGGCCCCAGCGCTCGGTGCCGGTGGTGGGAGGGAGCGAGGCGGCGGAGTTGTACCGGTCGGTGAAGGCGGTGCCGGCGGTGATGGACAGTTCGAACGCGAGTGCCGCCGCGGCGTGGTCGCCGAGGTCCGCGGCTGCCCGGAGTGCGGCGGCGCGGTCGTTCGCGATCTGGTCCCAGTCGGGGTAGTGGGCCTTGGCGTCCTGGCTGAAGGCGAAGCGAACGAGGTTGGGTTCGTCGTCGAGGCCCGAGATCTCGCGGAACCGCTCGGTGCACGCCAGGACGTCGCCCGCGGGACTGAGCACGCAGGCGGCGTTCGGTTCGAGTGCTTCCAGTGTCATGAGGACGGTCGGCCGCAGCTGTGGGGGACCGGGTGGCGCGCAGGTGCTGTCCGCCTTGATCAGGCGGTACAGGTGGACGCGTTCGTGGGTGGTCAGCGCGAGCGCGTCGGCGAGGGAGGCGAGGACCTGGCCGGAGGGGGAGCGGTCGGTGCCGCGTTCGAGGCGGGTCAGGTACTCGACGCTGATGCCCGCGCGATCGGCGAGTTCGCCGCGCCGGAGTCCCGGGGTGCGGCGGCGCTGTGCTGCGGTGTCCGGTGGGGTGGTGGCTTCGCGGCGGGCGCGCACGAACCGGCCCAGTGCGTTGTCGGCCATGACCGCCGAGTTTAGAGGGGCCCTGAGCGGGACTCCCTCCGTTTTCGCTCGGCGGTGATGCTGTGGATCATGCGATATCGGTTGTTCGGGCGGACGGGTCTGCGGGTGTCGGAGTTGTTGCTGGGCACCATGACGTTGCGCTCGGAGGAGGACGCGCGGCGGGTGATCGACGTGTACGCCGACGCCGGCGGGAACTTCCTGGACACGGCTTCGGCGTACGGGGAGAGCGAGGAGGTGCTCGGCGCGGTGCTGCGGCGGCGGGACCGGTTCGTGGTGGCGACGAAGTACACGTTGTCGCGGGACGTGCGGGATCCGAACGCGGGCGGGAATCACCGCAAGAACCTGGTGCTGTCGCTGGAGCAGTCGTTGCGGCGGTTGCGGACGGACTACGTGGACGTGCTGTGGGTGCATCTGTGGGATCGCCACACGCCGGTCGAGGAGACGATGCGGGCGCTGGACGACGTGGTGCGGGCCGGGAAGGTGCTCTACGTCGGGGTGTCGGACGCGCCGGCGTGGTTCGTGGCGCGGGCGAACACGCTGGCGGAGTGGCGGGGCTGGACGGCGTTCGCGGGGTTGCAGGTGCCGTACAACCTGCTGCGGCGTGATGTGGAGCGTGAGTTGCTGCCGATGGCGTCGGCGTTGGGGATGAGCGTGGCGGCGTGGTCGCCGTTGGCCGCGGGAAAGCTTTCCGGCGGTACGCAGCGGGCGGGCCGGCTGACCGAGCGGGAGGAGGGTGCGGCGTGGGCCGTGCGCGCGGTCGCGGAGGAGCTGGGCGCGACGCCGGCTCAGGTGGCGCTGGCGTGGGTGCGGTCGTCCGGTGTGCTGCCGTTGGTGGGCGCGCGGACGCCGGAGCAGGTCGCGGACTGCCTGGGCGAGGTGGTGCTGCCGCCGGAAGCGGTCGCGCGCCTGGAGGCGTCGGCCCCGTTCGAGCGGGGCTTTCCGGCGGACTTCATCGCGGAGTGCGAGGCGAGTCCGTTCGCGTTCGGTGAGGCGGTGGTCAGCTGACCGGGGTCAGGTGATCAGTCCTGGTACCAGTGCCGGCTGGCGCTTGCGGCGCAGCCAGATCTTGCGGGAGCCGTCGCCGTAGAGCAGCGTGCGGGACAGTTCCCAGCCGGCGAACTCGGCGTGGATGGCCAACTGCGTGGTCGCGGTGCGGCGTGAGATTCCCGGCGGCAGACGCAGCGGCCGGTACTCCCAGTCCCCGTCGATCACCCCTTCGTTCATGGCGAGATCACCTGTATCCCTCCGTTGTCGCCGGACGTGACCGTCACACGTCCGGAGTCCTGGTCGACGCTGACCGTGTTGGGCTGACGCACGGTGGGGAACCGGTGCTTCTCGGTCGGTTCGCCACCGGCGACGTTGAGTCCGACGACCTCGTTGCGCTCGGTGAGCGTGATCCACGCGATGTCGCGCTTGGCGTCGTAGGCGATGCCATAGGGCGAGCCGGGCACGGGGTAGCGCTGGCGCATGATCAGCGGGTTGATGGAGAACGCGATGAACTCGCCGCCGCGGGTGTCGACGACGAGCAGCCGTCCGAAGCGGTCCGGCACGCCGTTGGTGGCGCCGTCTCCCGCCCGGATGCCGGCGCCCCTGGTCTCGGTGCCCTTGTCGTCGGTGGTCATCTCGAACACCGCGCTGCGCAGCCGGTCGAGCTCGACGTTGCGGCCGTTGACCTGGAACTTCAGCGTGGTGTCGCCCTCGGTGAACGTGCCGCCGGGCGTGATCTGGCCGGGCGGGGTGGCGTTCTGGGCGGGGGAGTGGGCCGGTTTCGCGGCTTCGAGGGTCTCGGCTACCTGCAGCGGATCCTGTGACCCCTCGCTCTGGCCGCACGCTGCCAGCGTGGCGGTGGTCAAGATCAGAGCTACGAGCCGGCGCAAGATCGGTTCCTCTCCCAAGGTCGTGGACTTCCAGCATCCCTGACGAGCGGTCACAGGTCACGCAAGGGGTCGGGTGAAACCTCGGTTGGCCGAATCCGTTGGTTATCTCTATCGCTTCAGTGTTACCTAAAACTAATGTTTTTCAAGTTCAACCACCCTGCCCGAACTCAAGTCGTAAGAAGCCGCAATGAGACCAAGGGCGTTCCTGGCCATGGCCGTGCGGATGATGACGCTGCGTTCTTGCAGGATCTCGGCGGTGCGGAGGGCTTGTTCGGCGACGCACGCGGCGAGGAACGCGCGGTCGTCCGGGTGTGGGGCCGTGGCGCGGACGGCGGGTTCGATGGTGCGGACGAGCGTGCTGATGTCGCCGGTGACGTGGCCTTTTCCGCGGATGACGTCGATGGTGGCGCTGACGGCGCCGCAGCCGGCGTGGCCGAGGACCACGACGAGGGGAACGTGGAGGTGTTCGACGGCGTACTCGATGCTGCCGATGACGCTCGAGTCGAGGACTTCGCCGGCGGCGCGGATGGTGAAGATGTCGCCGAGGCCGTCGTCGAACACGATCTCGGGTGGCACGCGGGAGTCGGCGCAGCCCAGGACGCAGGCGAAGGGGTGCTGGCCGTCGACGAGTTGTTCGCGCCAGTGGCCGGTGGCGTGGGGGTGGATCTGGTGGCCTTCGACGAACCGGGCGTTGCCTTCGAGGAGGCGGTTCCAGGCGTCGTCGGCGGCGCGGGGCTGGGCGCCGGCTGCGGGTGTGCTGACCAGGGCGGTTGTGGTGAGGCCGACGAACGCGCGTCGTGTTAATCCGGGCACGGCGCGCAAGGTAGACCTACTCCGTTCGGCCTAATGTCCCGGGGTGTGTGTCAGGGCATGGGGCGTTCGGGATAGCCGAGTTCGATGGCGCTGACGTCGTCCAGGGCCGCGCGGATCGCGGGTGGCAGCGTCAGCTGCTCGGCCTCCAGCGAGGCGATCAGCTGGTTCGTGTCGCGTGCTCCCACCACGGGTGCGACCACGCCGGGCCGGTCGCGCACCCAGGCGAGGGCGACGCACAACGCCGAGGTTCCGAGCCCGTCGGCGGCGGTGGCGACGGCCTGGACGATGCGGGCCGCTCGCTCGTTGCGGTGCTGTTCGACGTACCCCGCGAAGTGCGCGGACGCGCCGCGGGAGTCCGGTGGGGTGCCGTTGCGGTACTTGCCGGTGAGGACGCCGCGGCCGAGGGGTGCCCATGGGAGCAGTCCGAGTCCGTGGTGCAGGGCGGCGGGGGCGACTTCGCGTTCGATGCCGCGTTCCAGCAGGGAGTACTCGACCTGGGTGGAGGTGAGCGGGTACGTCGAGGGGGTGAGGACGGCGGTGGCGAGTTGCCAGCCGCTGTAGTTGGAGATGCCGGCGTAGCGGACCTTGCCGGAGGAGATTGCCTGGTCGAGGGCGGAGAGCGACTCCTCGATCGGCACGTTGACGTCCCAGGCGTGCAGTTGCCACAGGTCGATGTGGTCGACGCCGATTCGTCGCAGGGAGCCGTCGAGGGCGGACAGCAGTGCGCCGCGGGAGGCGCCGCCGCCGAAGGGGCCTTCGGTGCGGCGGGCGACGGCTTTGGTGGCGATGACGAGTTCGTCGCGGGGGACGATTTCGCCCAGGAGGCCGCCGAGGATGCGTTCGGCTTCGCCTTCGGTGTAGACGTCGGCGGTGTCGATGAGGGTGCCGCCGGCGTCGGCGAAGGCCATGAGCTGGGTGGCGGCCTCGTCCGCGTCGGTGTCGCGGCCCCACGTCATCGTGCCCAGTGCCGTCCTGGACACGCGGAGGCCGCTGCGGCCGAGGTATCGCTGTTCCACGTGCGCGATGCTAAGGGGTGATCATCGGCTGAGCCTGGCAATCGGTGTTACTGACCGGTAGGGTCACGGCTCGTGAAGCTCGGACTGAACCTCGGATACTGGGGCGCCGGCAACGACGCCGCGAACCTTGAGCTGGCCAAAGAGGCCGACCGACTCGGTTTTTCGGTGGTGTGGGCCGCGGAGGCCTACGGTTCCGATGCGCCGACGGTGCTCGCGTGGGTGGCCGCGCAGACCGAACGGATTGACGTCGGTAGCGCGATCTTCCAGATTCCGGCGCGGACGCCGGCGATGGCGGCGATGACCGGGGCCACTTTGGACACTTTGTCCGGTGGCCGGTTCCGGATGGGTCTCGGCGTGTCGGGTCCGCAGGTGTCGGAGGGCTGGCACGGTGTGCGGTTCGACAAGCCGTTGGCGCGCACGCGTGAGTACGTGGAGATCGTGAAGAAGGCTCTCTCGCGCGAGAAGTTGCGTTATGAGGGTGAGCACTACACGTTGCCGCTTCCGGATGGTCCCGGTAAGGCGTTGCAGCTGACGGTGCACCCCGTGCGGGACCAGATTCCGATCTACCTGGCTGCTGTGGGTCCGAAGAACCTGGAGCTGACGGGTGAGATCGCGGACGGCTGGCTGGCGATCTTCTTCTCGCCGGAGTACTCGGCGGAGTCGCTGGCGAGTGTGAAGGCGGGCCGGGAGAAGGCCGGGCTGACGATGGACGGGTTCGACGTCGTGCCGACGGTGCCGTTGATCGTCGGTGAGGACTGGAAGGCGTGTGCTGATCCGGTTCGTGCGTACACGGCGCTGTATGTCGGCGGTATGGGTTCGCGCAAGCAGAACTTCTACAACAACCTGATGGTGCGCATGGGTTTCCCGGCTCAGGCCGAGGAGATCCAGGAGAAGTACCTGGCGCGTGACTACGCCGGTGCGATGGCCGCGATTCCGCTGGAGTTCCTGGACGCGACGTCGTTGCTGGGCCCGAAGGAGCGCATAGCAGACAAGATGAAGGCGCTCGCTGCCGCGGGGGTCACCACGCTGTCCGTTTCGCCGATGCTGCAAGATCTCGAGCAGGGGATCGCGGGCCTTCGCACCGCGGCCGAAGCTTTGGATCTGGCAGGAGTGGGTAGTTGAGCTGGTTGCAGGCTCTGGTCCTCGGACTGGTCCAAGGACTGACGGAATTCCTGCCGATTTCCAGCAGTGCGCACCTGCGCATCACGTCGACGCTGTTCTTCGGCAACGACGCGGGCGCCTCGTTCACCGCGGTCATCCAGCTGGGTACCGAGGTGGCGGTGCTGATCTACTTCGCCAAGGACATCGGGCGCTTCATCAGCGCCTGGTTCCGCGGCCTCTTCAGCGCGGAGGCGCGCAAGGAGAAGGATTACAAGCTCGCCTGGTACGTGATCATCGGTTCCGTGCCGATCTCTGTTCTCGGTTACCTGTTGAAGGACGAGATCCGGACGTCGGCGCGGAACCTGTGGATCACGGCGACGATGCTGGTGGTGTTCGGTCTGCTGCTCGGTCTGGCGGACCATCTGGCCAAGCATCAGCGGGACGAGTTGCGGATGAAGGACGCGATCGGGATGGGGCTGGCGCAGGCGCTGGCGCTCATCCCGGGCGTGTCCCGTTCGGGTGGCACGCTGACGGCGGGTCTGTTCCTGGGGTTGAACCGCGAGGCGGCGGCGCGGTACTCGTTCCTGCTGGCGATTCCGGCGGTGTTCGGGGCTGGGTTGTTCTCGATCCCGGACGTGCTGGAGCGCTCGGGTGGTGGTGAGCAGGCGTCGATTCCGCAGATGATCGTGGCGACGCTGATCTCGTTCGTGGTGGGTTACGCGACGATCGCGTGGTTGTTGAAGTACGTTTCGAAGCATTCTTACTCGGCGTTCGTGTGGTACCGGTTGATGCTGGGTCTCGTGCTGATGGGGCTGCTGTCGATGGGGTTGCTGCAGCCGATCTAAGGTGGGTCCGTGGCCACGGTGATCCTGCTTCGACATGCTCGTTCGACCGCCAACGGTTCCGGTGTGCTCGCCGGGCGATCTCTCGGGGTCGGGTTGGACGAACGCGGTCAGGCTCAGGCCACGGCTCTGGTGGGCCGGTTGAAGGACATTCCGGTCGCGGCGGTGGTGTCGTCTCCGTTGCAGCGGTGTGAGGAGACGTTGGCGCCGTTGCTGGCGGATCGGTCGCTGGCGGCGGTGGCGGAGCCGGACGTGTCCGAAGTGGACTACGGCGAGTGGACCGGTAAGGCGTTGAAGGACCTGTTCAACGAGCCGTTGTGGGCTGTTGTGCAGCAGCATCCTTCCGCCGCTGTTTTCCCCGAGGGTGAGGGCCTCGCGCACGTGCAGGCTCGTGCGGTGGCGGCTGTGCGCGCGCATGACGCCCGGATCACCGCGGAGCACGGTCCTGGTGCGGTGTGGGTGCTGTGCTCGCATGGTGACGTGATCAAGGCCGTGCTCGCTGACGCTCTGGGTGTGCACTTGGACGGTTTCCAGCGGATCGTCGTCGATCCGTGCTCGATCTCGGTCGTCCAGTACACGCAGACGCGGCCGTTCGTGTTGCGGGTCAACGACAACGGGGGCGATCTGGCGGGTGTGGTGCCCGCGGCGCCGCCGCAGGAGGAGCCGTCGTCGGACGCTACCGTGGGTGGCGCGACCGGGAGCTGAGGTAACGCCGCTCCGGCACGCTCAGCGTCAGCTTCGCCGCCTTCTCGTACTCCTGCTTCGCCGCGTCGTGTTGTCCTTGCAGGTCGAGGAGATGTGCTTTGACGGCGTGTACCCGGTAGTGGTCGAGGTCCAGTGTGGACAGTTCGCCGAGTGCTTGCTTCGGGCCGTGGACCATGGCGACGGCGACGATCCGGTTCAGTGCGACCATCGGGCCGGGCGCGGTGACGGTGAGCAGGTCGTAGAGGCCGAGGATCTCGTGCCAGTCGGTGTCTTCCGCGGTCTTGGCTTCCGCGTGGACGGCCGCGATCGCCGCCTGCAGCTGGTACGGGCCGATTTTCGCGGTGTTGAGGGCGTTCTGGATGAGTTCGGTGCCCTCCGCGATGGCCTGCGGGTCCCATTTGGCGCGGTCCTGCTCGGCGAGTGGGATGAGCGCGCCCTGTTCGTCGGTGCGGGCGGGCCGGCGGGCGTCGGTGAGCAGCATCAACGCCAGCAACCCCGCGAGTTCGCCGTCCTGTGGTCGTCTGCGGTGCAGCTGGCGGGTCAGCCGGATGGCTTCGGCGGTGAGGTCGACTCGGACGAGGTCGTCGCCCGAGCTCGCGGTGGAGCCTTCGGTGAAGATCAGGTACAGCACGTGCAGGACGGCGGTGAGGTCCTGTGGTGCGCGGAACTTGGCGCCTTTGACCTTCTGCTTCGCGCGGCTGATCCGTTGCGCGACCGTGGCTTCCGGGACGAGGAACGCCCGGGCGATCTCGGCGGTGGTCAACCCTCCGACGGCTCGCAGGGTGAGGGCGATCTGCGAGGCCGTGGTGAGGCTTTCGTGGCAGCACATCGCGAGGATCGTGAGCGTGTCGTCCTGGGCCGGCGCCGGATCCGGCGGTGCGGGGGTGAGCGCGACGACCTTCTCCTCGCGCTGCCGTCGTGCGGTGTCGGACCGGTACTGCTCGATCCACCGTCTGCTGGCCGCGGTGATGAGCCAGCCCTTGGGGTTGTCCGGGACGCCCTGCACCGGCCACTGCTGGGCGGCGCCGAGCAGGGCTTCCTGCACGGCGTCCTCGCAGACGTCGAACTGGCCGTGGCGGCGGACGAGCACGCCGAGGACCTGCGGCGCGAGTTCGCGCAGCAGGCCCTCCAGGTGAGGCGTCACATGTCGTCCAGCATCAACATGTCCCACACCGGCCGGACCTCGATGCCGTCGTGGTGGGCGTCGGGCAGTGTGGCGGCGTGGGCGATGACCTGGTCGATCGTGTCGGCCTCGACCAGGTAGAACCCGGCGAGGTACTCCTTGGCCTCCGCGAACGGCCCGTCGGTGACCACGACCTCGCCGTCGCGGATGCTCACGCCCTTGCCGGTCTCCGGTCCGGGGAGGCCTTCGCTGACGATCAGCTCGCCGGACGCGCGGAGCTTGTCGCTGAGGTCGTAGTGGTCCTGGCCGAACTTCATCTGCTGCTCGTCGGCCAGCTTCTCCCAGGCGGCCCGCGACTTCGGGTTGCTGTAGATCAGGATCAGGTACTTCACTCCCTGCCTCCATCTCGTCGGCTCGAAAAAATCTTCTCACCGCCATGTCGAGACCGCGGGTCGTGTCTCGACATCGGTGTGTCAGCCAACTTGACGGAGGTTTCGAGATGACGCACACGCTGGTGCAGGACGAGGTCGCGATCCGCGCGTTGTTCACCGAGTTCGTGGAGGGCATGCGGGAGCGGTCGCCGTCCCGGATCGTGGCGCGGTACGCGGAGGACGCGGTGACGTTCACGCTGGCCCCGCCGCTGCGCAACACGGGTCTGGACGCCCGTGACCCGGAGGCGCTGGCCGGGTGGATGGCGGGGTTCGACGGGCCGATCACCGTCGAGCACCGCGACCTGGAGATCGTGGTGTCCGGTGACGTGGCGTTCGTGCACGGGTTGTCGCGGATGGCCGCGGTGCCGGTGGGATATCCGGAGGGGTTCTCGATGTGGATGCGCACGACCGTGGGGCTGCGGCGCCGTGACGGACGGTGGCTGGTGACGCACGAGCACCAGTCGGTGCCGTTCTACATGGACGGGTCGTTCCTGGCGGCGACCGACCTGGAGCCCTGAGCGTCGAGGACGCTCGAGGGTGTCGCCGATCTCGTAGTCCCGCGGGGTGACGTGTCCGAAGTGGAACCGCGCGGTGTGGTCGCTGACGTGCCCGCGGCGCGGGCACGTCAGTTCGCGGAGCTTGGGGTGGTTGTACATCCCCATGGGCACAGCAGATCAGGCGCCGTGGGTGTTCGCGACAGAACTGTGCCGAGGCCCGGACCGTGCAGGGGGTCGGTCCGGGCCTCGGCGCTCGTGGGGCGGCTACTTGACGTTGACCGCGGCCCAGGCCCGGTTGACCGCCGCGTACTCGGGCGACGAGGCGCCGTAGAGGTCGGCCGCGGCGGCGAGGGTGCCGGTGCGGGCGGCGGCGTACTTGGTGCTGGAGGTGAACTTGGTGGTCAGCGCGCGGTACCAGATCTTCTCGGCCTTGGCGCGGGTGATGCCGGTGACGGGCTGGCCGTCGACGGTGGGGGAGTCGTAGGCGACGCCGTTGATCGTCTTCTGGCCGCTGCCCTCGGAGAGCAGGTAGAAGAAGTGGTTGGCGATGCCGGAGGAGTAGTGCACGTCGACGTTGCCCGCGGTGGAGGACCAGTAGTCGAGGCTCTTGCCGTCCTTGGAGGGCTTGTCCATGTAGCGCAGCGGCTTGCCGTCGCCGCGGATGTCGATCTTCTCGCCGATCAGGTAGTCGCCGGCGTCGGCGGCGTTGGCGGCGTAGAACTCCGTGGTGGAGCCGAAGATGTCGCTGGTGGCCTCGTTGAGGCCGCCGGACTCACCGGAGTAGACCAGGCCCGCGGTGGCCGAGGTGACGCCGTGTGACATCTCGTGCGCGGCGACGTCGAGCGAGGTCAGCGGCTTGCGGTTCTGGGCTCCGTCGCCGTAGGTCATGCAGAAGCAGGAGTCGCTCCAGAAGGCGTTGCTGTAGTTGTTGCCGTAGTGGACCTTGCTCAGGGCGCCCACACCGTTGTTCTTGATGCCGCTGCGGCCGTGGATGTTCTTGTAGTAGTCCCACGTCTTCGCGGCGCCGAACGCCGCGTCGACTCCGGCGGTGGCCTTGTCGGTGTAGGTGCCGTTGCCCCACTTGTTGTCGGCGTCGGTGAACAGCGTGCCGGTGCCGGAGCTGTTGTTGAGGTTGTTCACGGCCTGGTTGCCGCGCGCGGGGTCCTTGAGCTGGAACGTCGAGCCCGACTGGGTCGTGCTGAGCGGGACGGTGCCGCTGAAGGTGGACTGGCCGGTGCCCTCCGCGACGTGGATGTCGTCGTAGGACAGCAGCGTCTCACCGGTCTTGGCGTCGGTGAACGTGTGCAGCTCGCTGGGCGTCTGGTCTTCCTTGACGCTGTGCTTGACGGTCTCCCACGCCAGCACGGGCGCGTGGTCCAGCGCGAACACGACGAGCTTCGCGTCGGCCTGCGCGGTGGCGGGCGCCGAGGTGTCGAGGCCGGCGAGGGAGGCCTCGGACGCCTTGGCGACGCTGCTGATCCGGCCGGCCTTCTGCGTGACGACGAGGTCGCCGCCGATGACCTTCAGGCCGTTGAGGGTGCGGTCGAACCGGAGGTGGTGCGTGCCGTCGGCGTCGCGCACGACGTCGCGGGGGACGAGCTGCTCGCCGCCGGAGAGGCCGAGGGCGGTGGAGATCGTCCCCGCCTGCTCGGCCGCGCTGGCTCCGAACGTGCCCGTGGCGGCCAGGGCCGCCGCGGACACCAGGGCGGTGGTGATGCCCATGGTTTTGCGCTTCATGAACGCTCCTTGTTCCGGTGCAGGGAGTGATCGCTCCGGCGTTACAGGGGTGCCGGGTCGAACACCGTGGAACATCCCGACCATCGTCGATGACCGGGCGTGGTGATCGTATTGCTCTCAGTGCATGCGACCAGCCACTCCCAGAATGCGAGATTGCTTCACGAATCGAGCTGCTTGCCTGGTCAGGAGATCGGAATTTGTCCGAATGGTGGAACAAAAGAGCAGCTCAACCACTGTGGAAACACAACGGAAACTTCCGGGTTCGACCGTGCCGACGGCCTAGCCCGCTGCACCGTTTGGTGCAGCCCTACCGGCGGGGATCTTGTTTAGAGTTAACCGCCCGCGCTGAGACCTGGGTCACAAGATCACAGGCCCAGGCGGGTCACGGCGTTGTCCTCGAGCGGGTTCGCGGTCCGGATGTAGCGGTGCACCGTCCGCGGATTCGTCCACCGGCCCTGCCGCATGATCTCCCGGTCGCTCGCCCCGCCCAGCGCCGCCTGCGTCGCGAACCCCGCCCGCAGCGAATGCCCGCCGAACAACGCCGGATCCAGCCCCGCCTTGAGCGCGTACCGCTTCACCAGCTCCGCCACCGCACGCCCCGACATCGCCTTGGTCCCGATGCCGCCGTGCCGGTTCACCACCGGGAACACCGCGCCCGTCCGGCGGGTCATCTCGTAGCCGTGGCAGCGGTGCAGACCGGTCTCGGCGATCTCCCGGCCGTCCAGCACGTCCGTCCAGTCCGCGAACGCGCACACCGGGCACGTCGGCCGGCGGCTCCCGCGCGGCAGCACCACCGACTGCTGGTGCTTGCCCGTCTGGTCCGTCTTCGTCGTTCCCAGCCGGATCAGCAGCAACGGCTCGTGCGTGCGCGGATCCACGTCCACGCTGACGTCCTCGAACTCGATCCGCGCCAGCTCGCTTCGGCGCAACGCGCCGGCGAACCCCACCAACAACAGCAGTGCGTCCCTCGCGCGCGCCGGACCGTCCTGCGGTCGTTCGTTCAGCAGCGCTTCCAGCGTGTCGAGCAGTACGGGCCGTTTGCGCCTGGGCTGCGCCTTGCGGCTACGGCGAATACCTCGCAACGTCAGCCGCACGACATCACTGCGCGTCGGGCTCGGCAACCCGTTCGCCGCGTGCACCGCCGAGATCGCCGCCGACTTGCGTTCCAGCGTCGACGCCCCGAACGCCGGCGACCCGTCCGGCTTGACGGTGTCCGCCGCGGCCGCCAGATAGACCGCCACATCGAGGGGATCCGCCGGCAACGCCTGCCGTCCCTCCGCCTGGCACCAGCCCGCCCACGCGATCCAGTCCGACCGGTACGCCCGCACCGTGTTCGGCGACTGCGCACTGCGCAGGTAGTGGCTCAGCGAGGCCGCCTGCTCGTCGTCGAACCGCTCGCGCACCCTCGCGAGCGCGTCGACGTCGATCAGCACCGAGTGCGAGACCCGGACCAGCGCGTGCTGGACGGGTTCGGGCAGGCTCACACCCGCGATGGTAGTCCTCTGATCAACTCCGCGACCTCCCGCGGCGCGAAGTCCAGCCCGCTGATCCCCACGCTCACCTCGAACGCGCACCGGCGCGGATCAGGATTGGACCGCGCGTACAGGAACAGCTTGATCCCCGTGTCCTCCACGAGCTTCCGCGCGGCCTGCTCGGCGTCCTGCTTGGACATCGGCAGGTGGACGTGGAACAGGGGAGTGGCCGGCACCTCCGGCGTGGTGTGCGCGAACCCGTCGTCGTTGATCGCCTTCGCCAACGCCCGCGCGTGGGCCCGGAACTCGCGCATCCTCGGCAGGTTCTCGTCCATGCCCATCAACGCGATCGCCGCCAGCGGCCACGCGTCCACGATCGCCCCGCCCAGCCTGCGCCGCCACACCGCGGCATGCTCGATCGTCTCCGCGTCACCGGCCAGCACCGCACCCCGCGCGCCTTCGAGTCCTTTGTAGAGCGACACGTACACGGTGTCGAACAGGCCCGCGATCTCCGCGAGCGACGCGTCGTACCCGGTCTGCGCCTCCCAGAGCCGCGCACCGTCACAATGCGCCGCCGCACCCTGCTCACGAGCCCACCGGGTCTGCGCCTGAAGGTCCTCGAACGCGGGCAACCGGCCGCCGATGTCCCGCTGCGGCAGTTCGATCACCACCGCCGCCAGCGGTTCGCCGACGGACTTCAGGTCGTCGAGGGTGAGCAGCGCGTGGCGGTCACCGGCCGGATGGAACCTCAAGCCGTGCACCGCGCTGTAGCCCTGGTTCTCCCACACGTGCAGATGCGTCTGCGGATGCCCCGCGAACGCGTGCCGGCCCGTCCGCTCGGCGTGCACCCGCAGCGCGCTCTGCTGCGCCATCGTCCCCGACGGGAAGAACAACGCGCGTTGCTTGCCCAGCAGGCCCGCGACCCGTTCCTCCAGCAGCCGCACCGGATCCTCCGGCCCGACCTCCGGCGTCATCCACTCGGTCAACCGCCGCAACACCTCGTGCGGCGACCGGCGCGGACCCGCGTAGCTCGACAACGAACGCAGGACGTCCATCAGGCGGCCGCACTCAGCCGCGCGTCCAGCTCCGCCTCATCGGCGACGAACCACAGCTGCCGGCCCTTGTTCGACTCGTAGACGAAGTCGCGCAACGCGGTGCTGGCCTCGACGTACCCGGCGATGTCCCCGACCACCACCACACGGAACCCGTACTGCTGGAACTTCTGCACCACCGCGCCCGCCACCCGCGTGCGCAGCACGAAGAAGTCCTCGGTCAACCGCTGGGCCGGCAACACCAGCCACTGCACGTCCTGCCCCCACAACGTGCCGATCAGATCCACAGCGGACTGCTCGTCGGTGATCGGCGGCCCGTCCGGCGCGCACATCAGGACCGTCGCGCCGTGGCGCGTCCGCACAACATCAGACATGACACCGAAACCTAGTAGCGCCACCCACCGCCTGTCGCCGCCAATTCCTGCGACGGAAGGGATCACCGCTTGATAGGGTCCCCGCACGCGATCGACCGGAGGAGGTGAGTCCCATCAACGCGGTGAACCCAGGTGGGCGCTCCTCCACACGTACGGCCTGACGCGTTCGACGCGCGTCGCCACGGGAGCGCTCCACGCATCCCGAAAGGCGAACGACCATGCGCTTCCTCTCCGAATCCACGTCCGACGGCGCCACCGAACGCGAGTTCGTCCACGACGGCGTTCCCGGCATCCTCTGGACCCCGGCCGGCACCGGCAGCCCGTCACGACTCGTGCTCGGCGCACACGGCGGCGGCCAGCACAAACGAGCCCCCCGCTCGGTGCAGCACGCCTCACGTTGCGTCGCGGCCGGTCTCGCGGTCGTCACCCTCGACTCGCCAGGCCACGGCGACCGGCCCCGATCAGCGCAGGACGATCAGTTCATCACCGACATCCGGTCCGGCATCGCCGCGGGCCAGGACGTCGCCGCGCTCCTGTCCGAGTACAACGCCCTGATGGCCGCGCGAGCGGTCCCGGAGTGGCGGTCCGTGCTGGACGCACTGCTCGGCCTTCCCGAGATCAGCGGCGACGGCACCGGGTTCTGGGGCATGTCGATGGGCAGCGCCATCGGCATCCCGCTCGTCGCCGCCGAACCCCGCATCCGCGCGGCCGTGTTCGGACTCGTCGGCGCGTCCGGCACCCTCGTGAACGCCGCGGCACAGGTGACCGTCCCGCTGCGGTTCCTGCTGCAGTGGGACGACCAGCTGATCGCCCGCGACGCCGGACTGGCGTTGTTCGACGCCTTCGGGACACGCCAGAAGACCCTGCACGCCAACCCCGGCGGACACCACGACGTGCCCGAGTTCGAGATGGACAGCGCCGTGCGGTTCCTCGCCCGGTAGCGCGGCAGCGCGCGGGAAATTGCCAGGCGCACGCGGGCGGGCCTGGGTAGCGTCGCGCCACATGCGCGATCTTGTGACGTTGCCCAAAGCCCACCTGCACGTGCACCTGGAAAGCACCGTGCGAGCGGACACCCTCACCGAACTCGCCGACCACCACGGTGTCGACGTGCAGGCGCGCACCGGGTCGTTCGACGACTTCACGCAGTTCGCCGCCCACAACGGGGCAGTGCGGGACTGCCTGCGGCGAGCCGAGGACTTCCACCGGATCGCGTACGAGTTCTGCGCCGAGGAAGCAGCGCAGGGGACCCGCTACGCCGAGGTCACGTTCACCGCTGCAGCGCACGGAGAACGGCTCGGAGATCCGGACATGCCGCTCGAGGCGGTGTTGTCCGGGCTCGCCGCAGGACAGACCGCCCACGGCATCGAATGCCGTGTGATCGTGGACCACCCCAGGAAGAGGTCGGTCGAGCGCTTCGAGGCCTCGCTTCGGCTCGCGACAATGCACCCACAGGTCGTGGCGATCGGGATGGCGGGAGCGGAGGACTACCCGCTGACGCCGTTCGCCGCTGTGTTCCGTGCCGCGCGAGAAGCCGGGATCGGGCTCGTGCACCACGCCGGGGAGTGCTGCGCGGCACCGAGTGTCGCCGAAGCCGTGACCGTCGGGCTCGCCGACCGGATCGGCCACGGGTTCCGCGCACTCGAAGACCCGGAGGTCGTCGCGCTGCTGCGGGACCGCGCCATTCCGCTCGAAGCGTGTCCGTCGTCCAACGTCGCGTTGGGACTGGTCGACTCACTCTCCTCTCATCCGTTGCCACTGCTGATCGACGCCGGGCTGACCGTCACGCTCAGCACCGACATCCCGTCCTCGACCGGCACCACGCTCACCGGCGAGTACCAGGTGCTGCGCGACGTGCTCGGCTTCGACGACGACACCATCACCGCGATCGCCACCAACGCCGTCGACGCCTCCTTCGCACCCGAGGACACCAAGACGGCGCTGCGTCAGGACATCGCCACCTGGCGCGCCGGCTCGTAACACACCAGGCCGTGCCGCGAGGCCAGCAACGCCACCAGATCCAGCACCTGCCGCTGACCCGGCCACACCACGTGCACGATCACCGCGTCCGTGCCCACCGTCAGCGCCTCGTTCCACGACACCGACGACGACGGATCCGGTGACGTCTGCCGCAACTCGCGCACGAACGCCGCCACCGCCGTGTCGAACGCGCCCAGCGGCGAGGACCGCAACTCCGCGTACCGCGCCGCCGCCTCCGCGAACGACGCCGGGCCAGGAGCCCGCCACACCACCACGTCCACCGGCACATCCCCAGGAACATCCACTACGGGAACATCCACGACTGGGACATCCACCACTGGGACATCCACCACTGGGACATCCACCACTGGGACATCCACCACTGGGACATCCACCACTGGGACATCCACCACTGGGACATCCACCACTGGGACATCCACCACTGGGACATCCACTTCGACGTCCATCACGCCACCTTCCCGAACAACGCGCCCAACCGCGGAACCCGCGCCGCGATCTCCGCCGGATCCGCGAAATCCCACTGCTCACCCGCCGGATCCGGCGACGCGAGCAGCTCACATCCGCGCTGCGCCAGCACCGGCTCCAGCTCACCGCCGAACGCCTCGGCCGCCACGTAGTCGAGGCCCTCCCAGTCCGGCCAGTCCGCATCGGCCCACGCGTGCACGCCACCACGCGACGCCAGCACCCGCACGTGCGGCAGATCCGCCAACGCGTCCGGAGACCCGACCACCGACTCGAACACCTCCCGGCCCTGACCGACCAGCCACGCCTGGAAGTAGAAGAACCCGTCGTCCGAGCACAGCCCACCGCAGATCACGTCGGCCGCCTGCCAGTGCGCCCACGTGTCCACCCGCCGCCGCACCTCGTCCAGGCGCAGCGCGAACTCCAGGGCTTGCTCGCCGGCCAGCGCGGCGGTCAGCCACTCCAGCCGCTCGTCCTGGCCGGAGGTCTCCACAGCGGACCTCTCGACCAGGGCCCAGAACGCGTTCAGGTCCATGTGAAGCACGCTAGCGAGAGGGTCTGACAATTTTCGAAGCCCGGCTTCCGGCGCAGCTCAGGCGGCCTCCTCGAACCCCTGAGCCAGCTCCCACAACCGCGGCAACCGCACCGCGGCCTCCAACGGCGAGTCGAGATCCCACACCGCACCCGAGAACGGCCCCGCGTCCGTCACCGGCACACACCCCAGCACCGCCAGCGCGTTCGCCAGCGACCGCCCGGTGGCGGCGAAGAACGCCTCCCGCGCCACCCGCTCCAGCCCCTCCCACACCGGCCACGCCGCGTCCGGCCACGACTCCGCCCCGACCGCCAGCAACGTCCGCACCGCCGGCACCTCCGCCAACTCGTCCGGACAGCCCGCCACCGCCCCCAGCACCCCGCGCCCCAGCCCGATCAGCCACGACTGGAACGCGAAGAATTGCTCCGCCGAACACAACCCATCACACAGAACATAAGCCGCGTGCCAGTGTGAGAACGTGTTCACCCGACCACGAGTCGCACTTAACAACACCTCGAAACCAACAATGTCGCCCGGCAGCAGCGCGGCAAGCCGAGAGGTCAGCCACACGCGGCGTTCCTGCTGGTCAGAGGTAACGCGAGCCGACTCGTCGAGCAGGTCCCAGAAGACGTCGAGGTCCATACCCGCAACGCTATCGGAGGGGTCTGACAATTTCCGGAGTGCGCCGATCGGGCGAGCACGCACAATTCACGGGACAACAACACGCGAGCACGCAATCCACAGTGCGATACCGGCGAACGCCGAGGCACGCACCGTCCAGCCGCCATGGCCTGCTCCGGCGGCGGAGGTGACGGGGCCGGCCGATATTGGCGCGAACGATTTGAACGTCCTGACTATCCTTGAGCCCAAATGGACACCCCGCTCGCTGAACTGCACAAACGCCTGCCCGAGCTCATGCCGCGTGATCAACGCCGGCTCGCCAGGCGCCTCGACGGCGTACGCAGGGTCAAGGACCCGCTCGCCCGCAAGAAGATCACCGAGGAGATCGCCTCCGAGATCGACGAGGCCGCCCTCAAGGTCGAGGTGCGCCGGGAGTCCGTTCCCAAGATCACCTACCCGGCCGAACTGCCGGTCAGCCAGCACAAGGACGACATCAAAGAGCTGATCGCGAACAACCAGGTCGTGATCGTCGCCGGCGAGACCGGGTCCGGCAAGACCACCCAGCTGCCCAAGATCTGCCTGGAGCTGGGCCGCGGCGTCATCGGCCAGATCGGGCACACCCAGCCGCGCCGGATCGCCGCGCGCACCGTCGCCGAACGCGTCGCCGAGGAGCTGAACACCAAGCTGGGCGACGCCGTCGGCTACAAGGTCCGGTTCACCGACCAGTCCGGCGACGACACCCTGGTCAAGCTCATGACCGACGGCATCCTGCTCGCCGAGATCCAGACCGACCGTACGCTGTCGCGCTACGACACGATCATCATCGACGAGGCCCACGAACGCAGCCTCAACGTCGACTTCCTGCTCGGCTACCTCAAACAACTCCTGCCGCGCCGCCCCGACCTCAAGATCGTGATCACCTCGGCCACGATCGACCCGCAGCGGTTCAGCCAGCACTTCGAGAACGCCCCGATCATCGAGGTCTCCGGCCGCACCTACCCCGTCGAGACCCGCTACCGGCCGCTGGAAGAGGACGACGACCAGACCCAGGGCATCATCAACGCCGTCCACGAGCTGCAGGCCGAAGGCCCCGGCGACGTGCTGGTGTTCCTGTCCGGTGAACGCGAGATCCGCGACACCGCCGACGCCCTCAAACAAGAGGACCTCCGCAACACCGAGATCCTCCCGCTCTACGCGCGGCTGAGCGTCGGCGAGCAGCATCGGGTCTTCCAGCGCCACACGGGCCGGCGGGTCGTGCTCGCCACCAACGTCGCCGAGACCAGCCTCACCGTGCCGGGCATCAAGTACGTCATCGACCCCGGCAACGCCCGCATCTCCCGCTACAGCCACCGCCTCAAGGTCCAGCGCCTGCCGATCGAGCCCATCAGCCAGGCCAGCGCGAACCAGCGCAAGGGCCGCTGCGGCCGCGTCAGCGAGGGCATCTGCATCCGCCTGTACTCCGAAGAGGACTTCGAGGCCCGCCCGGAGTTCACCGACGCGGAGATCCTGCGCACCAACCTCGCCAGCGTCATCCTGCAGATGACCAACATCGGCCTGGGCGACGTCGCGGCGTTCCCGTTCATCGACCCGCCGGACTCGCGCAACATCAACGACGGCATCGGCCTGCTCCAAGAGCTCGGCGCCATCAACGCGGCCGAGAAGAAGCTCACCGCGACCGGCCGCAAACTCGCCGCGCTGCCCGTCGACCCGCGCCTGGGCCGCATGGTGCTCGAAGCCGACACCACCGGCTGCCTCAAAGAGGTCATGATCATCGCCGCGGCACTGTCCATCCAGGACCCCCGCGAACGCCCCGCCGACCAGCAGGAAGCCGCCACCCAGCAGCACGCCCGGTTCGTCGACAAGGAATCCGACTTCGTCACGTTCCTCAACCTGTGGCAGTACCTGAAGGAACAGCAGAAGGAACTGAGCGGCAACCAGTTCCGCAAGCGCTGCAAGGCCGAGTTCCTCAACTACCTGCGCGTGCGCGAATGGCAGGACATCTACCTGCAGCTGCGGCAGGTCGCCAAGCAGATCGGCATGCACCTCAACGAGCAGCCCGGCGACCCCGGCAACATCCACATCGCGCTGCTGTCCGGCCTGCTGTCCCACATCGGCGTCAAGGACGTCCTCAAAAAGCAGGCACCGGGCGACAAACGCCGCCCCATGACGGAGTTCCTCGGCGCCCGCAACACCAAGTTCGCGATCTTCCCCGGCTCCGCGCTCGCGAAGAAGCCACCGCAGTGGGTGATGGCCGCCGAACTCGTCGAGACCAGCCGCCTGTGGGGCCGCATCGTCGCCAAGATCGAACCCGAATGGGCGGAACGCCTCGGTGAGCACGTCGTCAAACGCCAGTACTCCGAACCGCACTGGGAGACCAAACGCGGCTCCGTCGTCGCCCTGGAGAAGGTCACGCTCTACGGCGTGCCGATCGTCGCCGGCCGCAAGGTCAGCTACGGCCGCATCGACCCCGAGCTGAGCCGCGAGCTGTTCATCCGCCACGCGCTCGTGCAGGGGGAGTGGACCACCCACCACCGGTTCTTCCACACCAACCGCGCGATGCTCGAAGAGGTCGGCGAGCTGGAGAACCGGGCACGGCGGCGCGACATCGTCGTCGACGAGGAAACGCTGTACGAGTTCTACGACAAGCGGGTCGCCGCCGAGGTCGTCTCCGCGCGGCACTTCGACTCCTGGTGGAAGAAGCAGAAGGACAAGAACCTCCTGACCTTCACCAAGGAGATGCTGGTCAACGACCGCGCCGACGTCAGTCCCGAGGCCTACCCCGACCAGTGGCGCCAGGGCGAGCTCACGCTGCCGCTGAGCTACCACTTCGAACCCGGCACCAAGAACGACGGCATCACCGTCCAACTGCCGCTGCCGGCGCTCACCAGCCTGGACGACGACGCGTTCTCCTGGCAGATCCCCGGCCTGCGCCACGAACTCGTCGTCGCGCTGATCCGGTCGCTGCCCAAGCAGATCCGCCGCAACTTCGTGCCCGTCCCCGACGTCGCCACCGCCGTCCTCGCCCGCATCGACCCCAAGGACACCAGCCTGCTGACCGGTGTCGAACGCGAGCTCCGGGCGCTCACCGGCGTCACCGTGCAGCGCGAGGACTGGCAGTTCGACGCCGTCCCCGACCACCTCAAGCTCACCTTCCAGGTCGTCGACGAGCAGAACCGCACCCTCGCCGAGGGCAAGGACATCGCCGCGCTCAAGGAGAAGCTGCGCGACGAGGTCCGCGAGTCGCTGAGCCAGGCCGCCGGCCACCTCGAACGAACCGGCCTCACCACCTGGGACTTCGACGCCCTGCCCCGCACCATCGAGCAACGGCAGTCCGGCATCACCGTCACCGCCTACCCCTCACTCGTCGACCAGAGCTCGGCCGTCGCGATCAAGGTCCTCGACACCCCCGGCCGCCAGGCCCACGCCCACCGCCGCGGCGTGCGCAGACTGTTGCTCCTGGGCATCAACTCCCCGGTCAAACACCTGCAACGCCACCTCGACAACGCCGCCAAACTCGCCCTCACCCGCAACCCGCACGGCGGCGTCGCGGCCCTGCTCGCCGACTGCATCATGGCCGCCGTCGACCGGCTCATGGGCGACCCCGCCTGGGACGCCAAGTCCTACGCGGCACAACTGAAGAAGGTCCAGGCCGCGCTCAACGACACCACCTGGGTCGTCGTCCAGGAAGTCCGCAAAGTCCTCGAAGCCGCCCACGAGGCCGAGCTGAAACTGACCGCCCTGAAAGGCGCCCCGGACTCGGTCGCCGACATCCGCGCCCAGCTCAACTCGCTGGTGTACAAGGGATTCGTCACCCGCACCGGCTACGACCGGCTGCCGGACCTCGTGCGGTACCTCAAGGGCATCTCGCGGCGCATCGAGAAGCTGCCGGAGAACCCGCGCCGCGACCTCGACTGGACCGCCAAGGTGCACCAGGTCCACGCCGAGTACCGGGAGCTGCGCGCGCAGACACCGGCCGACGAACCCGCGCCCGAGCTCGACGAGATCCGGTGGATGATCGAGGAACTGCGGCTGTCGTACTTCGCGCAGACCATCGGGACGCGGTACACGGTCAGCGACAAACGCATCTACAAAGCGCTGGACGCCGTGCCGTTGTGAGCGGGCTACCGTGGAGCATGAACTTCACGGAGGATTCCACGTGGGTGATCTCGAGCGGCGACGGCGGCACGTTTCCCCTGTTCGTCCGTGACGCACTGGGCATCAGCACACCGATGGCGGACTCGATTCCGCGCCTGGCACCGCCGGTCCCGCGCCTGACCGGCGTCGAGGTGCCGGGGCTCGCACAGGGCTGGGACCGCTGGTGGCTCGAGTGCGCCACTGGGTCCAGCCACGAGCCGGTCGGTGTTCCCAACCACCTGCGCGCCGCCTATACGCGATGGAGCGACCCGCGGTCACTGCAGTCCACATACATCAGGGACGAGGTCCGCAGGACCTTCTCGGCCTCGCTGCACGAGGTGGTCACCGAGCTCCAGGAGGAACTGGGGCGCCAGCTGGTCTTCTCCCTCGACGTCCTGCAGATCCCCGTCGAGGGACAGTTCTGGCGGCGGCTCCAGCGCGACAGGGTGCTCGTCTCGGAAGAACTGCTGCTGTCTCGCAACGTCATCGCGCCGCTGGAGTCAGTGATCCGCGAGCTCGCTCAGTAGCGCCTCACCCGTCCGGTACAGCTCGACCAGCAACGGCCGCAGCAACAACCCCTTCGACGTCAACGCATACGACGTTCGCACCGGGAAGCCGGGGGAGCGGGAGCACGACACCACACCCTGCGCCACCAACGAGTCCAGCCGCTCCGTCAACACCTTCGCGCTCAACGACGGCAAACCGGCCCGCAGCGCCGAGAACGACCGCGGCCCGTCCATCAGGTCGCGCAACACCAGCGTCGCCCACCGGCCGCTGATCGCCGCCAGCGCCACCTCCACCGGGCAGTCCGCTGTCGGACGGTCCCAGGTCACCGTTTGGTGACCCACTTCGGCGCGGGCGACGCTGTCGGCATGCACCCGTCCAGTGTGGCCCACGCGTTCGCCGAAGCGTTCAACGCCAAAGACACCCACGCCGTCGAGGCCGTCTACGAACCCGGCGGCCTGTTCGTCCCCGAACCCGGCCAGACCGTCACCGGAGCCGCCCGGCAGGCCGCCAACCAGCGGTTTCTCGACCTCGGCCTGCCCATCGACGTCAAGCCCCGGCACGTCTACGAGCACGACGGCATCGCGCTGCTCATCGTCGACTGGACCATCGGCGACGTGACCGGCACCGCCACCGACGTCGCGCGCAGAGGCGCGGACGGCCGGTGGCGGTACGTGATCGACAACCCCTTCGGCACGGCCTAGTCGCGGCCTAGTCCGGCGCCTGATCCGCGGTCGGTTCCGAGGTCGAATCCGATGTCGAATCCGGTGGTGGTTCCATCGCGCCGGTCATGATCGCCACCGCGTCCGACATCGACACGGACTTCGGGTCCACCACCGCCTTGCGGCGCCCGAGCCGCTGGATGTGGATGCGGTCGGCCACCTCGAACACGTGCGGCATGTTGTGGCTGATCAGGATCACCGGCAGCCCGCGGTCGCGCACCTGCAGGATCAGGTCCAGCACCGCGCGCGACTCCCGCACGCCCAGGGCGGCGGTCGGCTCGTCCATGATCACGACCCGGCTGCCGAACGCCGCCGCCCGCGCCACCGCCACCGCCTGGCGCTGGCCGCCGGAGAGGGTCTCCACCGCCTGGCCGGGGTTCTGGATGGTCATGATGCCCAGCGCGTCGAGCTGGCGGCGGGCCTCCTCGCGCATGCCGTTGCGGTCGAGCATCCGGAACACCGAGCCCAGCACGCCGGGACGGCGTCGTTCGCGGCCCAGGAACAGGTTCGCGGCGATGTCGAGCGACGGCGCCACGGCCAGCGACTGGTGCACGGTCTCGATGCCGGCCTCCCGCGCGTCGATCGGCGTCGAGAACGACACCTGCTGACCGTCGACGAAGATCTCGCCCTCGTCCGGGATGACCGCCCCGGACAGGGCCTTGATCAGCGACGACTTGCCCGCGCCGTTGTCGCCGATCACCGCGAGGATCTCGCCGGGCAGCAACTCCAGGTCCGACCCCGCGAGCGCGGTCACCTTCCCGTACCGCTTGACCAGGCCGCGGGCCTGCACCACCGGCGTGGTCATGCCTTCACCTTCCTGATCCACTGATCCAGCGACACCGCGACGATGATCAGCACACCCACCGCCATCGTCTGCCACAACACGTCCACACCCGCCAGCGCCAGGCCGTTGCGGAACACCCCGACGATCAACGCGCCGATCAGCGAGCCCACCACCGCGCCGCGGCCGCCGAACAACGACGTACCGCCGATCACCACCGCGGTGATCGAGTCCAGGTTGTCGGTCTGGCCCGCCTGCGGGCTCGCGGAGGCGATGCGGCCGATCAACGTCCACGCCGCCACCGCGTAGATCAGCCCCGCCATGGCGTACACCGACAGCAGGACCCGCGCGGTCCGGATGCCCGACAGGCGGGACGCCTCGAGGTCGTCACCCGTGGAGTAGACGTGGCGGCCCCACGCGGTGTTCTTCAGCACGAACGCCATCGCGCCCACCAGCAGCACCAGCATGATCGAGCCGTAGGTGATGCGCGTACCGGCCACGTTGATGGTCTGGCCGGTCCACAGCAGCAACGACGGCATGTCCGTGCCGCGGATCGTGGCGCTGGCCGAATACCAGAGGTTCAGCGCGAAGAACACGTTCAGCGTGCCCAGCGTGACGATGAACGGCGGCAGCTTCAGCCGCGTCACCAGCAGCCCGTTGAGCAGGCCGCACAACGTGCCCACCAGGAACCCCAGCAGCAGCGCCGGCAACCCCGGCAGCCCAGTCTCGGACGCCACCTTCGCCATCACGATCGACGTCAGCACCATGATCGCGCCGCACGACAGGTCGATCCCGGCCGTCAGGATCACGATCGTCTGCCCGACCGCGAGCGTCCCGACCACCGCGACCTGCTGCAGGATCAGCGAGATGTTGCCCGGCGTCAGGAACCGTTCCGACAGCAACGCGAACACGATCACCGACGCCAGCAGCACCACCGCCGGTCCGATCGTGGCCTGCGCGTGCAGCACGTGCTGCACGCGGGTCAGCAGCGAGCGGTCCCGCTCCTCCACCACGGCTGTCATCGCTCAGCCCCAGCAGTTCTGCAGGCCGAACGCCGAGTCCTTCGACTCGACCCCGTCAGCCGGCTGGTCGGTGATCAACGTGACGCCCGTGTCGGTGTTCTGCGGCTTCGAGCCGTCCTTCGCGAACTTCGTGACCGCCTCCACGCCCAGCTGCGCCATCTTCAGCGGGTACTGCTGCGACGTCGCACCGATCACCCCGGCCTTGACGTTGTTCACGCCGGGACAGCCGCCGTCGACCGAGACGATCACGACGTCCTTCTCCTTGCCCGCCGCCTTCAACGCCTCGTACGCGCCCGCCGCGGCCGGTTCGTTGATCGTGTAGACGAGGTTGATGCCGGGATCCTTCTGCAGCAGGTTCTCCATCGCCGTGCGGCCGCCCTCCGGCGCGCCGTCGGTCACGTCGTGGCCCACGATCCGCGGATCGGCCTCGTCACCGATGCGGTTCTTGTCCTTGACGTCGACGCCGAAACCCTCCAGGAAGCCCTGGTCGCGCTGCACGTCCACCGACACCTGGTTCGGGTTGAGGTCCAGCAGCGCGATCTTGGCCTGCTTGCCCTCCTTGGTGAACTTCGCCTTCGCCCACTGCCCGATCAGCAGCCCTGCCTTGTAGTTGTCGGTCGCGAACGTCGCGTCCGCCGCGCTCGCCGGCTCCAGCTGCGTGTCCAGCGCGATCACCAGCAGACCCGCCGCCCGCGCCTTGTCCACCGACGGCACGATCGCCTTCGAGTCGCTCGGCGTGATCAGGATGCCCTTCGCGCCGGAGGCGATCAGGTTCTCGATCGCGTCCACCTGCGACTGGTTGTCGCCGTCCTGCTTGCCCGCGAACGACTGCACCGTCGCGCCCGCCGACGAGGCCGCCTGCTGCGCGCCCTCCTTCATCTTCACGAAGAACGGGTTCGTGTCCGTCTTCGTGACCAGGCCGACCAGCGTGGCGCCGCTCGACGAACCACCACCGCCGTTCCCGCACGCCGCCACTGTCAGCGCCAGCAACGCCACCGCCGTCAGACCGAACGCTCTGCGCGACATGACTCCTCCTACGTCAACGTTGACGTAACCGGCCGCGCGTCGGAACTCGTGGTGAAGTGGGCGCGGTTACGCGGGTACTCAAGCCGAGTAGTGCTAAAGATCCTGGTCGCCCCTGCCCGTTCGAACCAGGCGGGAGAGAACCGGGGATTCCATTACGTCATCGTTGACGCTAGCTTTCCGGGAGAAGACGCGACAAGCGGCCGTTACGCAAGCGTTACCCGAGGCAGGCGGACATGGATCAAGCAGGCGCAAGACGCGAACCCACGATGCGCGACGTCGCGGCGCTGGCGAAGGTCAGCACCAAGACCGTCTCCCGCGTCATCAACGGACTGCCCGGCGCCGGGCAGGAGGTCGTCGACCGCGTCCGCGCCGCCGCCCGCACCCTCGGTTACCGCCCCAACCTCACCGCCAGCAGCCTGCGCCGCTCCGACCGCCGCAGCGCCACCATCGGCGTGCTGTTCGAGGACCTCTCCAACCCGTTCGACTCCGCCCTGCTGCGCGCCGTCGAGGACCGGGCCCGCCAGGGCGGCGTCCTCGTGCTCGCCGGCAGCAGCGAGGACGACCGCGCGCTGCAGGGCGAACTGCTCATCTCGCTGTCCGCCCGCCGCGTCGACGGCGTCGTCGTCATGGCCGCCGGCGGCCACCAGGACGCGCTGCAGCAGGAACGCGAACGCGGCACCCCGATGGTGCTCGTCGACCGGCCACCCACCTTCGGCGGCACCGACTGCGTCACCACCACCAACCGCGACAGCTCCCGCGAAGCCGTTCTGCAGCTCGCCGCACTCGGGCACCGCGACATCGCGTTCCTCGGCGACCGCCGCACCCTGTGGACCAGCCAGGAGCGCTACACCGGCTACCTCGAAGGCCTCGCCCAGGCCGGGCTCACCCTGCGCGAGGAACTCGTCCGCACCGACCTGCACGGCGCCGACCTCGCCGAGACCGCCACCACCGCGCTGCTCGACCTCGACCGCCCGCCCACCGCCCTGTTCACCGCCCAGAACCTCGTCACCGTCGGCTCCATGCGCGTGCTGCGCGCCCGCGGCCTGCACCACCGCGTCGCGCTCATCGGCTTCGACGACTTCCCGCTCGCCGACATGCTCGAACCCGGCATCACCGTCGTGCGCCAGGACGTCCCCGGCATCGGCCGCAAAGCCGCCGAGCTCATCTTCGCCCGCATCGACGGCGACACCTCACCACCCGTGCACGCCGTCGTCCCCGCCGCACTCGTGCGCCGCGGCTCCGGCGAGATCGCGCCGTCAGCGCACTGACAGCACCGCGTCGACCACCTGCGGACCCGACAACAACACGTCGTCGTTGTGATCGGCACCGGAGATCTCGATCAACCGCGCCCGCGCCGCCGTCGCCACCTCGCGGCTCTGCGCGGGCGGCACCACCGAGTCCGCGGTCCCGAGCAGCACCACCGTCGGAACGTCCACCCCGGACACCCGTTCGACCAGGGGATACTTGTCCTGCAACAGCATCTTCACCGGCAACCACGGATAGTGGTGCGACCCGACCGCCGCCAGCGACACGAACGGTGACCGCAGCACCAGCCCGAGCGGCGCGCGGTAGGTGGCCAGTTCGACCGCGACGGCGGCACCCAGCGACTCGCCGAAGTAGATCACCGGCCCGTCGATCAGGTCCAGCGCCGCCCGCGCGTCGAAGGTCAGCCCCTCCTCGGTGGGCTTGCCCGGGTTGCCGCCGTAGCCGCGGTAGTCGAACAGCAGCACCGACAACCCGCGCGAGATCAGCTCCCGCGCCAACGGCACCCGCCCCAGCCGGTTGCCGCCGTTGCCGGGGAACACGATCACCGTCGCGGGCGCGTCCGGCAGCTCGAAGTGCCACCCGTCGAGCAGCAGACCGTCCGCCGTCACCAGCCGGACGTCGCGCCCGCCGGGCACGACCTCCTCGGCGGACGGCAGCGGACCGGGGGAGGGGAAGTAGACCAGCTTGCGCTGAAAGGCGAAGACCACGGCGACGATGGTGACAACCACCGCCACCGCGATCAACACCGGCCTCCACATGGAGACAATTTCAGCAGCGCTTGTCCGTGTTCGCGAAGTACGCGTACTCCGGGTTGTCCACCATGTGCCCCTGCGCCTGAGTGCACACCGACAACGTGTCAGTGCCCTTCGACCACACCTCACGGTCCCGGTTGGCGCCCTTCACGTGCCCCGTCGAACCGGGAGCGAGGATCGTCGCCGTGACGTAGTAGCTGTTGCCCTTGTTGTGGTACGAGTCCCACACGTACACATACGCCCAGTTCCTGCCACAACCCTTGAACTGCTTCACCGACGCCACCGGGCCACCGCCCTCGTCGATGTAGGCGGTCCTGCCGATCTGCGTCACCGGACCACACCCCGGCGCCGACTCGGCGTGCGCGACACCGGACGACAGCCCGGTCAGTGCGAATGCGGCCACCGCCGCGACAGAAACGAATCTCACGCCCCGACGGTGCCGCGCTCCAGTTGGTCAGCGGTAAATCAGCTGTGCCCGGTCATCCGGCGGCCACCGCGTACAGGAACCACGTCGAGTGCGGGATCCACTGCTCCAGCCACCGCCAGTCCGTGTTCGGGCCCGACGACGCCACCCCCGGATCCCACTCGATCCCACGCCCGTCCGCCGCACGCCCGGTGATCCCGTTGACGATCCCGCCCGCCGCCCGGATCCACTGCCACGACCCGGCCTCCGAGCCCTCCGGATACTCGAGGTAGATCGGCGCCGTCCGCCCGCTGCCCTCCAGCATGCACACGTCGAACGGGTTGCAGCCCACGATCCAGTTCAGCTGATCCGCCGCGTACGACCGCAACCGGGCCGCGAACGCCGCGTCGAACCGCGGTGCCGCGAGCCGGGCCGCGGCCGCGAGAGACGCCAGGCGGGCGTTCTCGCCCTGCCACCACGTGCCGGCCGCGTCGTGCGGGAAGAAGAAACCGTCGAACCGGTCGCCCGCCGCCGTCTGCACCGCCTGCCGCGCGTAGCCGAACGGGTTCGGCACCGCCGAGGTGATCGACAGCTCGAACTCCAAGGACTTCCGCACCGCCGCGAGCACGTCGGAACCCGCGATCGACGAGTACGCCAGCAGCGCCACGACCGGCATGCCCGCGTCCGACGGGTGGAAGTACGGCCGATCCCCGTCGTCCGCCCGGAAGTGGCCCCTGGGCATGATCCGCGAGACCAGGGCCGCGGCCCGCTTGTCCGCCTCCGCCCGGTACGAGACGTTCGACGTCGCCTTGAACAGCTCCACGGCCGCGAGCAGCACGTTGTAGTCGTCCTGGATGTTCTCCTTGCCGTCGTTGGTCAACCGCACGTTGTTGACCTGCAAGAACGAGAACGCCGCCTCCGCCGCCGCCAGATACCGCGACCGCGGGAACTCCCCGTCGACCGTGCCCCGCGCCGCACGGGCCAGAGCCGCGATCGCGACACCACAGCCCTCGCGGTAGTTCAGCGGACCGCGACGCAGGAACCGCTTCGACGGGTCGATGCCGATGTCGTCCTCCTGCGGCTGCCGCACCGACCCGTAGAACGACCCACCCGGCATCCGCACCCGCACCAGGTAGTCGGCTCCGTACAGCGCCTCGTCGTGCAGCAGTTCGCGCAGGTGCACGAAGTCCGGCACCGCACGCCGCGTCAGCTCGTCGTAGGACGCCCACAACACGTACGCGGTCAACGGCAGCTGCAGCGTGTTGCAGAACGAGTACCGCGACAGCTGTGTGAAGTGTTTGGACCAGTCCGCCGCCGCGTCGTACCAACCGCCGTGCGCGTCCACCCGCAGAGCAGGATCACCCTCGTACGGCAGCGACCGGTCCACACGGTCGTACTCGCCGAGCGACCGTGAGTCCTTGAAGAACCGCACCACGTGCGGCAACGTCCGCCGCTCCAGAACGAGCGGCTCGATCACGAACGGACGGGACACCCCGCCGTCCGTCGACAGCACGAATTCACCAGAACGTGTGAACTTCGAGAAGTCCGCGACCGAGTAGAACGACGGCACCGCGGGGAACTGGTTCGCCTTCCAGTCCGTCACCGGGCCCGCGAACCGTGCGGTGCCGCGATGCACCACGGCACCTGTGCCGTGCTCCACGAGCGAGAACTGGTGCACGCCCGGCGTCGAACAGGCGATCACCGCCCGCTTCGAGCCGGCGGCCTCGTACCCGACGTTGTTCGTCAGCACCCACGTCACGCGACCAGGAGCAGCCGAAGCCGTCCCGGCAGCGGCCAAAGCACCCGCCGTGCCCAGCAGGAACCCGCGCCTACCTGTGCCCATCCCGTACGCCTCCAAAGCACTACGGAGGGCGGCGGCGTCGCTACTCTACGGCGCGAGGGGTGAACGGCACCAGCACGACGGTGATGTTGTCGTGGCCGCCGGCTTCCAGGGCGACCTTCACGAACTCCTCGGGCCCGCACGGCAGCAAGGGCTGCAGGTCCTCGGGCTGCGGGCGGTAGTTGTGCAGCCCGTCCGAGCACAGCAGGAACACGCCGGGCCCGGTCGGCTGCAGCGTCACGACCTGCGGAACCACCTGTCCCGCGTCGGCGCCGATCCAGCGCGACAGCACGTGCGCGCGACGGTCCGTGCGGGCCTGTTCCTCGGTCAGCACGCCCTCGAAGACGAGCTGCGCGGCCCAGGTGTCGTCGGTCGTGAGCTGCTTGGAGCCCTCGTCGGCCAGCCAGTAGGCGCGCGAGTCGCCGACCCAGCCGATCGTCACCGAGTTCTCCGTGACCAGCGCCGACACGAACGTGCACGACGGCGCGACGCCCCGGCCGCCCGCCTCCATCGGCTCGGCTTCCACGAGCTGCTCGACGGAGAAGCAGGACGCGGCGACGGCGTCGATCATCGCCTGCTCCGGGTCCGCGGTGTCGATCAGCGCGTTCAGAAGCACGTCGACGGCAGCGTCGGCGGCGGCCTGGGAGGCCTGCTCCGCCCGTTCGGACGAGGCCACGCCGTCGCAGACCACGGCGGCGACACCCTTGCCCGCGACGTGCCCGAACGCCATCGAGTCCTCGTTGCGCGCGCGCCGCTTGCCCCGGTCGCTGACCCCGGACACCGCGCCGAGGGTGTACTCGACCCGGTCACGCGCCGATGGCTGGTGCCGGCCGCACTGGGTGCAGTAGTCCTCGTCATCGATGTCCGGCGAGCCGCACAGGATGCACGAGGCCTGCGCGGGACCGGTCGGTCCGCCCAGCGGCGTGCGGCGGACCAGCAGGTTGCGTCCGCACGCCTCGCAGAACCGGTCCTCCGGCGCGACGGGCGCGAAGCACTCCGGGCACTTCAGGGTGTCCATCAAACCAACGTCCTAGGCCTTACCGCGTTCGCGCGGTCCACCAATGCGATCCGTTCCTCCGGCGTGGCCGCGAACCGGGCCAGCGTGCGGTAGCGCGCCTCTAGACCCAGCCGAAGCTCGTGTTCGGAGAGTGCACAGTCCAGCACCTTGCCCTCGGCGGCCTGATTGCGGGTCACGTAGTCGTACGCCGCCTCCAGCACCTCCGCCGACAGCTGGGTGTGCGAATGAACGTCGATGTCCAAGGCGTGCAACCGTTCCCCGGCCGCGACGAGGTCCTCGGCCGCGCAGTCGCCGAGCTGCGCGCGCACCGCCGCGATCTGCGCGGCGAGATGTTGTGAAGACGTGTCCGGAACGGACAGCAGCACCTCGACGGCCCGTGACCGGTCCCCGCAGGCGAGCAGCACCCGCGCCAGGCCGAACGCCGCCGACACGTACGCGTGGTCGGTCCGCCACACCAGCTCGTACCAGCCCGCCGCCGCCTTCAGATCATCCGTGGCCTCGTAACAGACGCCCAGCGCGAGCTTCGGCGCCGCCTCACCGGGCACGGCCGAGCACACCGCGTCGAAGAACCCCAGCGCGTCCCCGGCCCGTCCGTCGGTCAGCGCGGCGAGACCCCGGTACCAGTCGGGCCGCCAGTCCTCGGGGTCGATCTCGGACTCGTCGAACATCGACGGCGCCGTCAGCGCCTCCAGCTCGCGCAGGGCGGCCTCGGTGTCACCGGACTCGATCAGCACCCGCACGATCCGGAACCGCACCTCCACGGTGAACTCCGGCGCCTTGCGCAACCCCGCCGGATCCGACGTCGTCGCCGTGGCCAGCCAGGAGGCGGCCGCGTCGGAGGTGTTCACGCTCGGTGCCGGCAACGCCAGCGCCACCTCGGGCAGGTCGAGCGCGCCCTCCACGCCGAACCGGCGGCGTTCCGGCGTGAACTGCCGCGACGGGCCCGGCCGCTGCACGCCGTCCTCGATCGCCAGCACCTCGCGCAGCACGCCCGTGAGCTGGTCGGCCATGTCCTCCGCCGAGGAGAACCGCAGCTCGGGGTTCGGGTTCGTGGCGCGCAGCAGCAGCCGGTGGAACGACTCGAACCGGCCCAGCAGCGGTTCCTCGTCGACCGTCGGCAACCGGTCCTTGCAGCGGCCGCGGAAGTCGAACGGGAAGCTCATCACCGCGAGCGCCCGCCCGACGGTGTAGATGTCGGAGAAGATCGACGGCCCGATCGTGCCGATCTCCGGCGCCTGGTAGCCGATCGTGCCGTAGATGGGGGAGTGGTGGTCGTCGACGCGCCGCACCGCGCCCAGGTCGATCAGCTTGAGCTGCTCCTCGGTGTGGATCATGTTGTCCGGCTTGAAGTCGCAGTACAACAACCCCACGCCGTGCAGGTAGCCGACCGCGGGCAGGATCTCCAGCACGTACGCGATCGCCTGCGCCAGCGGCAACGCCTCGTCGCCACGGCCGTCCCGGCGCCGGCGCGTGATCATGTCCTTGATGGACTCGCCGCCGACGTACTCCATCACGATGTACTCGACGAGCTTCTCGCTGTCGCCGCTCTCGTGCCGGATGAAGTTGTGGATCTTCACGATGTTCGGGTGCTCGACCTCGGCGAGGAACCGCCGCTCGGCCAGCGCCGCCGCCATCGCGTCCGCGTCACCCGAGTCGAGCAGGCCTTTCAGCACCACCCACCGGTCGCTCACCGCGTGGTCCAGCGCCAGGTAGAGCCAGCCGAGACCGCCGTGCGCGAGGCATCCCAGCACCTCGTACTGGTCGTGCAGCACCTCACCCGGCGCCAGCTTCGGCGTGAACGAGTACGCGTGCCCGCACTGCGGGCAGAACCCCTCCACCCGGCCCGGCTTGCCGTCCTTGCGCCGCCCGACCTTCTTGCCGCACTTCGAGCAGAACCGCTTGGCCTCCGGGACCTCCGGGTTCTCCAGCACCGCGGTCTTCGGATCCCGGTACGGCACCCGCGGCACCTCGACCAGCCCGGCGCCCAACCGGCCACGGCTCATCGACCGCGCGCTGCCCCGCCGCGACCGCCCCGATCCGGACCGGGACGCCTCCTGCGACACCGACCACGGCGCGGTCCCCGGCGACGTCGCGGGCCCGGTCGCGGGCAGATCCAGTTCCTCGCTCGTCTCGTTCATCAGGCGACCCCTCCCTAATCCCGATAACGAGCGACAGGCGGCACTGGTGCCGGACCCAGCGTGCTGAGCCAACGACCGTAGATCACGCCCCACGTGCCGTCGGCGCGCATCCGCTCCAGCACGCCGTTGACGAACCTGACCAGGTCCTCCTGGCCCTTGGGCACGCCGACGCCGTAGGGCTCCTCGGTGAACCGCGCCCCCACGACCTCGGTGTACGGGTCCTGCGCCGCCAGCCCCGCCAGGATCGTGTCGTCGGTGGAGATCGCGTCCGCCTGCCCCTGCTGCAGCATCACCAGGCAGTCGGTCCAGTTCGGCACGCTCACCGTCGTCCGCACCCGGTTGATCACGTTGTTGAGCGACGTCGACCCGGACGCCACGCACACCTTCTTGTCCTGGAGGCTGTCCACCCCGGTGATGCCCGAGTTGCGGCGCACCAGCACGCGTTGGCCGGCCTGGTAGTAGACCTGCGAGAAGTCCACGTCCTTGAGGCGGTCGCAGGTGATCGTCATCGTCCGCACGACGACGTCGACCTCGCCGCGTTGCAGCATGCCGATCCGTTCCGCGGCGGTGACGACCTTGAACTGCACCTTCTTGTCGTCACCGAAGACCGCCTTCGCGATCTGCCGCGCCACGTCGACGTCGAAGCCCTCGATCTCGCCGGTGAACGAGTTGCGGAACCCCATCAGGTACGAGTTCTGGTCCACCCCGGCGATCAACCGGCCGCGCTTGAGGATCCGTTCCATGTTCGACCCCGCCGGCATCTGACCCGCCGCCGGCAACGCGCCCGGCCGCAGGCTCGCCGTGGGGTCGCACGACGGCGCCGGGGCCGCTGAGCTGCTCGGTGCGGCCGTGACCGTGCTGGCGTTGGCCGGTTGGGGCGCGGGAGCGGTGCGCGGCACTATGTCGCTCGGCGCCGGTCCCGCCGAACACGCACTGAGCAGCATGATCGCCGCGAGTGTCAGTCGCCTCACCGGTACTCCTTGAGTCGCTGCCACAAGCCCATCGTCGACCCGATCGCGCTGATCACCGCCAGCACCAGCACCCCGACCACCGTGCCCGCCAGCGACGCCCGCGCCACCGCCACCTCGTCGCTGAAGTCCTGGCGGGCCTCCCCGATCGCCCGCACCAGGTCCTGGTCCAGCGAGTCGAAGTACGGGTTGTCGATCAGCGCCACCGCGTCGTTGTACTGGCCGGCGTCGTCGGCCTCGCGGATGCGTTGGTGCACCTGCTGCCACTGCCGGAAGTGCCGCATCGCCTGGTCGACGGCCTCGGTGCTCTCCAGCTGTTTTGCCTGGTCCAGCTGCCCCTCCAGGCGTTCGGAGACCTCGACGAAGTTCTTCTCGTACGCCTGGCCCGCACCACGCGCGACCAGCGTCAGCGTCTCGTCGCCGCGTGCGGTCAGCGTCGCGATCCGCGCCTGCGCCAGCACGTCGGCCTTCTCCGACGCCGTGCGGGAGTCCGCCACGTCGTTCATCACCAGCACCGACACCGTGGTGACCCACAGCAGCGACACCACCGCCGCGCCGGTCGCGATCAGCAGGCCGACGTTGAGCAGCCGGTTCGTCTTGCGGGTCAGATACCGCTGGGTGAGGAACAGCGCGACCACGAACGCGAGCGCGACCGACACCGAGCCCCACGGGAAGTCCGCCTCGTCCTGGGCCCGTGCCACCCGGTCCGTCTCCGCCCGGTACAGCTCCTGCGCCGCCGGCAGCAGCTGCGCGCGCATCAACCCCGAGGCTTCGCGGAGATACGCCGCGCCCACCGGGAAACCCTGCCGGTTGTTCGAGCGCGCCGTCTCGATCAACCCCGTGTAGACCGGCAGCTGGGCGGCCAGCGTCGCCGTCAGGTCGGGGGAGGAGGCCGTCGCGACCGAGAGCGCGGCCTGTGCCTGCGCGATGTCCGCCTCGTAGCGTTCCCGCAGCTTGGGAGGCTCCAGCCCGCCGGACAGGAACGCGCTCGCCGCCGTCGCGTCGGCGTCCTGCAGCGCCCGGTAGACCTCCTGCGCCGCGTGCGCGAGAGGCTCGGACCGCGTCGCCAGGTCCTCCAGCGCCTGCTCCTGCCGGACCACGCTCCACGTCGTCAGCGCGCCGCTCACGAGACTCGCCAGCGCCAGCACCACGATGATCAGGCTCAACCGCCCCGGTGTCGACCGCGCGAGACCGGTGACCCGGCGCACCAGCGCCTGCCGGGGCTGCGAGTCCATCACCACGAGCAGGCCTCCCACGGTGGCGAGTTGATCGGCGTGGCGTAACTGTAGGCACCCGGAGGACACCGCGTGGGAATTAACGACGCATCCCGCCAGGTGTCACTCAGGTGTTACTGGCGCCGCGACTCGATCAGGCGATTGACGCCGTCCAGGATCATCTCCAGGCCGAACTCGAACGAGTGCTCCGGGCTGAACGCGCTCTGGTGCGCCTCCCCGACGGCGCCGCCGACCCGTGCCGCCACCGGATACCGCGCAGGGTCGAACACCGTCATCAGGAACGGCGCCGCCGCGTCCCACCACTGCTGGTCGGTCAGCCCCGTCTCCTGCTCGGTCACCGCCGCCGCGGTCAGCCCGCGGGCCGAGTTCTGCACGTGCCCCAGCACCAGGTTGAGCACCGAGTCCAGCTCCACGTCCGACAGGCCGACGCCCTCCAGCCCGCGCAGCTCGAAGTCGTACTTCGCCGCCACCTGCGGACCCAGCACCGTCCGCGACGGCGCCACCTGCAACAACCACGGATGCCGCCGGTAGAGCGCCAGGTTCTCCCGGGCCACGTACGTCAGGTGCGCGCGCCAGTCCTCGGCCACCTCACGGCCGGTCGCGGCCTGCACGGTGTCGACCATGACGTCGATCAGCTCGCCCTTGCCGGGCACGTAGGTGTACAGCGACATCGTGCCCACGCCGAGCGACTCGGCGACGCGGCGCATCGACAGGGCCTTGAGCCCGTCCGCGTCGGCCAGCGCGATCCCCGCCTGCACGATGCGGTCGACGCTCAGGTCCGGTTTGCCCTTGCGCGAGACCCGCTCCTGGGTACGCCACAGCAACGCCAGCGTCCGCGCCGGGTCACCGCTGCCCGTGTGTTCGATCACGACCGCCACCCTAGCGTACCGTATGGTGTACGGTACAGAGTATGTTCGTGCCTGCGGACCCACCCCGCCTCGGCCAGTTCAACGGAAAACCCCTGTTCGAAGCCTTGCCTGACGCGCTGCACGACGACGGTTACTGGGGAGTGGCCACCGCGACCGCGCTCAACCTCGTCGCCCGTGGCCGGATCGTGCCCGGCGTGACGGCCGGCAACCACGACACGTGGCGCATCGGACCGCTCGACCACGCCGACGAGCTCCACCTGCGCCGGCTCGCCGCGCACGGCGACTACGAGCAACTCCGCCAGTTCCTCGACGCCGTCGCGGACACGCTGCCCCGGTCCGGCGACGGTCCGTTCGCGAGCCCCGAACCCCACGACGTGCCCGAGCTCAAGGCGTGGGCCGACGAGCAGATCAAGCTGTCACTGCGCATCGAGACCACCGACGACCTGCGGTTCCGCGCGATCGTCCAGGTCCGCGCCATCACCGACGCCTATCCGCGGGACGTCCGCGGCTCCGGTCGCGAACTCGACGCCATCAAGGCCATCGGCCGCGCCACCTGGCCACCTCTGCAACGCCTGCTCGACCAGGCCGAGCTCACCGATGGCGAGGTCGCCGAACTCCTCGACACCGACATCGAGGTCCACTGGCCCAAGAACCTCACCACCACGCTGTCCGCGAAGGCGGTCATCGGCGAACCCGGCGGCCAGTTCCAGGCCGACGACCTGCTCACGTTCAACTGGCGGCTCGCGCTCGGCGACGACGAGCTGACCGACGCCGAGATGGACGTCGTCGCCGAGGCCAGCCGGCCCGTGATCAGGCTGCGCGACCAGTGGGTCCTCGTCGACCCGAAGCTCAGGAAGAAGGCCCGCCGGCAGCTCGCCCCGATCACCGCGGTCCAGGCCGTCACCGCCGCCCTCACCGGCACCGCGATCATCGACGGCGAGCACGTCGACGTCGCCCCGCACGGCCTCACCACCGCCATCACGACCGTCCCGCAACTCCCACAGCCGTCCGCGCTCAAGGCCCACCTGCGCGACTACCAGCTGCACGGCCTGAGCTGGCTCGCCCACATGACCGGACTCGGCCTGGGCGCCTGCCTCGCCGACGACATGGGCCTCGGCAAGACCATCACCCTCATCGCCCTGCACCTGCACCGCCGCCACGAACACCCGACGCTGGTCGTCTGCCCCGCCTCACTGCTCGGCAACTGGGAACGCGAGATCCAGCGCTTCGCCCCGGGAACCCCGGTCACCCGCTACCACGGTCCACAACGGACCCTCGCCTCCGAAGGCATCGTGCTCACCACCTACGGCACCATGCGCCTGGACGCCGAATCACTGAGAAACCACACGTGGGGCATGGTCGTCGCCGACGAGGCCCAGCACGTCAAGAACCCGCATTCCGGCACCGCCAAGGCACTCCGCGGCATCCCGGCAGGCGCGCGCGTCGCCCTGTCCGGCACCCCGGTCGAGAACTCGCTGTCCGAGCTGTGGTCCATCCTGGACTGGACGACACCCGGCCTGCTCGGCACGCACCGCGCGTTCCGCACCCGCTGGCCGGAACCCGACGACACCCTCGCCAAGGTCGTGCGGCCGTTCCTGCTGCGCCGCCGCAAGTCCGACCCCGGCGTCGCCCCCGAACTGCCCGCCAAGACCGAGACCGACCGGTTCGTCTCGCTCAACACCGAGCAGGCGGCCTTGTACGAGGCGCTGACCAGGGAAACCCTCGACCAGATCGCGAACAGCGACGGCATCGCCCGCCGCGGCCTAGTGCTCAAGCTGCTGACCGGCCTCAAGCAGATCTGCAACCACCCGTCGCACTACCTCGGCCACGACGCGCCGCAGGGCACGTCCGGCAAGCTCGAACTCCTCGACGAACTGCTCGACACGATCATCGCCGAGGACGGCTCGGCGCTGATCTTCACCCAGTACGTCGGCATGGCCCGCCTGCTCGAACAGCACATCAAGCAGCCCACCCGGTTCCTGCACGGCGGCACGCCCATCCCGCGGCGCGAGCAGATGGTCGACGACTTCCAGCAGGGCAAGGCACCGGTCTTCCTGTTGTCTCTCAAAGCCGCCGGCACCGGCCTCAACCTCACCAGGGCCGACCACGTGATCCACTTCGACCGCTGGTGGAACCCCGCCGTCGAGGACCAGGCCACCGACCGCGCCTACCGCATCGGCCAGACCAGGCCCGTCCAGGTGCACAAGCTCGTCACCGAGGGCACCGTCGAGGAACGCATCGCCGCGCTCCTGCAGGACAAGCGCGACCTCGCCGACGCCGTCCTGCACGGGGGAGAGGCCGCGTTCACCGAGCTCACCGACGCCGAACTCGCCGAACTCGTCCAGCTCAGGAGCGTTTGATGACCGCACGCGGATTCGCCGCGTTCCCCAAGGTGAAACGCCGCGTCGCCACGACGTGGTGGGGCAAGGCGTGGGTGAAGGCGCTGGAGGACACCGCGCTCGACAACGCCATGATCCGCCTCGGCCGCCGCTACGCCCACGCCGGCGTCGTCGGCCCGATCACCGTGAGCCCCGGACTCCTGCACGCCCAGGTCCACGACGACGACACCGTCTACAGCACCACCGTCCGCGTTCCCGCCCTGTCCGAAGTCCAATGGGGACGGTTCCTCGACCGCGTCGCCGAACAGGCGGGCCACATCGCCGCCTTGCTGGACAACAACATGCCGCGCGACCTCGTCGCCGCCGCCGAAGAGTCCGGTGTGGACCTGCTGCCCGGCATCGGCGACCTCGAACCCGACTGCGACTGCGACGGCTGGGAACTCCCGTGCCGCCACGCCGCCGCACTCGCGTTCCAGGTCGGCTGGCTGCTCGACGCCGACCCGTTCGTCCTGCTGCTGCTCAAGGGAAAACCGGAACAGGAACTCCTCGACGCGCTGAAACAACGCGTCGCCGGACCCGTCGGAACCAGAACACCTGTGGTGGTCTCGCACGAACCCGCAGGTCAACTGCCCGCCCGTCCCACCCTTCCGGCCACCACACCTGTGGTGCTCGCGGTCGAACCGCCACCCGGATTCGACGCCGCGGACCTCACCGCGTTGATGGAGATCGCCGCGAAGAGAGCACGCGCGCTGCTGCGTTCGGGCACTCTCGAAGGGTGATCACCGAGAAGCAGAAGATGATGACCGGCCGGCTGTACAAGGACTCCGACCCCGAACTGGTCGCCGAACGCCGGCGCGCACAGCAACTGGTGGACGAGTTCAACGCCACCCGCTCCGACACGGTCATCAAGGAACTCTTCGGCTCCATCGGCGAGGGCTCGTGGGTCATGCCGCGGTTCCAGTGCGACTACGGCTACCAGGTCCACCTGGGCTCCAACAGCTTCCTCAACTACGACGCCATCCTGATGGACTGCGCCACGATCACCATCGGCGACGACGTCTCCATCGGCCCCCGAGCCCAGCTGCTCACCGCCCTGCACCCCGTCGAGGACCACGAGGCCCGCCGCCAGCGCTTCGAGTCCGCCGCGCCGATCACCATCGGCGACAACGTGTGGCTGGGCGGTGGCGTCATCGTGTGCGCGGGCGTGACCATCGGCGACAACGCCGTGATCGGCGCGGGCAGCGTCGTCACGCGCGACATCCCGCCGCGCGTGCTCGCGGTCGGCAACCCCTGCAAGGTGATCCGTGACCTGTGAGCGCTCCGCCACCGAGCCGTTGATCCTGCTCGCCCTGACCGCTGCCGCCCTGGTCGTCTCGGGCATCAACCCCCACGACCGCGCCACCTGGTACCTGGAGGTGGCACCGGCCGTGATCGGCGCCGCCATCCTGATCGCGACGTACCGGCGGTTCCGGCTGACACCGCTGCTCTACCGCCTGATCTTCGTCCACGCGCTGGTCCTGATCCTCGGCGCCCACTACACCTACGCCCGCGTGCCCGTCGGGTTCTGGGTGCAGGACCTGTTCGACCTCGCGCGCAACCACTACGACCGGTTCGGCCACTTCGTCCAGGGCTTCGTGCCGGCTCTGCTGGCTCGCGAACTGCTCGTCCGCAAGACGCCGCTGCGGCCGGCCGGGTGGCTGTTCTTTCTCGTGGTGTGCGTGTGTTTGGCGTTCAGCGCCAGCTATGAGCTGCTCGAGTGGGGGTCGGCGGTGCTTGGCGGTTCGGCCGCGGATGATTTTCTCGGGACTCAGGGCGATGTGTGGGACACCCAGTGGGACATGTTCATGGCGCTGTTGGGGGCGATCATCGGGCTGGTGACGTTGGCGCGCGTGCATGACCGGGAGCTCGCCCGTGGGGTTTGAGCAGGCGATCGCGCACGTCGCCGCACGGTCGACCGGCGGTCCGCTGTCACGTGACCTGCGCGTCACGCTCAACTTCCACCCCGGACGCGGCGTCCTGGAGAGGCTTGCTCATGACGGCGTCTACCGCTCGCAGTTCGAGACCGGAACCAGCAACGGCGGCCTGACCGCCCACCCCGGCGGCGCTCGCTGGGAGTGGGAGAGCCGGCTCTTCGGTGGCGCCTACGACGACGCTCCGCCCTCCGACAGACCCAAGTACGGAGCGCTCAACCATCTGGGCCGTGAGCACGGCGGCGCGCCGAGGTTCGGCTCAGCCCACCTGCGGCTGCGCGAAGACGTGCTGGACCGCACCACGTTCTGCTACCCCGACAGCGTGTTCGATCCCGTCGACTTCGGCACCGCCCAGCGCTTCGCCCTGCTCGACCTGGTCGACGACCGCGACCCGCTGGACAACTACGTCGAGGCCCACATCCACGGCCCGGTCACGCTGGACGACGTCGAAGCGCTGGTCCTGGACCCGAGCTTCCCCGACGTCGACCTGCCGTGCCCGGTCGAGCGCCACGCCGGGTTCCGGCTGTCCACAGAGGATCTGCTGCGTCACGCGGACTACCGCACACCGGAGTCCGTCGCGTTAGGACTGGCGATCGCGCAGGACGGGTTCATCGACCCGCACATCCTCGAGAACGCGGACGCGGCACCACAGGTCGTGAAGCACCTGTGGCACCACCTCGCGCGCTACGGGATCACGTGTCCTGGATCTCGTGGAGCTGCAGGTGCCGGCCACCCACCCGCCAGTTGCGGCAGGTAGATCGACGCCAGCCGACGCACCGCCTCCGCGACCTCCTCGCGCAGCTCGGCGGGCGCCAGCACCTCGACCTCGCCGCCCATCCGCAGCAGCATCCCGGCCGCGTGACCGATGGACTCGATCGGAATCGTCGCCCTGATGTGCCCGCCGTCGTCCACCGCGGACTCCCGCGCCGCACGAGCCACGACAGGCAGCACGTGGGACGAGAACGACTCCCAGCCACGCGGCGAGAGCCTGATGACCGCCTCACCGGTGTACTGCCGCGCCTGGAAGTCCTCCAGCGACGCCGCCCAGTGCGTCGCCAGGTCGAATCCCGCCGGCCGCTCGAACGACTCGTCCAGCACCTTCACCGCCTGGATCTGCGCCACCCGGTACGTCGAGATCCGCGACGACCCCTGCGCCACCAGGTACCAACGCCCGGCCTTCAACACCAGCCCCAACGGCCGCAGCATCCGCGTCACGTCCTCCGGCGACTGCCAGCGCCGATAACTGACCTCCAGCAGCCGCGAACGCCACACAGCGTCCGCCACACGCTCCAGGAACGGCGACCGCTCCGGGTCGTAATACCAGGCAGGCGCGTCGAGGTGGAACCGCTCGGCCATGTGCGAAGCCCGGTCCCGCATCGACGACGGCAACGCCGCCATCAGCTTGAGCTGCGCCGCCGACACCGCGTCCCCGAGCCCCAGATCCGCCGCCGGCCCCGGCAACCCGGCCAGGAACAGCGACTCCGCCTCCTGCTCGTTCAACCCGGTGAGCTTGGTCCGGTAACCGTCGAGAAGCTGGTAACCGCCGGCCGGCCCCGCGTCGCCGTAGAGCGGCACACCGGCCGCGTGCAACGACTCGACGTCGCGGTAGATGGTGCGGATCGACACCTCCAGCTCGTCGGCGAGTGCCTGCGCGGTCATCCGCCCCTTGGTCTGGAGCAGGAGGAGCAACGACACCAATCGACTCGCGCGCACGCGAAGACACTGTCACAGGTTGTCAGTGACCCACGCGCGTACCGGCTGGAACGCCAACGACGTCGTTCACTAGCAGGTGTAGATCGAGGTGCACGACGCGGGCGCGGACGCGTTGTCCATGATCATCAGCGCGATGAACAGGGCAGCGGCCGCGACCGGCACGATGACCAGCATCGACATGAGGATGCGGCGAATCGAGTGCAGAAGGATCACTGCTTCGGTCGTTGCCTGCACGCCCGCTTCCTCGATCGTTGCGAAGGCGCGGATACGCCGCAGTGACCCTGCGGGATACGGGTTCTGCCAATCTGGGCCTGTGCCAAGACCAGTCGCCTTCTGCACGTACGGCTGGAACGCGCCGACTTCGGGATCGACCTCGGGCTCATCGGACACGGTGTCACCTCTCGTCTGCCGCCGAACGACGTGCTGCCGAACGGACGGACTGTCGCACCGCGCCGTCGCCGCGTTACCCGGCCGTGCATCCCCCACGACAGATCATGAAGACACTGACACACCCTGTCAGGGTTAGCTCATACGTTCGACCTATGGCTTTTTACGAGAAGGAGCTGGCGGTGCGGGAACCGCTGGTCATCGCGGGCAGGCACGTCAAGCGCTACGAGGTCGTCACCCCCGGCCTGGAGATCACCGACGACATCCGCGCGGCCGCCTACGAGTTCCTGCCCAAGATCTACCCGGACTTCGCCGACCCGACCCCGCCCGCCACGGTCACCGTGCTGCACCGCAGTGCCGCGGGCATGTACCTCAACGCTTACAACTGGGTCTGGGACAACGTCCTGCACTGCCGCACCGCCGTGTCGGGTGACCAGCCGTTCCTCGGCTCGACCGATCCCGACCTCACGCACTTCACGGTCATCCCGAAGGACCTCATCGGGTGTGTGTGGGAGCTGCCGCCGCTGGCGCACGAGCGCACGGCGTGGGTGCGGCATGTGCTGGAGCCCGACGTGCCGGACTTCGACGGGTACCTGAACGACGTCATGGCCGAGGGTCTGGTGGGCCGATGACGGAGTGGCAGGGCGCGCCGTCGCGCTGATAGCCGTTGAGGGCCGCTGAAATCGGATGGACGGCGGCGTTAGGTTCGCAGGCATGACCACTCCGGAGACCGTTGTGCGCGCGCTGGCCGAACCGACGAGGCTCAGGGCATTCGCCGCCGTCGTTCTCGGCGCGGGGACCCTGGCCGACATCGCCGCCGCCTCCGGACTGCCGGTCAAGGACGCCGGGACGGCGTTGCGCAAGCTTCGGGAGGCCGGGCTGGTCGAGGGTGAACCGGCCCGGGCCGCCGACCTCAAGCCGCTGGCCGCGACGCTCACCGAGCAGATGCCGTCGGACGGGCTCGCGCCGTTCGTGCGGGGCGAGAAGCTCATCTCACTGCCTGTTGCGCACGAACGGCGCCGCAAGATTCTTGAGCACGTTGCTTCGCACGCCTTCACCCCGCAGACCTACTACGAGGAGAAGGAGATCAACGAGCGGCTCCACGCGTGGTGCGACGGGGGAGAGGTCGACCACGTGACCATCCGCCGCTACCTCGTGGACTTCGGGCTGCTCGAGCGCGGCGGTGGCCTCTACCAGGCTCAGCCCCTGCCGATGTAGGGCATGGTCGTGGCCATCACGGTCATGAACTGCACGTTGGCGTTCAACGGCAGCTGAGCTTGGTAGAGCACGGCGTCGGCCACGTGCTGCACGTCGAACGTCGGTTCCGGTGCCGTCGAGAAGTTGGCCTGCAGCACGCCCTGCGACATGCGTTCGGTCAGCGGGGTGGCGGCGTTGCCGATGTCG
Source organism: Lentzea miocenica (assembly GCF_033949945.1). Taxonomy (NCBI): domain Bacteria; kingdom Bacillati; phylum Actinomycetota; class Actinomycetes; order Pseudonocardiales; family Pseudonocardiaceae; genus Lentzea; species Lentzea miocenica. The sequence goes on from NZ_JAXAVW010000006.1 coordinate 71,292, forward strand.
ATCTGGCCGCACGCGATGTTGTGCGCGCGGCCCTCCAGCGACAGTGACCTGGTCAGACCGGTCATGGCGTGCTTGGTCGCGTTGTACGCCACCGCGTGCGGGCGGGGCACGGTGGCGGAGATCGAGCCGTTGTTGATGATCCGGCCGCCGCCGTGGGTCTTCATCACCTTGAACGCCTCGCGGGCGCACAGGAACGCGCCGGTGAGGTTCACACCGACGACCTTCTCCCACGCGCTGAGGCTGAACTCCTCCACCGGCGTCGCGCGGACGTTCGTGCCCGCGTTGTTGAACAACACGTCGACGCGGCTCCACGCCGAGACCACCGCGGAGAACAAAGAGACGACGGAGTCCTCACGCGACACATCGGTCGGTACAACGAGCGTGGAGTCGGGAAAGCCCTCTCCGGTCTCGGTCAACGCGTCCTCGCGCCGGCCCGCCAGCGCGACCTGGAAACCCGCTGCCAGCAGGGTTCGCGCCGCCGCCCGGCCCACCCCGGAACCCGCTCCCGTCACGATCGCGACTGCCATCGGTGATCTCCCCTCGATCCAGCGATTGCCCGAAGTGTCCGGTGTGGAGTAATTACCTTGCGTGGAGTGCGAAGAGGACACCTGCCTGCTGTGCGAGGGGTCCGGAACCATGTCGTGGAAGCAACCCGTGCCCGGCCCTCAAGGCCTTGTGCTGCACGAGATGTCGCATCCGTGCCCCCGTGGTTGTTCTGGCTGGTGGAAGCTTCCGAACGGTGAACGCGGAGGCATCGTCGCAGGCAATGTCTCACGTGCCAACGAGATCCCGGCCGGACCGTCCACCCCGGTGTGATCACCGAGCGTGAACGATGGGGGTCACCCATTATTGCCGTTCGGGTCCCTGCTTGGCGGATGCGTCCACTTGGAGTAGAAGCGGACACTGTTCTTCTGTGAAGGAGTGCAGCCGATGCCTTGGTTCTGGGCTCAACGAGGACCGGACCGCCTGCCGGGTGTGCGGTGGGCTCGGACAGGTCCCCGATCGCTAGCCCTTATTTCTTCGTCATCAAGGTCGGGCCGAGGATCCGCCGGGCGAGCCGCCTGGTGAGCGACTTGCTCTGACGGGCGGACGCCGCAGCGGCCGCCGTGGCGGGTGTGGCCGCTGTCGGGGCTGCCGGCGCCGGCGTGACCGGCGTCGTCGCCGGCACCGTCGCTTCCTCGATCGTGATCTTCGCGAACACCTGGGTCGCCGGCTCAACACTGCCGGACTGCTGCTGCTCGATCGGCACGCGAAGATCTTGCCATCGCTGTCATCCACGCCTGCCGCGAGGGGCTACTCCCCGGTACCGAGTGACCCGCGTCACGCAGCACACTGGGCGGTGGCGGCCCCAGGCGGAGTGTGATGACTGAAACGACCGAGCGAGCGGGCACGAGCCCGCCGCCGGACACACGGCTGTGGGAGCTCATCGCCGAGGGCAACCACGCCGCGTTCACCGAGCTGTTCGAACGCCACGCCGAGGCGGTGTGGAACTACGCCTACCGGCTCACCGCCTCCTGGTCGCAGGCAGAGGACCTGCTCTCCGCCACGTTCCTGACCGCGTGGCGCAAGCGCGGCGAGGCCCAGCTGGTGCGCGACTCGGCACTGCCCTGGCTCTACACCGTCACGGCGAACCGCGCCCGCACCGAATGGCGGGCATCCCGCAGAGCGCTGCGGCTGGTCACCAGGCTGACCCCGCAGGACGAACGCGACCACGCCGACGAGGTCGCCGCCCGCACCGACGCCCAGCGCCGCCTCGCGCTGGTCGTGGCGGCCATCGCGAAGCTGCCGCAGTCCGAACGTGAGATCGCCCAGCTCTGCCTGCTCGGCGACATGTCCACCGCCGACGCCGCCACGCTCCTCGGCATCGCCGAGTCGAGCGTCCGTGCCCGCGTCTCCCGCACCCGCGCCCGCCTGCGCGACCTGACACCCGAGGACAACGGATGATCGACCAGCTGCCCGAGAACCGCACCCTGCCCGACGACGTCCGCATGCGCGCCCGCCGCCGCGTCAGCGAAGGCATGAACCCCTCCGCCCGCAACGGCAGGCCGATCCTGATCGCCGCCGGTGTGAGCATGCTCGCCGCGGGCGCCGTCTTCGCAGGTCAAACCCTCTACGGCGAGAACGCAGAGGTCGCCGGCCCGTCGTATCAGCAGAACGGGCAGTTCGTCGGCAAGGACCGCAACGTGGTCAACCACGTCGAGCCCGGCAAGGTCGCCCCCGACGCGCTGGCCCGCTGCACCGCAGCCGCGGAGGCGCACCCGCCGGCCGAGCAGTGGCGGACGATCGCCACCAGCCACAAGAACGGCACGGTCCTCACGGCGTTCCGCGGTCCGACCGGCGTGTTCTTCTGCGCGAACACCGCCACCACCACGACGATCTCGGACCCGAACCCGGTCAAGATCGAGGACGGCCGCCGCAAGGTGAAGATCCTGTTCACCACGCCGAGCGGCACGATGGCGGGCCTGGTCTCGCCCGACGTGAAGTTCCTCAGCCTGTCCCGGATCGCCGACTCCGGCCAGAACAACACCATGCCGGCGCTGATCGACGGGCTGTTCCTCGCGCCCAGCGGTTTCCAGAAGGCGGAGACGGGCACGAAGGCGCTGGTCAACGGTGAGGACTTCGCCGTGCGGGGCGTGCAGAAGCCCACTGCGTCCGTCGTCGACCGGCCACTGCCGCCCGCCGTCCGCGACACCCCCGAGGCCGCGCGGCTCGCCGACTGCCTCCAGGACCGGGCCGTGCCGGACCCCGACCAGTTCGCGCTCGGTCTCACAGCCGAGGTCAGCGCCACCGACACGATCATCACGGGCCGCTTCGGCGACCTGCTGCTCTACTGCCGGGAGTCCGGCCACGAACCGACGCCGGGCATGGTGTTCGACGTCGACGACCTGGACGAGGTCCGCGGCGAGACCATCGCGGCGATGCCCGCGTTCTACGACTTCAAGCCGTTCAAGGTGAACGACAAGGGGGAGTACTACGACGGCGGAAGCACTGGTTACGCGGCCGTCGGCCTGGTCCGCGACCCGCGGGTCGCCTCGATCACCTACGTCCGGCCCGGCTCCGCCGACGTGCCCGCCCAGCTCGCCAACGGGACGTTCGTGCTGGTCGCACCCCTGATCGACCGGCACCCCGACGCCCGTGTCGTCGTGCGCGACGCCGCCGGCACCGTGCTGGAGACGATCAAGCCGAAAGACGTCCCGTAGACAGACCACGCTGGGCCCGTTGACAGCGACGATCCGTCGGCGGGGCGTTCCAGGTGGCGGCGGTCGCGTCGCTGATGTGCGGTAAACCGGTGGACGACCGGGGCACGATTCGTTCGTGGAAACCGAACGCCTGACGCTGCGCCCGCTCGGGCCGTCCGATGTGGACGAACTGCACGCGCTGCACGCCGACCCCGAGGTCATGAGGTACCTCGACCCCGAACCGGTCGAGCACTTCCTCGGCGACAGCTTCCTGGCCGCTCACGAGAAGTCGACCGGGCGGTTCGTCGGCTGGTTCGAGTTCAAACCCGTCGGCGACGGCGTGGTCGAGCTCGGGTACCGGCTGCACCCCGAGTTCTGGGGCCGCGGGTACGCCACCGAGGGCGGGAAGGCCCTGATCGAACGCGGGTTCGCCGAGGGTGGCGTGCAGCGGGTCGTCGCGACCACGATGTTCGTCAACGCCGGATCGCGGCGCGTCATGGAGAAGTGCGGGCTGCGGCACGTCCGCACGTTCCACGTCGACTGGGCCGACCCGTTGCCCGGCAGCGAACACGGCGAGGTCGAGTACGCGTTGACCAGGGGGAACCGCATGTGGCAGACGGATCTCGTGGACCTCGACGCGTACTTCGCACGCACAGGAGCGACCGCGTCGAGTTCGCTGACGGAGCTGCACGAGGCGCATGTGCGCGCCTTCCCGTTCGAGAACATCGACGTCATGCTCGGCCTCGTGCCGTCGCTGGACCTCACCGACATCCAGGACAAGATGATCGCCCGGCGCCGCGGTGGCTACTGCTACGAGCACCAGTTGCTGTTCACCGCCGTGCTCGAACGTCTCGGGTACACGGTCGCGCGCAGGATGAGCCGGGTCATGACCGGGCCGCGCACGCACTTCATGTCCCTCGTCGACAACCACCTCGTCGACGTCGGCTTCGGCGCCGGGATGCTGCACCCCATGCCGCTCGTCGACGGCGCGATCGTGGACCAGGCCGGGTGGCCGCACCGGTTGCGGCGCTCCGAAGGCCGGTGGGTGCTGGAGAAGCAGGCCGCGCACGGCTGGGAGCACATGCACGCGTTCGAACCAGATGTCGAGCAACGGCCCGTCGACTACATGGCCGCCAACTACTACGTCGCCACGCACGAGCGTTCGCCGTTCAGCCGCCAGCTCGTCGTCATGCGTCTCGAACCGGGCCTGAGCCGCCGGCTGGTCGGGTCGAAGTTCACCGTCGAGCGCGCGGGTGCGGAACCTGAGATTTCTCAGGTCGAAGATCTCGCCGAAACCCTGAAATCGCTGGACATTACGCTTACCGAGGGGGAGCTGAGTCACATCAGCTCAACTTCGGGAACACCCGTGGAAGCGCGTTCGTAGTACCAGGTGTAGGGGATCGCACTTCGGAGGTGTTGCACATGACCACCGCGACTCCGTTTGCCGCAGGGGCCAACGCAGGCGTCAACGCTCTGCCCACGCCGCCCACGGGCTGGCCGATCGGTTCGTACGGCACCTACGAAGAGGCGCAGCGAGCCGTCGACCACCTGGCGGACAACGACTTCCCGGTCGCCGACGTCACCATCGTCGGCGTCGAGACGATGATCGTCGAACGCGTCACCGGCCGTCTGACCTGGGGCCGCGTCCTCGGCGCGGGCGCCGCGTCGGGTGCCTGGTTCGGTCTGTTCGTCGGTCTGCTGCTGGGCCTGTTCTCGACCGGCGGCGCCATCGCCCCGATCATCACGGGCCTGGTCGCCGGTACGATCTTCGGCCTCGCCAGCGCCGCCGTCCGGTACGGCGCCCAGCGCGGCCGCCGCGACTTCGCCTCGACCACCCAGCTCGTGGCCGGTCGCTACGACGTGCTCAGCAACCCGCGCAGCGCCGAACGCGGCAAGGAGATGCTGACCAGCCTGGCCTGGCGGTCATGAACTCCCCGCTGACGGTCGACGAACTGCGGTCCGCGCTCGAGGACATCAGGCAGACGACCGCCCGGCTGGGTGCCTCCGCGACGTCGCTGGCCTCGCGGGCCGACCGCGACCTGGGCCACGACGTCGCCGAGATCGTCAAGGACCTGCGGGCCGCCGCCCGTCAGCTGCGGGTCACGCAACTGCTGCTCGAACCGGCCGGTGCCGATCTGGCAGCCTGAAGACCAGCTCCCACCACACAGGAAACGCCGTCCCGGATCGGGGCGGCGTTTCCGCGTTCGGAGATACTGCGCGCATGGCCGATCTGGGGGCTTCTTCGGGCGTGGCGAGGAATCAGCGAACACGGGTGGTCACGGGGCTGATCGTGCTGGGGCTGGTGGTGTGGTTCGTCGTGCCGCGCGCACTGGACTGGTCCGGGCCCTGGGTGCCGTCGTTCGTCGAGACGTTCTGGCTCCTGCCGCTGCTCGTCGCGGTGGTCCTCGGAGCCGGTCTGCTCGTGGAGGGGCGGACGGTCCTCGTGCTGGTGTTGCCGGTCCTGGTGGTCGGCGGGTTCGTGGCCGGGGGCTTCGTCGCCGTGATGCGGATGGAGGCGCCGCCCGGTGACGAGGGCGTGGTGCCGGGTCCGCCGGGGTTGCAGGTGGCCGAAGGGCGCATCGGGTGTGGTTCCGGTGGTTGCTGGCGTGAGGTCGACGCGACCGGGGACAGCGCGCGCGAGGTGATGCGCACGCACCTCGACTCACGCGGATACGCCCCGGCGAGTTCGCTTTCTCCCGGCGCCGAGCGGATGTGCCGGCGGACCGGGCTCGTGGCGGCGCACGAGGTGTGCGCGGAGCTGAAGGACGTGTCCGCTGGCAGCGTGCACGTCATCTGGTACGTCAACTAGGCGCGGCCAGGACGTGCCAGGCGGTGGCCGGTTCGATGTGCGCTGCCTGCCTGCTCGCGCCGCGGAGCACTGGTTGCCTGATCGGCCGAACGGGTTGATCACGCCAAATCGGAGTTTCGTCCCGGTGGCGGGCTGCGACAGTCGGTTCGTGACCGGACAGAAGACCGTCGACCCCGCCATCGAGGCCGCCCGGATCACCCGGCGCGGTGCCGTGACAGCCGCCCTCATCACCGCGTTGATCGCGGGCGCCGCAACCGGCGTGAGCGCCTACTACGCGGGGCGCAAACAAGGGACGGACTCCGCCGCGGTGACCGTCGTCCGCACCGAGACCGTGACCGTGTCCGGTGGCGCGCCGGTGCAGCAGGCCGTCCCCGGCGGCAAGTCGCTGCTCGACCTGAACCCCGTGGAAGAGGCGGGGGTCAACGTCGTCGGGGCCCGGCGGGTCGACACCAGGGACTACCAGCGCACGATCGCCATGGTCATGGGCGCCTGCGGCAGGTCGGGCTCGCTGGCCTCGCGCACGTACCACCTCGACCGCAAGTTCAAGCGGCTCCGGGTCAAGGCCGGGCTCGACGACGGGTCGAAGAGCGGCCACAGCGTCGAGTTCCGCGTCTTCGTGGACGACACGAAGATCGACTCGGCCACCTTCCAGCTCGGACTGGGGCAGGTGCGCGACCTCGACGTCGACGTGACCAACGCGCTGAGGATCCGGCTGGAGGCCGCCTTCCTCGGCGGTTCCTGCTACAGCGAGCAGCAGGTCAGTGCGGTCTGGATCGAGCCGGCGCTCAGCTGACACCCGTTTCCGTAGACCGTACGGTATTGTTTCCGTATGGCCTACGGAAATGGGGTGGACGGATGGCCGCCGAACGCAGCGGCGGGGGAGACCCGGTCAGGACGCTCGCGTTGCTCTGGCGCACGCCGCAGCAGCCGAAACCGGTCGGCAGGAAGCCCAAGGTGAGCGTCGACCAGATCGTCACCGCGGCGATCGCGGTGGCCGACCGCGAGGGGCTCGGCGCGATGTCGATGGCCCGCGTCGCGCAGGAACTGACCGTCGGCACCATGTCGCTCTACACGCACGTGCCCGGCAAGGCCGAGTTGATCGACCTGATGGCCGACATCGTGTTGCAGGAACGCGATCTCACGCCCGAGGGCACGTGGCGTGAGCGCATCAGGCACTACGCCGACCGCACCCGCGCGGTCTACCAGGCACACCCGTGGATGCGGGACGTGTCGATGGTGCGCCCGCCGCTCGGGCCAGGCCTGATGGACGGCCAGGAGTTCGTGCTGGCCGCGCTCGCGGATTCCGGGCTGGAGCCGCGGCACGTGACGGTGGCGCACATCGCGGTCGAGGGGTTCGTGCACGGCGCGGCGGCGTCCGAAGTGGACGATCAACAGCTCGCGGAGAAGACCGGCGAGTCCGGGGACTCGTGGTGGGGCGCGCGGCAGGTGTTCTGGGACGACTACTTCGACGTCGAGCGGTACCCGACGATGACGAACCTGTGGAACGCCGGTGCGTACGACACCGGGGGCACGCTCGCGGACAACATGCGCGGCTCGTTCGACTACGGGCTGGAGAAGTTGCTGGACGGAATCGAAGGGGGAATCCGATGACGATCCTGGTGACCGGTGCGACGGGCCACGTCGGCCGGCTGGTGGTGCGGGGACTGAAGACCGACGTCCGGGCCATCACCCGCAACCCGGACAAGGCGAACTTCCCGGGACACGTGGAAGTCGTCAAGGCCGACCTCGACGACCCGGACAGCCTCCCGTTCGACGGCGTGGACAAGCTGTACCTGTTCGTGCACCCGCCGACCGCTCAGGAAGTCGTGGACCGCGCGGTGAAAGCCGGCGTGCGCAGGATCGTGACGTTGTCCTCGGGTGCGGTGACCTACGGCTACGACACGACCCACCACCTGCCGGTCGAACAGGCCGTCGAGGCGTCCGGCGTCGAGTGGACGCATCTGCGACCCGGCGAGTTCGCGGTCAACAAGATCGACCTGTGGGGGCCGTCGATCCGCGAGGACGGCACGATCGTGCACCCCGGCCCCGACGAGTTCGGTCAGCCGATCCACGAGGCCGACATCGCCGACGTGGCGATCAAGGCGCTCACCGAGGACGGCCACGCGGGCAAGGCCTACAACCTGTCCGGCCCGCCGCAGATCACCCAGCGGGACATGGCCAGGGCCATCGGTGAGGCGATCGGGCGCGAGCTGACGTTCCAGGACGTCACCCGGGACGAGGCGCTTGCCTACTACGTGAGCGTCGGCTGGCCAGAGGAGATCGCCAGCTACATCCTCGGCATGAGCGGCTACGAGGGCGGCGACCCCGACGACTTCGCCGACTACGAGTTCGTCGTGTCACCGGACTACGAAAAGCTGACCGGCAGGCCGTACCGGACGTTCGCGCAGTGGGCGCGTGATCACGCGGCCGACTTCACGGCCTGATCTTCGCGTCGATTTCGGCACCTCCTCGTTCGACGTCCTCACAAGGGGAGCGAACGAGGAGGTCCGGTGCGGTTCATGGTGTTCGTCAAAAGCCCGAAACCGTTGGCCGCGCTGCACAGGGACCCACTGCTGCGCGCGGGTGTTCTGCTCGACGCGGGTGATCTGGTGCCGGACGCGTACGGGGTGTCGGGGTACTGGCTGATCGACGTCCGCGACCACGAGGAAGCAGTCGAACGCGTCCGGCGGATCCCCCTTCCGGCGTGCGTCGTGGAAATACGTCAGGTGCCTGTGGTCTGATGCCCCCATGGGGGCTACAACCTCGGTGCACCGCACCATCGACGCGGTCTGGCGGATGGAGTCGGCGAAGGTCATCGCCGCACTCGCCCGGTACACGCGCGATGTCGGTCTCGCCGAGGAGATGGCACAGGACGCGCTGGTCGCGGCGCTGGAGCAGTGGCCGGAAGAAGGCGTGCCGCGCAACCCCGGCGGGTGGCTGATGACCACCGCGAAACGGCGGTCCATCGACCAGATCCGGCGGCGCGAGAACTTCAACCGCAAGGTCGAGGAGATCGGCCGCGACGTCCAGGAGGCCACGCCGGACGCCAGCGAGGGCATCGAGGACGAGATCGGCGACGATCTGCTGAGCCTCATGTTCACCGCCTGCCACCCGGTGCTGGGCACCGAGGCACGGGTCGCGCTGACGTTGAAGATGCTGGGCGGCCTCAAGACCGAGGAGATCGCCCGCGCGTTCCTGGTCAGCGACGCCACCGTCGCGCAACGCATCGTGCGCGCCAAGAAGGCCCTGGCCGACGCCGGCGTGCCGTTCGAGGTCCCCGAAGGCCCCGAACTCGCGCCCCGGCTCGCGAGCGTCCTCGAGGTCATCTACCTGATCTTCAACGAGGGCTACTCCGCCACCCAGGGCGACGACTGGCTGCGCCCCGAACTCTGCACCGAGGCGCTGCGGCTCGGCCGCGTGCTCGCCGAACTCGCGCCCAAGGAGGCCGAGGTCCACGGCCTGGTCGCGCTGATGGAGATCCAGGCCTCCCGCACCAAGGCCCGCACCGGCCCCGGCGGCGAACCCGTGCTGCTGCTGGAGCAGGACCGCAGCAAGTGGGACTGGCTGCTCATCGGCCGTGGCCTCAAAGCCCTCGAACGCGCAGAAGCACTCAACCAGCCGCCCGGCCCGTACTACGTGCAGGCCGCCCTCGCCGCGTGTCACGGTCGCGCGCGCAAGGCCGAGGACACCGACTGGCAGCGCATCGCCACGCTCTACCAGGTGCTCGCGCAGATCTCGCCGTCCCCGATCGTCGAACTCAACCGCGCGGTGGCGTTGTCGATGGCCTTCGGACCCGCCGCCGGTCTCGCGCTGGTCGACGAGATCGCCGGCGCGAAAGCGCTGCAGGGCTACCACCTGCTGCCCAGCGTGCGCGGCGACTTCCTGGCGAAGCTCGGCCGCACCGAGGAGGCGAAGGCCGAGTTCGAGAAGGCCGCTGCACTGACCCGCAACGAACGCGAGAAGACGCTGCTGCTGGAGCGTGCCGCGGCCTGCGGCTGAGAACCCCGGCCAGGTGTTCACGTCAGGGCGAGCTTCGCGCCCAGAGCGGCGAACGAGGCCGCGAAGAACCGGCGCAGCCACACCATCACGCGCGGCCGGGCCAGCACCCGGTCGCGCATCGACGCCGCGAACACCCCGTACACGGCGAAGACCACGAACGTCAGCGCCATGAACACCGCGCTGAGCTGCACCATCTGCCCGAAGCCCGTCGCGAACTGCGGCAGGAACGCCACGAAGAAGATCGTCAGCTTAGGGTTGAGCAGGTTGATCAGCACCGCCGACACCACGACCTTGCGCGCGGACGCAGGCGCGGTCGCCGCGTCCACCACCAACTCGCTCTTGTCCCGCAACGTCATCCACGCCAGGTACACCAGATACGCGACACCGAGGTACTTCACGATCTCGAACGCCAGCGCGCTCGTGTGCAGCAGCGCCGCCAGACCCGTCACGGTGGCCAGCACGTGCGGCACGATCCCGAGCGTGCAGCCGAACGCGGCGATGACGCTCGCCTTCCGGCCGTGCGCGAGACCGGCCGAAAGCGTGTACAGCACACCGGTGCCGGGCGTGGCGACCGCGATCAACGTCGTGACCAGGAATGCGAGGCTCATGCCGGTGACTCTGCCGTCAAAGCGGTCCAGAAAGCAGAGCCAAAACTCGGCTTCGAAGTTGGACCACTTTCGAGGTAGAGATGATCCCGCCGGCACCGTCCCAGGGGTACAAAGCAACCAGGAGGCACACGAAGTGGCAATCAGGAGCATGCACCACCTCGGCATCACCGTCACCGACCTCGCGGCCGCCGTGGCGTTCTTCCAGGAGCTCGGCATGGAGCTGGAAGGCAAGGCGCACATGGAGGGCGAGTTCGTCGACGGCGTCATCGGCCTCGACGGCTCCCGGAGCGAGATCGCGATGCTGCGCACCCCGGACGACCGGTACCGGATCGAGTTCAGCGAGTTCCAGACCCCCGAGAGCATCGACGGCAGCTCGCACGCGCCGATCAACGCCCTGGGCCTGCGGCACGTCGCGTTCGTCGTGGACGACCTCGACGACACCCTCGCCCGCCTCGAGCCGCACGGCGCCGAGGTGGTCCGCAACGTCGAGAACTACCAGGGAATGCTCAAGACCTGCTACGTCCGCGGCCCTGAGGGGATCCTCGTCGAGCTGTGCGAGTACTTCAGCTGAGCGCCCGCGCGTAAGCCGTTGGAGTCACTCCAACAGTCTGGGTGAAGTCACGCACGAGGTGGGCCTGGTCGCTGTATCCGAGATCAGCGGCCAACCGGGCCCACTCCACCTCGGACTCCGCGCGTTCCAACGCCTCGTGGATCCGATAACGCAGGATGACCCACTTCGGGCTCACCCCGACGTAGTCCGCGAACAGCCGTTGCATCGTGCGCACCGCGACGCCCTCGGCGCGCGCGAAGTCCGCGACCCGCCGGATCCCCCGGCCGTCACGGATCCGTTGGACCAGCTCCATCGCGTTCGTCGCCTGCGGGTCGGGCACCGGCCCCATCCCCAGCAGGAACGCGTCGAGCGCGGCGACCCGTTCGTCCTCGTCCTCCACATCGAGCACCAGCGCGGCGGGAACATCGAGCCGCACGTGCCTCCCGGTCCAGTGCGACACCGGCTCGGCACGGAACGGCCGGAACCCACCCGGCCGGAACTGCGTGCCCGCCACGCGAATCCGCCCGTCCAGCACCCGGCTGAACAACCCCAGCCCGACGCCGGCGATCTCCGGGTGCGCGTGCCCGTGTTCGAAGACGACGTTCACGGACGGATGCGGCACGACGTGTGTGGTGTAGGGCGAATCCAGCTCACCGTCGATCAGCCAGTAGTGCTCCAGGTACGGCTGCAACTCGGCGCACGGCATGCGGCGCCGGAACCGCACACGAGAGAAAAGCTCGCGCGCGTCCACGATTCCCCGAGTGTCCCGACGCGGCCCTTGCACGGCGCAGATCGTACGTAGGACAGATCCTGGGTTGGCGCGTTTCTTCAAGAACGCCGAACCGCATGAGCCATAGCGTCAGCAACCATGAAGCTCAGCGTCCTGCTCGACCGCGCCCGCGACCACGCACTGCCCGTCATCGCGTCCATCAGCGACGACGACCTGACCAAGCCCACCCCGTGCGCCGACTACGACGTCCGCGCGTTGCTCGACCACCTGATGCACGTCGTCGTCGAGTTCCAGAAGCTCGCCGCCAAGCAGGACGCCGACTTCAGCCACACGCCGTCCTACCCGGACTGGCGCGCGCAGTTCCCGGCCGAGACCGCGAAGCTCGTCGAGGCGTGGGGACAGCCCGGCGCGGACGAGGGCATCGCGGGCAACATGCAGATGCCCGCGCAGACCGTCGGCGGGCTCGTGCTGCTCGACCTCACCATCCACATCTCCGACCTCGCGCAGGCGACCGGTCAGAAGTTCGAGCCCGACCCGGAGGTGTTCGCCGAGGTCAGGAACCTCGTCGAGCAGATGGGGCCGATGGCCATCGAGATGAACGTGTTCAAGGCACCCGTCGACGCACCGGCCGACGCCTCGCCGCTGGAGCAGCTCCTCGCCGCCACGGGCCGCGACCCGCGCTGGAGTGCTTGACTGGGGCCCATGCAGACGATCGGCATGCTGGGCGGAATGAGCTGGGAGAGCAGCGCGGAGTACTACCGGCTGGCGAACGTGCTGGTGCGGGAACGCGCCGGCGGCCTGCACTCGGCCAAGGTCGTGCTGCACTCGGTGGACTTCGCCGAGATCGAACGCATGCAGGTCGAGGGCCGCTGGGACGACGCCGGCAAGGCGCTCGCCGAGGCGGCCACCGGCGTGCAGGCCGCGGGCGCGGACTTCCTGCTGATCTGCACCAACACCATGCACAAGGTGTTCGACCAGGTCCAGGCCGCCGTCGACATCCCGGTGATCCACCTCGGTGACACGACCGCCGCCGCCATCCGGGCAGCGGGCCTGACGACGGTCGGCCTGCTCGGCACCGGGTTCACGATGGACCAGGCGTTCTACCGCGAACGCCTGGAGTCGCACGGGTTGCGCGTCCTGCTGCCGTCCACGGAGGACCGTGCGACGGTGCACCGGATCATCTACGACGAGCTGTGCCTGGGCATCGTCCGCGACGAGTCCCGCCGCGCCTACCAGGACGTGATCTCCCGGTTCGAAGGGGCGGAAGGCGTCATCCTCGGCTGCACCGAGATCGAGCTCCTGATCACCCAGGCCGACGTGCCGCTCCCGGTGTTCCCGACCACCCGCCTGCACGTCGAGGCGGCAGTCGAGCGAGCGGTTCTGTGAACCGTTGATGTGACCTGGCGTACAACGCGGCCACTGTGGGGAGGGTCTTAGTCACTGAGGGCTACGGCCTCCACAGTGAACCCAGGGGAGTTCGCGTTGAAACGATCACACATCGCCGCAGGACTGACGGCTGTCGTGGTTGCCGCCACGGCAGCCGTTCCTGTTTCAGCGGCACCGCAACAGGAACAGCAGGTGCGCGCGGACGGGCTGACCACCAAGGTCACCCTCGTCACCGGTGACGAGGTCGTCGTCGCCGACGGAAAGGTCCAGGCCAGAGGCGCCAAGGGCAGGGAGAACGTCGGCTTCCGGACGTTCAAGGACCCGCGGGGCGACCTCCACGTCGTCCCGCTCGACGCCCAGGCCGGGCTCAACTCCGGCGTGCTGGACGAGCGGTTGTTCGACATCTCGCTGCTGGCCAGATCCGGCTACGACGACGCGTCCAGCAAGACCGTCCCGCTGATCGTGCAGGGGCAGGGGATCAGCGCGGCGGGTGCGGAGTCGTTGCCGAGCATCGGCGCGCACGCGGTGCGCGTCGACAAGAACAGCGGTTTCTGGTCCGGTGCCCTGGCGGCGGGCACCGGCAGGATCTGGCTCGACGGCAAGGTCACCGCGTCGCTGGACCGCAGCGCCGCGCAGGTCGGCGCGCCCGAGGCGTGGGCGAAGGGCTTCACCGGCAAGGACGTCACCGTCGCGATCCTCGACACCGGCGTCGACGAGACGCACCCGGACCTCGCGGGCGCCGTCGTCGAGTCCAAGAACTTCAGCGACAGCGACACCACCGACGACCGCGTCGGCCACGGCACGCACGTCGCGTCCACCGTGACCGGTGACGGCAAGTACAAGGGCATCGCGCCCGACTCGAAGATCGTCAACGGCAAGGTGCTCGGCGACTACGGCGGCGGCCGGGAGAGCGACATCATCGCCGGCATGGAGTGGGCCGCCACCAAGGCCAAGGTCATCAACATGAGCCTGGGCAGCTCGTGGCCCGACGAGGGCACCGACCCGATGTCGCAGGCGCTCAACCGGATCACCGAGCAGACCGGCGCGTTGTTCGTGGTCGCCGCCGGCAACTCCGGTGGCGCGATGGGCTCACCCGCGTCCGCCGACGCCGCCCTCACCGTCGGCGCCGTGGACCGCGACGACAAGCTCGCCGCGTTCTCCTCACGCGGCCCGCGCTGGTACAACAACGCGGTCAAGCCCGACATCACCGCGCCGGGCGTCGACATCGTCGCCGCCAAGGCCAAGAACGGCCAGATCGGCACGCCCGTCGGCGACGCGCACGTCGCGTTGTCCGGCACGTCGATGGCCACGCCGCACGTGGCCGGCGCGGCGGCGATCATCGCCGCGCGGCACCCGTCGTGGAAGGCCGCCGACATCAAGGCCGCGCTGATGAACTCGGCCAGGCCCAACCCGTCGCTGAGCATCTACGAGCAGGGCGCCGGACGCCTCGACGTGGGCCGCGCGGTGTCGGCCGGAGTGTCGACGTCCGCCGGCAGCCTGACCTTGGGCACCGCGGCGTGGCCGCACGACGACGACCAGCCCATCACGCAGAAGCTGACCTACCGCAACAACGGTGCGTCCGCCGTGACTCTCGACCTGAGCGTCGCCGAGGTGAAGCCCGCCGCTGCCGGTCTCTTCAGCGTGTCTCCGGCGGAGCTGACCATCCCCGCCGGTGGTTCGGCGGACGCCATCGTCACCGCGGACACCCGCGCGTCGGTGCCGGACGCCGTCTACGGCGCGGTGGTGCTGTCCTCCGACGGTGTGCGGGTGCCGGTCGGCGTGGTGAAGGAGGTCGAGAGCTACGACGTGAAGCTCACGTTCCTCGACCACGACGGCAGGCCGACGCCGAACTACAACTACCGCTTCGTCGACGTGAACAAGCCGCAGGCGCACTTCCGCTTCGACGAGTCGGGCACGATCCTGCAGCGCCTGCCCAAGGGCACGTTCTTCCTCGACGGCTCGATCTACACCCGCAACCCCGACCCCACGAAACGTGGCACGACCACGGTCCTCACCGAACCGGCGATCGAGGTCACCGGCAACGCCGACATCGTGTTCGACGCCCGGCAGGGCAACCAGCCGTCGATCAAGGTCGAGCAGGAGGCCGCACCGGCGAGCTCCGAGCTGGTGTTCGACATGAAGGCGAACTGGGGCGAGACCGGCGGCTCCTGGATCCTGAACGACTTCGAGGGCCTGTTCGTGCGCCCGTCGAAGACCTCGTGGCCGAAGTTCGAGTTCGGCGCGTCCAGCGTGATGGCCAAGCCAGACGGCAACGGCACCTTCCACCTGAGCCCGTACCAGTACCACGTGCGGATCGCCGAGAAGACCCGCGTGCCGGAGAACGTCCAGCGCACCGTGAAGGACCGCGACCTGGCCCGCGTGGACTCGGTCACGCACGCCCGCGTGCCGGGCTCGGTCGGCCAGCGCGACAACGGCGCCTCAGGCCCGCTGCCGTTGCGCCTCAAGGAGTTCTACACGCCCGACGTGCCGTGGTCCGGCTCGCTGACCGAGTTCACGAAGCTCGGCGAGTACCCGAGCCTCGGCTACCAGTTCACCGGCGTCCAGCGGTCGTTCCAGCGCGGCAAGGTCACGCCGGAGCACTGGAACAGCGCCGTGTTCGGCCCGGCCGTGCCGAACGACCCGCGCTACGTCCGGTTCGCCGGCCGCGTCGGTGACCTGCTGCGCCTGGATGTACCGATGTTCAGCGCACCCGGCACCACCGGCATGTCCGACAGCACCGGCAAGACCGTCGTGACCCTCGACGGCAAGGTGATCTTCGACCAGCCGTACGCGGGCTCGGCCTACCTCCCCGGCGTGCCGGCGGAGAAGAAGCGCTACCAGGTGCACACCGAGGCGACCCGCGACTCGCAGTCGTCGAAGGTCGTCACCGACTGGACCTTCACGTCGTCGCACGTCGACGGCGAGGAGTACCAGTCAGTCCCGATCCTGGCCGTGCGGTTCGCGCCGGAGCTCGACGACCAGAACCGGGCACCCGCCGGTCGCGCGTTCACGATCCCGGTGACGGTGGAGCGCAACGGTTCCTCGTCTGTCGCCGACGTGAAGAAGCCACAGGTCCAGGTGTCCTACGACGAGGGCAAGACGTGGCAGGCGGCGCCGGTGTTCAAGGTGCGCGGCAAGTACCTGGCCACGCTGCTGCACCCGCGGCACGCGAAGTCGGTGTCGCTGAAGGCGAAGGCGAGTGACGCCAACGGATCCGTCGAACAGACGATCATCCGCGCGTACGACCTGAAGTGACGGCGTGAGGGGCCGGGTTCGCCGGCCCCCCACCGCTACTTCTCGTACGGCGCCAGCGTCTCCGGATCCACATCGGGCGCCCCCATGATCGGGTGCACCTCGATCGGCTGGTTCAGGACCTTCCCGCCGGGCCCAGGACACGCCGAGGCCTTCCGGGCGATCTCCAGCAACCGTTCCTGCGAGTCCACGTCCACCACCCAGTACCCGGCGATGACCTCCTTGGACTCCGCGAACGGCCCGTCCACCACGACCGGCCCGTCGTCGGACCCGCGCACCACGAACGCCCGCGCCGGCCCGCTCAGCCCCTCGGACTGCAGCAGCTCACCGGACGCGCGCAGTTCGGCGTCGAGGTCTCGCATGTAGGCGATCATGCGGTGCATGTCCTCGTCCGACCACGCGGCGAGACCCTCCCAGTCCTCCTGGCTGCCGCCGTAGCTGACCAGCATGTACTTCACTTCCACTCCCCACCGGTCGCGCGGGCCTTGATCTCCTGCACGGCCCAGCTGTTGCCGTCCGGGTCGTCGAAGAAGATGAACGACCCTCCGTCCGCCTCGTTCATGCGCACGATCTCGCCGACCTCGACGCCGCGCTCGATCAGTTGCGCGCGGGCCTTCTCCAGGTCCGACACGACGAGTTGCACGCCCTTCAGCGTGCCCGGCTCACCCTTGACGATGCCCTTGCCCAGCACGATCGAGCAGCCGGAGCCGGGCGGGGTGAGCTGCAGGACGCGGGTGTCCTCGTTGAACGTCGTGTCGTGGTCGACCTTGAAGCCCAGTTGTTCGGAGTAGAAGTGCTTGGCGCGGTCCAGGTCCGACACCGGCACCACGATGACTTCCAGAGTCCAGTCCATCGTTCTTTCCTCTCAGCGGCTGCCTTGTACCGACCCGTCGAACCGCTCAGACCCTTTTCGACACGGGGTCCCGGCCCACATACCCGAGCAGCCGGTCCTGCAGTGGTGCGTCGTCGGGCACCTTCACCTCGCGGCCGTAGACCTCGATGCCGGGACCGAACGCGCCGGGCGTGCGGAACCGTTCCATCAGCTCGGCGGGCACGGAGGTGGCGGTTGCCCACAGGCGTTCCACGTCCGGCGCGGGGATCGTCTCGTCCTGGCCCGTCGCGCGGGCGAGGTCCCAGCCGTGCAGCACCAGGTCGTCGCTCACGACCTGGTCGATGTGGTCCTCCAGCGTCATCGGGCCGCCGGGCGTGGTGACCTCGTCGCGCGCACGGTCCGAGGCCAGCGCCTCCTGCACCTGACGCCGTGCCTCGCGAAAGTCCGTCAGCGGGTCCTCGGTGCGTGGGATCGCGACACCCAGCATCACGCCGTGCATCTCGATGATGTGGTCCACCACCTCAAGCGCGGTCCACTTCGCACACGGCGACGGGTTGTCCCACTGGTCCGCACGCACGTTCAGCACCTTCGCCTCGAACGCGTCCGCGCGAGCCCTGTACCTGTCCGAAATCGCGGAGATCATGGCCCTCACTCCTCGACGGCGCCGCCGATCTTGCGCAGATGCTCGCGGAACGTCAGCCCGCTCGCCAGGTAGTCGTCGAACCGGAGCTGGCTGCGCAGGGACTCACCCTGCCTCACGCGCTCGGCTTGCGCGCGTTCGACATCACGAATGCTCGCGGCCTTCGCGAGCAGAACGTCCAAATCGGACGCGGGCACGAACAGCACGCCGTCGTCGTCACCGAACACGACGTCATCGGACGTGACGGTCCACTGGTCGATCTCGGCCGTCGAGAGAGCCTCGGGCGCACGGTCGCGCAGGCTCAACGGGCCCGTGGGGTTGGCGCCGAGGCTGAACACCGGCAGCCCGATGCCGCGGATGTCCTGGGTGTCGCGGTGCAGACCCCAGATCACCACGCCGGCCAGCCCGGCCTCGCGTGCCTCCAGCACGATCAGGTCGCCCACGCAGGCTTCGTCGGTGCGGCCGTCGTTGTCGACGACCAGCACGTCGCCGGGCCGGCTGCGTTCGACGGCCTCCAGGAAGATGTCGACGCTGCCCGCGTGCCGGGCGGGCAGGACGCGGCCGGACGTCCTGGTGCCGGGGATGACCGGCGACAGGGTGACCGTGCGGACCGGGATGTTGGACCGGATGCAGGCGTCGGCCAGGTGTGCGGTGGTGAGATCCAGTTCGGCGAGATCCATGGGCACAGTCTCTACGGGAGGCACACGCCGACAAAGCCGCGATCAGTGCGCGGCCACGCGTTCCTCAGGAACTCGGCCGCCGCACACCAGCCGGCAACACCGCGATCAGTGCGCCGGCACGCGCTCCTGCGCGGGTTCGGGCCGCAGCACGCCCGCCGACAGCGCCGCGATCACGCAGAACACCACCGGCAGCAGGAACGCGATGTTGAGCGGCATGACGTGCGTCATCCACCCGATCACCGCGGGTCCGGCCAGCACGCCGAGGTAACCGAGCCCCGCGACCCGCGACACGTTCGCCGCCGCCGCACCCGGTTCCGCGTGACCGGCCGCGCTGAACAGCTGCGGCACCGTGCCCGACAGGCCGATGCCGGCGATCGCCCAGCCCACCAGCGCGAGCCAGATCCACGGCGAGAGCGCCGCGGTCGCGATGCCCACCGCCCCGACCGCCGAGCCCCAGCGCAGCACCGCCACCGAGCCGACCTTCGCGGTGATCCGGTCCGCGAGGAGCCGTCCGACCGTCATGGTCGTCGCGAACGCGCCGTAGCCGAACGCCGCGATCTCCGGCGACGCGTCGAGGATGTCCTGCAGGTGCAGCACGCTCCAGTCGTTGGCGGCGCCTTCCGACAGCATCACCAGGCACGCCAGCAGCGCCATGATCCAGATCCGGCGCGGCGCCTTGCGCTTGCCGGTCTGCGCGGACGCGTGCTGCTCTTCCTTCTCGTTGAGCAGCAACCTCGCCGTGACGAGACTGACGACGACACCGAGCGCCGCGGCCGTGCTGAGCGTGACGGCGGGGGAGAGGTCCCAGCTCAACGTCCGTGCGCCGGTCAACGCCGCCGCCACACCGCCGAGCGACCACGTTGCGTGGAACGCTGACATCACCGGGCGCTTGTAGTGCCGTTCCACCACCACGGCGTGTGCGTTCATGCTGACGTCGATCAGCCCGTTGCCGATGCCGAAGATGAGTAGAGCCGCACCGAGCGTGCACTGGTTGAACGCCACACCCGGCAACAGCGCGGACACGCTGCAGAACACGCCCGCGGCGGGCACGACCAGCTTCACGCCCACGCGGTCGGTGAACTTGCCTCCGAGCCGCATGCCGATGAACGCGCCCAATCCGAGCAGCAGCAGCAACCGGCCGAGTTCGGCGTGGTCGATGCCGGTGCGCTGCTCGACGGTCGGGATGTGCACGAGCCACAGTCCGAGCAGGAACCCGTTGAGGGCGAAGTACGTGAAGGTGGCCACCCGCGCGGCCTTGAGAGCGTTCACATGCTTAACGCTAACGAACAAATGTCGTGTTCGAAAGCTTGAGTATCGAACACAAATGTTGTTCAATCACGGCCGTGTCCCGACTGAAGCAGATCAGTGAGGCGGTCCGTGATGCCGGCTCCCTCGGTGTGGCGGAGCTGGCGAGCCTGACCGGCGCGTCCGAGATGACGATCCGCCGCGACCTGGTGGCCCTCGCCGCACAGGGCGTCCTGGAACGCTACCGCGGCGGCGCCCGCAGCCTGCTCCTGCGCGGCGAGGAACCCCCGTTCGCCCTGCGCTCCGACGAGAACATGGCCGCCAAGCGCCGCATCGCCGCGGCCGTCGTGGGTCTGCTCGCGGACGGCGAGTCGGTGGTCCTGGACAGCGGCACCACGTGCCTCGAAGTCGCGCGCCTGCTGCACGACAGACGCATGACCGTCATGCCGTTGTCGCTGCACTCCGTGAACGCGCTGTCTTCTTCGACAACGCTCACGCTGCTCGTGCCCGGCGGCCACCCACGCCCCGGTGAACTCGCGCTGACCGGTCCGCTGACGCTGGCTTCGGTGCAGGCCCTGCGCTTCGACACCGCGGTCATCGGCTGTTGCGGCCTCTCGGCCGAGCACGGCATGACGGCGTTCGACCTGGAGGACGCGTCGGTGAAACGCGCGGCCATCGCGTCGGCCCGGCGCGTGATCGCCGCCGTCGACGCCTCGAAACTGACCCGCACGGCGCTGGCCCACGTGGCTCCGGTGTCCTCTTTGGACGCCGTGGTGACCGATGCGGACGGAGACCACGGACTGGAGGCGGCGGGCGTGACGGTGGTGAGGGCATGATCGTGTTGTTCGACATGTTCGGGGTGATCGCCCGCGACCAGTCGGCCGAGGTCATGGCCACGATGAGCACGTCGCCCGACTTCTGGGACGCCTACTGGGCGCACCGGCCCGGCTACGACCGCGGCGACCTGACGGCCGAGGAGTACTGGCGGCTGGTGGGCCACCCGCCGCTCGTGGAGAAGGACGTCGCGAGCTGGAGCCGGGTCGACTACGAGATGGTCGCGCTGCTGCACGAACTGCACAACGCCGGCCGGCGCATCGCCCTGCTGTCCAACATCCCCGAGGACCACGCGCGGAACTTCGAACGCACCTACGAGTGGCTGGACCTGTTCGAGGTGCGCGCCTTCTCGTGCCGGATCGGCTACGCGAAGCCGGAACGCGGCGCGTTCGAGTGGTGCCGGGACCGGCTGGGCGGCGACGACATCCTGTTCGTCGACGACAAACTGGAGAACGTGCGGGCCGCCGAACTGGTCGGGATGCGCGGGCACCACTTCACCGGCATCGACGGCCTGCGCACGTTTCTCGGGCTGCACTCAGGCGCCGGCGCCACCGTCGACCGGCACTAGCGCCCCGGTCACCATCGAGGCGCGGTCGCTGAGCAGCCACGCGGCGACCTCGGCCACCTCGCGGGGCTCCGCCATGCGGCCCAGCGGGGTCGTCGCGGTGATGCGGTCCACGATGCCGGGCGTGGCCGCCTCCCACGCGTCGATCATCTCCGTGGCGGTGCCGCCGGGCGTGATGCCGTTGACCCGGATGCCCTCGCGAGCCCAGGTCACGGCCGCGGTCTCGGTGATGCTGTTGAGCGCTCGAGCGCCGGGCTTCGTGATCTCGGCCGTGTTCGAGGTGCTCGCGTGGAACGACCTCATGGCCGCGCTGATGGAGGACTTCGGAGGACTCGACCCGAAGGACCGCAACCTCGCCCGTCGCGCCTTCCTCGAGCCCGCCCGGCCCGAGCCGCTGTACGGGATCTCCGACGCCTCCGAGTTCCGCCACCACGTCGTGATGGAGCTCCGCGCCACCCTCGCCCGTTACCCGGCGGATCCCGCGGTGACCGGCCTCGTCGACGAGCTCCACGCCAGCCCCGACTTCGCCCGGCTCTGGGAACGGCGCGACGTGCAGGCCGCGCCGACCCTCAGGAAGACCTTCCGCCACCCGGTCGTCGGGCCGGTCACCGTGGACTGCGACTCGCTCGTGCTCACGGACCGCGACCAGCACCTCGTGCTCTACAGCGCGCCGCAGGGGTCTCCCGATGCCGAAGCGCTCGCCCTGCTGAACGTCCTCGGCCCTCAGGCGACCGCTGCGGTGCCGCGGTGACCGACTAGCCCGGATGGAGCCACCCGCATCCCCGCCGGATGCCCGTGGTCGGCGATCCGCTCTCCTGAACCCGGTAGCCGCCCCGTCACCCCGTGGCGTGTGCAAGTACCACCAACTCAACATCAACAAGCACTTTCCTACTACCAACAGCCTTGGGTGTGGTGGACGGCGATTCGATCAGGAGTTGGTGGTACTTGCACACGTCCCACCAGCCAGCGGCGACCTGTCTAGACGAGCGACGACCAGTAGAACCAGAACGCCTGCAGCACCCCGGCCACGATCACCAGGTACCACAGGATGAGCACGACGCTGTGGTACTGGAACGTCGGCCGGATGTTGCGCAGCGTCGTGTACCAGAAGATCGGGATCATCACCGCCCACACGACCATGCAGTACGGGCACAGCGCCCCGATCTCGTACAGCGACTGGACGATCAGCCAGTGCACGAACAGCACGCCGAACGTCACGCCGACCTGCAGCCCGATCCACACCCACCGCGGCAACGACACGCCCGACACCAGCAGGACGCCCAGCGTCGTCACCACCGCGAACCCCGCGATGCCGAGCAACGGGTTCGGGAACCCGAACACCTCCGCCTGGGCCGTCTTCATGATCGAGCCGCAGCTCAGCACCGGGTTGATGCTGCACGTCGGCACGTAGAACGGGTCCTTGAGCAGCGCGATCTTCTCGATCGTCAGCACGGACGACGCGATCAGGCCGACGAACCCACCGACCGCGAGCACCCACGCGACCAACCGGTTCACGAGAGCACCTTGCCGATCGCCGCCTTCAGCGCGTCGTACGTGGGCGCGCCGGTGAACTTGGTGCCGTTGATGAAGAACGTCGGGGTGCCCTGCACCCCGGCCTTGCTGCCCTCGGCCCGCTGGGCGAGCACCCGCTCCCGCAGCGCCGGGTCGGCCAGCGCCTGCTCGAACGCGGCCTGGTCGAGCCCGAGCTGCTGGGCGAACCCGAGGAACACGGCCTGCTGGGACGTCTGCTGCCCGGCCCATTCCTGCTGCGTGTCGAACATCAGCCGGAACATGTCGTCCCGCTTGCCCTGCGCGCCCGCCGCCTCGACGGCGACGGCGGCCAGCTCGGCGTTGCGGTGGCTGGGAATCGGGAAGTGCCGCACGTCGAACGTCACGCGGTCGCCGTACTCGGTCTTGAGCCGCTCGACGCCGGGGTAGGCGGCGCGGCAGGACGGGCACTCGAGGTCGAGGTACTCGACGACGGTCACCTTGCCGTCGGCGGACTTCGGCGCCGCGGTCGTGTTGTTGTTCTGGCTGAAGAAGATGAATCCGGCGACCACCACCGCCACGACGGCGACGATGATCAGGGACAGCCGAGCGTTCTTGGACATGACGAAGAGACCTCCACGAAGGCGAAAAGGACCGAACCGCAGAACGGGTTCGGTCTAGGCGCGCAGCACGCAGAGCTGCGCCAGCCGTACTTCCAGCCGATGTGACGGACGAGACCACACGGGCAAAGGCACCAGACGCGCCGGCACGGATCCTGTCCGCCGCAGCACGGCGAACCCGATCAGCACCGCGAGCGCCAGCACGAGACAGCAACCCGCGACCAGAATGCCGTCGAGCAACGCCGAACCGTCCTCCACCTGATCGGCCACGTAGGCGATCGCGGAGGTGCTCGACGTCGGGCACTGCGCGGTCCAGGCGAACTCCGTCTCACACGGGGTGCCCTGCATCATCGCGACCCCGGCGACCAGCGCGAGCACAGCGAAAACCCGCGCGAGATACGCGCGGGTTCGCGAGCTGCGGGTGCCGGGCACGTGATCCAGCGTAGCGACCCGCCGCGCACGCTGGACGACATGGGGGGAGAAGCTGCCAGAAGACGTCCGGCAGCGGGCCGAGACGCTCAGACCCCGGCGAAGGCCGGCGTCTCCTCCGAACCGTCCCAGTTCACCTTGAACGTGAACGCCTCCGTGAGCGCCTGCCGGTACTGCTCGCCCCGCGCCTCGGTGATGGTGCCCGCGGAGACCAGTGACTCCATCCGCATCGGGAACGCCGCCGCGACCGGCGTCGCGGACATGATCGGCTACGGCTTCCACCACGTGCTGGAGGGCGCCGACCACCTGCTGTTCCTGATCACGTTGCTGCTGGTCGCGCCCGTGGCGCTCACCGCGGGCCGGTGGCGCGGCCGCAAACCGGTCGCCTCCACCGCGCGGTCGCTCTTCGGCGTCGTCACGGCGTTCACCGTCGGCCACTCCCTGACGCTCATCGCCTCCGCGCTCGGCTGGATCTCCCTGCCCAGCGCCCCGGTCGAGGTGCTGATCGCCGTGTCGGTGGCGGTAGCGGCGATCCACGCCATGCGCCCGCTCGCGAAGCACGGCGAGAACGTCATCGCCGGCGCGTTCGGACTGGTCCACGGCCTGGCGTTCGCCGGCATCCTGAGCAGCCTCGGCCTCGACGGCACACCGTCGTTGCTCGCCCTGCTGGCGTTCAACGTGGGTGTCGAGCTCGCCCAGCTGGCGACCGTCGCGCTGCTCTTCCCGTCGCTGTACGTGCTGTCGGGCACGCGCTGGTACCGCACGATCCGGCTTGGCGGAGCGTCCTTCGCACTCGTCGCCGCCACCGCGTGGGCGCTGGACCGTCTCGGCGTGCTCGGCAACCCGCTGGCGGCCGCGGAGGAGTACCTGATCAGCCACCCCTGGTACGTGGTGGCCTGCCTCGCCGCGGCCGCCGTCCTGTCAGCGGTTCCAGAACTCAAGCCGGTGCTCGGCCGCGTAGTCCACGCGCCCGATCGCGCCCGGAGCCAGTGACCGCACGTACCGGCCCTCGGAGAACTTCGGCCATCCCGGCGTGCCGGTGCGGGCGAAGTCCGTCCACGCCTTGATCATGTGGTCGGACAGTCCGCGGTCCTTGGCGAAGCCGGCGTCCGGGAACAGGTAGTCGATGTCGGACGAGTGGTTCGCGCCGTGCAGCTCCGCCGGGAACTCCGGGTTCGTCGCAGCGTTGCGGTCCGCGAACTCGAACGCGTACACAGGCGCCTTTGCGGCGTACAACGTGTTCTGCCGGAACGTCGCCCGCGCCCACACACGATCCGTCAACACCGTGGCCCACGCCTGCTTCGGCGACGCGTAGGCACTCACCGGGTACTCACGCTCGATCTCAGCCACGCGGTCCGGGAACGCCTCCCGCAGCAACCGCGAGTAGTCCTCAGTGGACATCGGATCCGGCCGGAACAGCCCGACGAAGCTGTTGTGCTCGTCGCGCGTGGCCCCGACGAGGATCGGCACGTCCGAGAACTCGCCGGCCTCCAGCGACTCACCGGGCAGTCTCGGCAGCAGCTCCCCGCCGTACCCGACCGACTGGAAGATGTTCATGATCTGCGGGTACTCCAGCAGCTTCTCCACCGGTAGCCGCCGCAGGCACTCGACGTCCGCGCACCCCAGCTCACCGCTGATCATCGCGCCGATCTCCTGGATCTCCGGCACCGGCCGCCACGCGAGCGACGGCAACGCCTCCAGATCCGGGTACCAGGCACCCTTCGGCACGTCCACCATCGTGAACGAGCTGTGCATGATCGCCTTGTGGAACAACGGTTTCTGCCCGATGAGGTGCGCACCCACGGCCGTGGCGCCGAACGACACCCCGAACAACGTCACGTTGCCCGGATCCCCGCCGAACGCCGCGATGTTGCGCTGCACCCACTTCAGCGCCGCCCGCTGGTCCAGCAACCCGAACTCCCCGGAGTGCGCCAGCCCCGGCAGCCCGAACCCGCCGAACACCCCCATCCGGTAGTTGAACGTCACCACGACGACATCCCCTTGCCGCGCAAGACGTTCGGCGTGGAAGTAGTGCCCGGCCCCGACCGCGCCGTCGCCGTGCACCCAAACCAGCACCGGCTTGCGCCCGGCCGTGGACGGCGTCGTGACGTTCGCGAACAGGCAGTCCTCGTCGGTGCTCTTCTCCGATGAGTAGCTGGACCCGACCTGCGGACATGGACTGCCCGGCTGCAACGCGTCCATGACCCCGCTCCACGCGACAGCACGCACCGGCGGCTCCCAACGCGCCGCGCGAGCGTAAGGAATCCCCTGGAACACCAGGTGCGAGTCCCGCACCTCACCCCGAACCTGCCCGGTATCGGTCGCAACGACGTCCGACGGCACCGCTTCCCCCTTCCCGCACGCGCTCACGAACAGCAATGCGGCCAACAACAACGTCCCCCGACGCATGTCTAACCCCCTGTAGCCAGCTCGACGGCCGCGATCAACTCCCGTTCGCAGACGTCGAGATCGAGTGCCCCGGACCGCAGCACGACGCCGTTGCGCATCGCGAGGACGAACACCGCCATCACGTCCGGGTCGAACGCGCGGAACTCACCGTCGCGCTGCCCCTGCCTCAACAGCTCGGCGAGCGCCACGTGATCGGAGTCGGCGATGCCCCCGTCGGTCACCGCCGCGTGCGCCCTGATCCGCAGGAACGCCACCATGTCCGCACGGTGCTCACGCAGGAACGCGATGTTCGCGACCAGGAAGGCCCGCAACTCGTCTCGCGCCGTGCCCTGCCCCATGCGCGCGCTCACGAACGCCCCGAACCGCTCCAGCACGTCCGCGAACACCACGTCGACAAGCTCCTGCTTGTTCCTGAAGTGGTACGAGATCAGCCCGGTGCTGCTCAGCCCCGCCCGCGCCGCGATCGCCTTGAACGACGTCTCCGCGTAGTCCAGCTCCGCGATCGTGGCAATGGCGGCCGCCACGATCTGGGCCCGCCGAGCCTGCTCCGTGACCGACTTTGCTCGCATGAGCAAAAATTAGCACAGCCGAGCAAACCATGCCCGAGTCTGACCCGTCAGTCGAGGTCGGAGAGGTCGAGGACGAACCGGTAGCGCACGTCGCCGCGTTCGAGCCGGTCGAGCGCCTCGGTCACGCGGGCCGACGGCAGCACCTCGACGTCGGCGGTGATGCCGTGGGCCGCGCAGAACTCCAGCATCTCGGCGGTGGCGGCGAGGCCTCCGCTGCCACTGGACGTCAGCTTCTTGCGGCCGAGGAGCAGGTCCATCGTCTCCACGGTCATCGTGCCGAGGTGGCCGACCTGGCTCAGCGTCCCGTCCATCGCCACCAGGCTGAGGTAGGGGCTGATGTCGTGCGGCACGGGAATGGTGTCGATCAGGACGTCGAACCGGTCGCGGGACGCGGCCGTGCTGTCCGGGTCGGTGGAGACGACGACGTCGCGAGCACCGAGCCGCATCGCATCGCTCGCGCGGTCCGCCGACCGGCTCACCACCGACACCTCGGCACCCATGGCCGCGGCGATCTTCACCGCGAGGTGGCCGAGCCCGCCGAGGCCGGCCACCGCCACGCGCATCCCCGGGCCGACGCCCAGAGCGCGCAGCGGCTCCCACACGGTGATCCCGGCGCACATCAACGGCGCCGCAGCCGCCGGGTCCAGCCCAGGCGGCAGGGGATAGGCGAACTTCTCGCGAACGACGTACTCACGGGAAAAGCCACCGAGTGTCGTCGTCCCGTCGTGGCGATCGGTACCGCCGTAGGTCAGCACGGGAAACTCACGGCAGTAGTTCTCCTGGCCCGCCACGCACATCGAGCACACGCCGCAGGAGTCGACGATGTTGCCGACGGCGACCGGGTCCCCGGCCCGGAACGCCGTCACGTCCGGACCGGTCTCGATCACCACGCCGGTGAACTCATGACCCGGCACGAGCAGGTCGTCGCCCTTGTGACCACGAACGGCGTGCAGGTCGGTGTGGCAGACGCCGCAGTGATCGACGCGCACCGCGATGTCGTCGCGGCGCAGGTCACGGCGGGGGATCTGCACCTCCCGCAGCTTGGTGGTGCCTTCGGCTTGCCAGCCGGTGGTGCTGCGCATGACGCTCCTTAAACAGACTGTTCGGTCTATTTGACCGTAGGCCTGCGCGGCCAAAAAGTAAACCGAACGGTCTGTCGGTACAGTTCGGGCATGTCCGACCAGCAGCTGACGGCCCGCGGCGAGGCCACGCGGCAGCGCATCATCGACGTCGCCACCCAGGAGTTCGCCGAGTACGGCATCGCCGGGGCCCGCATCGAACGGGTCGTCGCCGCGGCACGCACGAACAAGGCCCAGCTCTACGCCTACTTCGGCAACAAGGAAGGCCTGTTCGACGCCATCTTCTTCGGCTCGCTGGACCGCATCGTCAACGTCGTCCCCATCGACGCCACCGACCTGGCGGAGTGGGCCGTGCGGCTGTACGACGAGTACCTGGAACGCCCCGACCTCATCCGCCTCGCCACGTGGGCCCGTCTCGAACGACGCCCGACCGGCCTGCTCGTCGCCGACACCGAACGCCGCGACGACGTCAAACTGCGGGCCATCGCCGACGCGCAGAAGGCCGGCCTGGTCCGCGACGGAGACTCCTTCGACCTCATGGCGATGGTCATCGCGATGTCGATGGCGTGGTCACCGGTCAGCAACGTCTACGCGGCCACGATCGATGAACCCGCCGAGGTTCACGAGCGCCGCCGGGAGTTGTTGCGCGAGAGCGTCCGCCGCGCTGTCGCGCCGAGCTGAACGAGTTTGGAAGACCGCCAAACAGCATGCTTTCAGGTTGATCTGCGGCGAATGGGTGGAGCCAAACGGATCACCGGTTCTACCGTCCCCGCATGCCATTGCGGAGATCCACGGTGCGCGGCCGCGAGTTCGGCGACGCGATACGGGCGCTGCTGCGGGCGGCCAACCTCACCAACCGCGCCGCCGCCGAGTTGCTGGGCTGGCAGGAGGCCAAGGTCTCGGAGCTCGTCAACGGCAAGGAAGGCGTCTCGGACGTCGACCTGGCCAAGCTGCTGGGTTTGCTGCGCACGCCGCCTGACGAGTTCGACCATCTGATGGCCCTGCACCGCGAGACGAACGTCCGGGATTGGTTGCAGCCCACCAAGTCCGGCATGACGGACCGAGCGCGCACACTCCGCGAGCACGAGAAGATCGCCTCGGACATCACCGGCTGGTCGATGAACGTCGTGCACGGTCTGCTTCAAGTTGCCGAGTACGCCCGGCATGTCGGCGAGGCGCTGGCCAAGGTCGGCAAGGACGACCTTCAGACTTACGTCGAAACTCGCATCGCACGGCAGAAAGCGGTGCTCGACGGATCTCGGACCGTCACGATCTTCATGCACGAAAACGCGATCCGCCTACCGGTCGGCGGCCCCGAGGTCATGGCTGAGCAGCTTCACCATCTGCTGCGGCTTTCAGTGCGGCCCTACCTCGTGATGAGGTTGATCCCCACGGCGTTCGGGCCACACGCAGGCCTCGCTGGTGACTTCGACCTGTTGAAGTTCAAGAAGATCCCGCCCCTCGTCTACGTGGAGAGCGAGGGGGCTAACGTGTTTCTGGAGGATCAGCCTTCCGTTGGCCTCTACGACACGGTGTTGGAGTCGCTGAAACGGACGGCGTTGGATGAGGCGCAATCCAGGAAGCTGATCACCGACATCATCGGTGAGGAGTCTCGTCATGACCAGCTGGCGGAAGAGTAGCTACAGCAGCGATGGCAACTGCGTGGAAGTGGGCCGTGGCGTCGGCGTCCGGGACAGCAAGGCGCCGTCCGTTCGGCTTCCTCTCACGGCCCACCAGTGGACTCAGCTACTGCGCTTGGTCAAGTCGAGCTAGAACGCACACTCGATGTGGCTGCCGCCGTCCGGCAGCAGGTTGTTGCGGGTCCAGCCTTTGACGTTGGTCGTGACGTTGTGCAGGTAGGTCCAGTCGTAGCCGTCGTTCCCCCGCGTCTTGCAGTAGAAGGTCAACCGGTGCGACGGCTGGATCGAACCGCGTCCGGTGCACCCCGTCGACGACCCGGTGCGGATGCGCGCTCCGGCCGCGCCGCCGGTCCAGGTGAAACCGTCGCTGAACGATCCGTTCGTGCCGCACGGTGCGTGCTGCACGCCGATCTCGGAAGCCTGAGCGCTCGCGATGCCCGTTGCCATCAACACCGCTGCCGCGACAGGCGCGAGCAGCATCCCCAGTGACTTCATCTTGATTCCCCTCAGATACGCGGTTTGCGCCCCCCGAGGGCATCGGATCATGGATCGGCCACGGCCGCTACAGCTCTACGGCAGGATGGCCGTGTGGAGCCGAACGAAGTGCGCAACGCGCTGTACTCCGATCAGGTGCGTGCTCCGGTCGTGCAGGCAGGCGACATCCACGGCGATGTGCACCTGCACGCGCCCGGCGGTACTCCGCTCGACCTTGCGGCCCACGAGCTCGCGACCGCTGTGCGCAGGCAGTGGACGACCGAAGCGGAGAACCGGTCGTTGCGGCAGCCGGCGCCGCTGCAGGTCCGGTTCTGGAGCACGGCCGACAGCCGGCAGGAGCCCGTCAGGGGAGACGTGCGGCAGATCGCCTCGATGTTCCGCGGGCTCTCCCGCCGTCAGCTCGTCGTGCTCGGTGAGCCCGGCGCGGGCAAGACGGTCGCGGCGCTGCTGCTGACGCTGGAGTTGCTGGAGAGTCCGCGCCTCGGCGAGCCGGTGCCGATCCTGCTGGCCGCGGCGTCGTGGGATCCCACCGCCGAGCACTTCGACGTCTGGGCGATCCGGCGGCTCACCGAGGACTACCCGGCGCTGGGCGGTCAGGACACCGCCCGGCTGGTGGCCGACGGTCGAGTGATGATCGTGGTGGACGGACTGGACGAACTGCCGGTGCACCTGCACGCGCCCGCGCTGGACGGCGTGAACAGGGCGTCCGGGATCCGTCCGGTCGTGGTGACGTGCCGCACCGACGAGTACCACGCGGCGGTGGCGCAGTTCGGGACCTTCCTCAGCGGTGCGGCGGTGGTGCAACTCGCGCCGGTGCGTGCGGATGCCGTGGCCGCGCACATCGCCGAGACCAGTCTCGACGTGCGGTGGCGGCCGGTCACCGAGGTGCTGGTCGCGGAGCCGTTCGACGACGTCGCGGAGGTGTTGTCGAGTCCGCTGATGGTGTATCTCGCACGCACCGCTTATGCGTCACCGCGCACGGAACCTCGCGAGCTGCTGGCGTTTCCGACGCGCGCGGCGATCGAGCAGCATCTGCTGAACGCTTACATGCCAACGGTTTACGGGCCACGTGTTGACGTCGTCGACATGTATCGGCCGCGGCGCCGGTCCTCCCGCTGGCCGATCGAGGACGTGGTGCGCTGGCTGGCGTTCCTCGCGAAGTGGCCGGGACAGGAGTTCGCGTGGTGGCACCTGGCGCTGGCCACACCACGCTGGGCCACCGGCGCCGTGGTGAGCCTCGCGGTGCTGGCGGTCGGGTGCACGCCGATCCTGTACGGGCGGCCGAGTTTCTGGCCGGCGCTGGTGGCCGCGGCGGTCAGCTTCGTCGCGATCACCTCACGTACCAGGCCGATCGCCCCAGCGCGGCCGACCGTGACACGACCGAATCCGCACCACCTGTTCCGCACGATCACGTGGATCGCGGCGTTCGTCATCACGCCAGTCGCCTACCACACGGCAGTCTTCGTCTTCGGCAACACAGTGCTGTTCGCCGTCGAACTCTCGGCTGCGGTGGGTGCCGGCGTCCTGACGTGGATCGGCGGCATGGTGGTCGCGGAGAGGTTCCGCCCGCGTGGCGTCACGCTGCTCGACAGCCGGATCCTGCTGCGCGAGGACCGCAGACTGTGCGTTCTGTGGCTCGCTCTCGCGGCAGCGGGTTTCGCGGTGTTGCTGTGCAGCGACAGCTGTTCCGTCGTGCCTTTGCTGTTCGCGGTCGTCGCGGGATGCGTCGGCGCCGCGGGCCGCACGGCGTGGATGTCGTACCTGGTGGCCAAGACATGGCTGGCGCTGAGAGCGGAAGTCCCGTGGCGGCTCATGACGTTCCTCGACGACGCACGCCAACGTGGTGTCCTGCGGGCGAACGGGCCTTCCTACCAGTTCCGGCACGTCCGTCTGCGGGAACACCTCGCCAGCCGCCGGTGCCACAATTGACCGATGGAGGAGGCCGATGACTTCCGCAGCCGGCTCGTCCCCGGTGCCGACCTTCGCGGAGTCACGTTTCCGTCGTTCGACAACCTGGATGGAGTAGATCTGCACGGCGCCGACCTCCGTGGCGCGGACCTTCGCAAGGTCAACTGGTGGGGCGAGGGCGAGGTCCAGCTTTCCAACACCGACTTCTCCGGTGCGGACCTTCGCGGGGCCTGGCTCGGAGCGCCGATCTTCGACGGAGCCAACCTCAGCGGCGCCAACCTTTCCGGGCTTGATCTCAAGCGTGGTCAGTTCGCTGCGACCAGCTTCGCCGGTGCCGACCTCACCGGGGCTGATCTGTCCCACGTCAACATCAGCGGCGGCACCTTCGACGGCGCGGTTCTGGACGGAGCCAACCTCGACGGCGCGGTGCTCACCTCCTGCACCCTGCGCAACGCCAGCCTGGTCGGCACCAGTCTCATCGGAGCCAACCTGCGGGAGTCCACCCTCACAGCCGCCGACCTGCGCGGCGCGAACCTCACGAGTGCAGCGCTCCCTGATGGCCCCTCCGCATTCGCTGCCGCTCGTTTCGACGCATCCACGCAATGGCGCGAGGAAATGCGCTCGAAGGCTCAGGCCAACTCGGTCGCCGGACCCGACGGCACTCATGTGATCAACTCACCGCCACCGCCAACGCCCGCATTACCCGCCCAGCAGTCGGGGCACATCGGGAAAGTGGTGGGGCGCGTGGCCGCGGTTCTGTTCGGTGCCGGCCTCACGATCTACGCCGTGCTGTACCTGACCGGCCATGTCAGCACCTTGGGCCGTTTCGAGGCCAAGCCCGATGTACTCGACAACGCAGTGGTCGGGATGTTGTTCACCGTCGGGGCAGCGAGCCTCCTGGGCGGGATCGTCGGGCTTTCCGAGGAGTCGCGGAGCAGTAGCCGGCGCTCTCGCGGCGACACCGACTTCGACGGTGACAGCTGCGGCATCGACGCCGACTGAGAGGCGGGCGACGTAGCGAACGTCGTTCATGCGTGCGGCAACGCGAGGAACGCCATGAGCCCTCACGGGACACAGGTCAGGACGACTCGGGGCGTTTCGCCGGGGGCTGCCAGCCGCCGGTGACCTCCTTGGTGGGTTTGTGGGGGAAGCGGCGTTGGGCGTGTGCCTGCGCGGGTGAGCCCGGCAGGACGTAGAGGGTCTCCGTCTTCTCCTGCAGCGGCCGCAACACGGTGTCCATGAAGGTCTTGCGATCGTCGAGGTACGGGCCCAGCACGTCCTCGCCGGCGGGACAGACGGCCAGGCAGTAGCCGGACTTGTAGCCCGGCGGGGAGGCGAGGCTCTGCCACATGGAGGCGCTTTCGGAGTCGGTGACCCTGGAGCGGTAGTCGGCGGCGTCCTGGCTGTCGGCCACGGTCTGCACCCAGTCGGTGAACCCGCTCATGAACTCGCGGTAGTTGTGCGTGGCACAGCCCAGCGCGTCGAACGACCCGTCTTTGCGGATGGCGCCGATCGGGCAGGCGGCGACGCACAACTTGCAGTCGATGCACGGGTTGTAGTCCAGCGCCTGGCCGTAGGCGCTCACCTCCGCGTCAACCAGCACAGTGGCCAGGAGCACGAAGCTGCCGAACTTCGGGTGGATGACGTTGCGGTGCAGGCCCATGACGCCGAGTCCGGCGGCCACCGCGACGGTCTTGTGCGCGACCACCCAGATCCGCCCGGGATAGCGGTCCATCTCCTGAGGGAAGCCGACTGACGGGTTGAGCGCGCGGTAGCCGGCGTCCTGCAAGGCCTGGGTGACGGTGCGGGCGGCGTGGTTGGCGTGCTCGTCGGTCTGGTGGAACTCCTGATTCGCGACGCTGCGAGCGGGGGAGCGGCAGTTGTCGCGGTTCATCCGGAACACCATCGCGATCAGGGAGCGGGTGCCGGGCAACGCGCCCAGCACGTGCTCGCGCTCGCCGGCCAGGTCGGCGTGGTCCAGGCTGACCACCGCGGCGTCGTCCGCGCCCGCCGCGAGGCACAGTTCGCGCAGCCAGGCCGCGTCGATCACCTCAGGCGGGCTCACCGCCTGCCTGGCGAGCACGGCCTGCACCGACGGGTGAGATGCCAGCTTCGCCGGAAGTTTGGCGGTCATGCGACCGCGTCCAGCAGGCCGGCCGGCACGTCCGGCCGTTCCAGGGCGATGAAGTGGCCGGCGTTCGGCACCTGGGTGAACTCGGCGCCGGGCAGCAGTTCCCGGTTGGCCTGCCGGTCCGAGGGCCGGGACCAGTCCTTCTCCCCGTAGATGAGGTGGACCGGTGCCTTGACCTCGGGGTAGCGGGCGCGGGCCGCGATGAGGCTGGGCAGGTTGCGGTAGACGCCACGGGCGACGGTCGAGTAGCCGGGGTGGCGGCCGACGGCGAGGAGTTCGTCCAGGTAGTCCTCGCGCAGTGCGGAGGTGTCGACGAGGCCGCCGGACAGGATGGCGCGCATGACGTCCTCGGGTTCCAGCCGGGCGAGCAGCGGACCCACGCCAGGGGCGATGACGCCGCTGATGATCAGTCGGGCCAGGAGGCTGGACCTGGCGATGCCGCCGGCGAAGTCGTAGGCGTTCACCGCCACGACCCGTCGGACGCGGTCGGGGAGGTCGGCCGCCGCGGTGAGGGAGAGCACGGCCCCCATCGACTCGCCGAGCAGGGTCACGTCGTGCAGGTCGAGCTGGGTGATGAGCCGGGTGACGGCGGCGCGCATGGCGGGTTCGTCATAGGACGCGCCGGGCACGATCTGCGAATGGCCCATTCCCGGCAGGTCCAGCGCGTACACGGTGTACCGCTGCTGCACCAGCGGGATGAGGTGGCGGAAGTGCTCGGCCTGGGTGCGCACGGTGTGCAGCAGGACCAGAGGCGCGCCGCTGCCGCCGGTGAGGTAGCGCAGCCGGCCCTGGTGGCCCGGTTCGGTCGCCTCGAGGAAGTGGCTGTCCGTTCCGGGGACGCTGATCCCGGATCGGGTGTTGCTGATCATCGACATGGCCGTCCGCACCTCATGGCAAGTGTGTTGCGTTTTCCAACCGACTGGCGGTGACAGTAGAGCAGTCGGTTGGAAAACACAACACACTGGACTAGGCTGGGGTGATGACCGATCCCGAACCGCGGCCCGGCGTCCGCATGGCCGACCTGCCCCTGGGGGTCCGTCCGTGCTCACTCGCAGCTGCGCTGGACGTCCTCGGCGAGCGATGGTCGCTGCTGGCTCTCCGGGAGATCGGCTACGGCGTGCACCGCTTCGCCCGCATCGCCGGTTACACGGGCGCGTCCCGCGACCTGCTTGCCGACCGGCTGCGCAAGCTGGAGGCCGCCGGGGTCGTCGAACGCCGGCCCTACAGCGATCATCCGCCGCGCCACGAGTACCACCTCACCGAGGCCGGGCGGGAGCTGTTCCCGGTGATGCTCGCCCTCACCCAGTGGGGCGACAGGTGGGCGGTGGACAGCCCCGTGCTCGTTCGCCGGCACTCCTGCGGCGAGCCGGTCGAGGTCGACCTGGTCTGCCACCACTGCGGTCAGCCGATCACCCACGACACGATCCACGCCGAGCTCGGCGACGTCTCACCTACTGGCTGACGCCGACGTCGTTCCAGGACGCCCGCACGACGTTCGCCACTTCGGTCCCGAACAGCGCCTGAGCCGATGCCACGGTCGCGGCAGCCGCCTCGGCGAAGTGCGAGTTGACGCGGAGCTTGGTGGTGAGCGCGTCGTACCAGACCTTGCCCGCCCGGTCCCAGGCGTTGCCGCCCAGCCGGGTCGCGGTGAGGTGGAAGGCCTTGTTGGGGATGCCGGAGTTGATGTGCACGCCGCCGTTGTCGTTGCGCGGGTTGCCGTCGTCGGGCAGGTCGACGTAGGAGCGCATGTGGCCGGGCTGGCGGTCGAGCTGGTGGGCGGTGCCTGGGTTCTTCATCGACCTCAGCGCGACGCCCTGCAGCTGCGTGCCGAGGATGCCCGCGCCGATCAGCCAGTCGGCCTGGTCGGCGGTGTGGCCGAGCGCGTGTTGCTTGACCAGCGAGCCGAAGACGTCGGCCATGGACTCGTTCAGCGCGCCGGACTGCTTGCGGTAGCGCAGGCCCGCTGTGTACTGCACGACGCCGTGCGTGATCTCGTGTCCCACCACGGAGATGTCGCGGGCGAGCGCGCCGGGCTGGAAGACCTTGCCGCTGCCGTCGCCGTAGACCATCTGGGTGCCGTCCCAGAAGGCGTTGTCGAAGCCGCGGCCGAAGTGCACCGACGACACGAGCTTGAGGCCGTTGCCGTCGACACTGTGGCGGCCGAGGACGTCGCGGTAGAAGTCGTAGGTCTTGTCGGCGTTGTCGAAGGCGTGGTTGACGGCGGGGTCGTTCGAGGCGCCGTCGCCTTCCTTGCGGAGCAGGACGCCGGGCAGGGTGCGTTCGTCGCCGCCCTGGACGTCGTGGACGGCCTTGAACTCGGCGGCCGGGCCGCGTAGCTGGGCCGCGTTGAGGTCGAGGAACTGGATGGCCTCGGTGAGCGTGTCGCGCTGGGCGCGCAGGGCGGCCGAGGCGAGCAGCGTCGGGATGGTGTCGCGGATGTCGACGCTGCCGGTTTCCGCGAGCTCGATCAGCAAATGGGCGGGCAGGATGAAGCAGACCACGTGTCGTTCCCCCTCTGAATTCCCTGGTACCAGGGGAGAGGGCGTCCTCGGCGCTCAAATACACGCCCTCCGGTTCGCGCAACTAAAAGTTGCGCTTGCGCGACGCGCCGGATAGGTTGACGTGCAACCTATGGTTGCATTTGAGCCGAGGAGGAGCACGTGGAGTACGGAAGCATCGAACGGGAGCTGCGCATCGACGCCACCCCGGAGGTGGTCTACGAGGTGGTCAGCTCTCCCGAGCACCTGCGCGAGTGGTGGCCGGACGACGCCGAGCTCGATCCGGTGCCCGGTGGTACCGGCCGGATCGTCTTCGGTGATCCGGCGTCGCCGGACGCGAAGGTCGAGCAGCTGACCGTCGTCGAGGCGGACCCGCCCCGCCGGTTCGCGTTCCGCTGGGTCTACGACAAGGGCGAGTCCGCCGCACCGGACAACTCGCTGCTCGTCACCATCGACCTGGTTCCGTCCGGCGACGGCACGTTGCTGCGCTTCACGGAGTCCGGATTCCGCGAGCGCGGGTGGGAGGCCGCCGTGCTGGAGAAGGCCTACGCCGAGCACGTCCAGGGCTGGGACCACTTCCTGCCGCGCCTCGTCGCACGTGCCAACAGCCTGGTCGCGCGGCCGTGAGCACCGCGATCGACGACGACCTCTGGTCCGCGGTCGGT
This sequence comes from Lentzea miocenica, assembly GCF_033949945.1. NCBI lineage: Bacteria > Bacillati > Actinomycetota > Actinomycetes > Pseudonocardiales > Pseudonocardiaceae > Lentzea > Lentzea miocenica. Next base: position 108,532 of record NZ_JAXAVW010000006.1, read on the forward strand.
GACCCGACCCGGCGGCGGATGCTCGACCTGCTGCTGAGCGACGGGGGCGGTACGGCGACCACGCTCAGCGAGCGGCTGCCCGTCACCCGCCAGGCGGTCGCCAAGCACCTCGGTGTGCTGGACCGCGTCGGGCTGGTGCATGCGCAGGCCGCGGGCCGCGAGCGCCGCTACGAGGTGGACGAGGTCCAGCTCGCCCGTGCGGTCGCCCAGCTCGCCGCGGTCGGCTCGACCTGGGACGCCCGGCTGCAGCGGATCAAGCGCATCGCCGAGCGGATCCAGCGGGAAAGAGCGGATCGAGAGACAGGACCGGGTCACTCATGACGACACAGGCGCCGCGCACCGAGCGCGGCTACTCCACCTCATACATGGTCGAGCAGTCACCGGACGAGGTCTTCTCCGCTGTCCTGGACGTCCGCGCGTGGTGGACGGGCGAGATGGAGGGGCCCACCGACGAGCTGGGCGCCGAGTTCACCTACCGGCATCCTCCGCAGCACTACAGCCGGCAGCGCGTGACCGAGCTCGAGCCGGGCCGCCGCGTGGCCTGGCGGGTCGTCGACAGCCATCTGTCGTTCGTCTCGGAGCCGGCTGAATGGACCGGCAGCGAGATCGTGTTCGACATCGTCCCCGCCGCCGGAGGCACCGAACTGAGGTTCACCCACGTCGGCCTGGTGCCGGACGTCGAGTGCTACGGCGCGTGCTCCACGGCCTGGCTGCACTACGTCAACGCCGGCCTGCACAGCCTGATCACCACCGGAAAGGGCCTGCCCGACCCGTGGTGACCACGACCGATGGACAGGAGAGCACGATGTCCGATCAGGCCGCGAAGGCCGATCTCCTCCGTTCGCTGCACGTCCCCGGCGACCCGCTCGTGCTGCCGAACGTCTGGGACGTCGGCAGCGCCCGCGCCGTCGTCGAGGCGGGGTTCCCGGTGATCGCGACCGCGAGCAACGCGATCGCCGCGGCGCTCGGCCACGACGACGGCGAGGGTGCCCCGCGCGACGAGATGATGTTCGTCGCCGCGCGGATCGCGGCGTCGGTCGACGTCCCGGTCACGGTCGACGCCGAGGCCGGGTACGGGCTGGCTCCGGCTGAGCTGACCGAGTTGCTCGTCGGCATCGGAGCCGTCGGCTGCAACATCGAGGACACCGACCACGCGAACGGCGGCCTGGTCGACGTCGACGTGCGCGCCGCCTATCTCGCGCAGATGCGGGCGGCCGCGAACCGGATCGGGGTGCCGCTGGTCATCAACGCCCGCGTCGACTCCTACTTCCCGGCCTCGCCGCACCGAGGCGACCAGCGACTGGCCGACGCCATCGGCAGGGCCGGCGCGTACTGGTCGGCGGGCGCCGACTGCGTGTTCGTGCCGGCGGCCGGGCCGCAGGACCTCCGCGTGCTCGTCGCCGAGGCCGGCGCTCCGGTGAACGCCGGACTGCCGCTCAAGGGAGGATCGCTGGACGATCTCCGTGCGGCCGGTGTCGCGCGCGTGTCGGTCGGTCCACAGCTCTACCGCAGCGCACTCGACCACCTGCGGGCCGATCTCCAGCCGCTCCTGGTCAGGCGGTGACGATCGAGGTCAGCCGTGGGCCCACTGCGTGACGACAGGGGTTCCGTCGGCCGCCGTCACCCGGATCCGGACCATCCCGGGAGGGATCTCGGTGGCGGTGAACCGGCCGTCCGCGATCGGCACCGCACGGCGTGAGCGCGGTGTCTCCACCACCGCCTCACCCTCGGCGCCGGTGACCAGCCCGCGCACGACGTCGTCGTCGATCTCCAGATTGACCGTGACCCGCACGGACTCGAAGGCGAGCGTCACCGGTCCGTCGCCGCGCACCAGGGCCTCGGACTCGACCAGCGCGGCGAGTTCGGCGTCGAGGGCGCGCAACGCCAACGCGGCGCTCGCGTCGCGCATCACGCCCGCCGGGACCGGGTCGAACTCGTCGGCCGCGGCGCGCAGCAGGTCGAGGAAGTCGTCGTCGTTCATGACCGTCCCTCCAACAGCTCATTGCCCCTGACCAGCGCTTTCAACCGGCCGAGGCAGCGCTGGCGGATCGGCCCGATGCTGCCGACCGGCATGTCCAGCGCGAGGGCGACTTCGGCATAAGCAGGCGGCGGCGAGGCCATCAGCACGCGCAGCAACTGCCGGCAGCGGTCCGGGAGCCGCTCGAAGACCCGCCACAGCGCGGCGTTGCGTTCGCCGACGAGGAGTTCGTGGTCGACCTCGGGGGCCGGGTCGGGGGAGTCGGCGATCTCCTCCGCCGGTTCCGGCAGACGTCCGGCGCGCCGCAGCAACTGCAGGCACTCGTGCCGTGCCGTGGTGGCGAGCCAGCCGGCGAGGCGTTCCGGTTCGGTGATGCGGTCCAGGTGCTCGACCAGCTTGATCCACGTGCACTGGACGGCGTCGGCCGCGTCGGCGTCGCCGAGGCGGTAGGCGCGGGCGATCGACCAGAGCAGACCGTTGAACTGTCTGACCAGCGCGTCCCACGCGGCCTGGTCGCCACGTGCGGCCGCGGCCACCGACGCTGGGATGTCCATGTGCTCATGATGCCGCGCGATCCGGCCATGATTCGCCGATTGCACCCGAATGTCGTTCGGTCGCTGATGGACACGCGGCTGCGTGGGCGGGATGAGCGCCGCGACCCGCCCATCGTCGGGAATCGCGAAATTGCCGCCCAATCCGGCGGTCCCGGGTGCATGCTGTGTTCTACATCTCAACCCGAGGACTGATGAAAAATGACCAGTGCGACCGCCGGCTCCCGCCACAACTGGGAGTCCGACCTGGAGCGCTACCGGATCAAAGCGGTGCACGTGCTCGACACGCACCTGCCCGCGACGACCGGATGCACCGAGTGCGGCGACCCGTGGCCGTGCGCTCGTGCGTGCACAGCGGAGCTCGTGCTCGAACTCTGATCCGTGAGCTGACCTAGTCGGTGTCCGTCGCGGCCAGCACGGTCAACCGCGTGCGGTCCGGCGACACCGCGACGATCGCGAGGTCCCAGTCGACGCCCTCGAACCAGACGGTCTCGGGATCGAACCGGTACCAGCTCCACTCGAGCACGCGGGCTTCCACGTCCGCGGCGCTCGCCGTTTCCTCCAGCCCGACGATCCCGGCCATGGAGTGCCAGGCAGCGAGGCGGCCGTAGGCGCCGTGCGCACCCGTGTTGCACACGCCTCCCAGCGACGACGCGGCGAACAACGCCCGCCACGCCTCGGCCGCGGTCGAGCCGGTCACCCAGAACCTCCTGGTCTCGCCGTCCGTGCACTGCAGCCTGAGGCTCAGCAGCACGTTCGCGAGCAGGTCGACGTCCAGGGGCTCGGCGAACTCGAAAGTCCGCGCTTCAAAGCATCCGTTGGGGCCTGGTGAAGTCGCCGTGGCCGTTCTCGTCGTACTCCGGCAGATCGACGTTCTCCTCCAGCTCTGACCGCGTGAGCGGTAGCCAGGCCAGTGGGTGGTCGCCGAGGTCGATCCCAGGCACCTCGACGGCGCGGAGCACGAGTTCGTGCAGCAGACAGGCTCGCTCCTCACCCGGCGCCGCGGCGGACAGATCGGCCGCTCCGCGCGAGGCGAGCATCGAGGCGGTGTGCCGGTGATCAACCACGTGCGGATCCTACGAGTTCACCCGGTGGAGGAACGCGCTGATCCCTGAGACCATCCGCTCGACCTGCTCGTCGAGCGTGATCGACTCGTGGAAACGCGAGCCGGGTCCCGCGTTCTTCTTCCCGCGCAGGTACAGCGAACACTGCAGGTCAGCGCACACGTAGACGCCGACCGAGTTGCCCAGCTGCCCGGACTTGCCCGCCTTGCGCGCGGTCATCAACGACACCCCGTCACCGGAATGCGTGGTCAGGCACCACGAGCACATCGTCTTGCGCGCTCGCCCGGCCTGCGCGGCCCGCCGCAGCGCGATGCCGGCGAGCCGTCCCTCGACGTCGATCACCAGATACGAACGGTCCGGTGCGGCGGGGTCGGTCCAGCCCAGGAAGTCGAGGTCGTCCCAGCGCCGATCCCCGAGGTCCTTGGGTACGTGCATGCGCTTCGCCTCGCCCTTGGTGGAATTGACGAAGGACGCGCGGATGTCGTGTTCCGTCAGCGGCTTCATGCCCAGGGACGCTAGGCTTACCTAGAGGTCCTAGGCAAATCATTATGGACCCTAGGAAGGGTGGCGCATGGCACGCGCGGGGCTCACGGCGGACCGCCTGACACAGGCGGCGGCGGAGCTGGCCGACGAGGTCGGCTTCGAGAACGTGACGGTGTCCGCGCTGGCCCGGCACTTCGGCGTGAAGGACGCCTCGCTCTACTCGCACATCCGCAACGCCCACGACCTGCGCGTCCGCCTCGCCGTCCTGGCACTGGCCGAACTCGCCGACCAGGTCTCCGACGCGCTGGCCGGCCGTTCGGGCAAGGACGCGCTGGTGGCGTTCGCCAACGCCTACCGGAGCTACGCGCTCGCCCACCCCGGCCGCTACGCCGCGATGCAGATGGCACTGGACCCGGACACCGCCGCGACGTCGGCCGCCGGCAAGCACGCCGAGATGACCCGCGCGATCCTGCGCGGCTACGACCTGTGGGAACCCGACCAGACCGACGCCGTGAGATTGCTGCACAGCACGTTCCACGGCTACGTCTCGCTGGAACGCGCCGGGGCATTCCACAGCCACCCGCGCGGGGTGGAGGCGTCGTGGATCCGCACGCTCGACGCGCTCGATTCGCTGCTGCGCGCGTGGCCGGTCGGCTAACCTCGTGCGCATGATCGACAGAATCGAGTCCCACGTCCGCCGATGAGCGTGACGCCCGAGCCAGGTTCGCTCGGATCCCTGTTCGACCACGCGTTGGCGCTGCACCGTCAGTTCCCCGACGATCCTCTTCCCCGGGACGGGTCACCCTACCCGGACGACGCCCGGTATCGCGCTCGCGGCGACCGTTCGCAGAACCTTCGCACCGCCGGCGCCGACGCGGCGGCCGTTCTCGACTGGTACTTCGCCTCTTCCGAGGCGTCGCTGGAGCAGCTCGCCGAGAAGTTGGCCGACCTCCAGGTCCCGATTCACCGCAACGACCACATCACCGCCGCGGCGCTGCGTGCCGACCGTGCACGTGTCCGGCGAACCGGCCGATGGCTCGTGCGTCACGGCCGTGACCGCGGCACGGTCGTCGTTGGTCTGGGCCTGCTTGCGACCGACCACGACGAGCGCGACGTCCCGCTGATCCAGACCATCGGGCTGCTCTCCAACCACTTCGCCCCGCTCGCCGCTGCCGCACTGCTCCGGCGGCGGTCCGGCGGCGAGGCGTTGACGTGGCTCGGTCACCGCACCGCCGGTTGGGGTCGTGTCTACGTCGTCGAGGCGCTGTGCACACGACATCACGGTGGCCCGTGGTTGCTTCGGCACGCATGCGACGGCGACTACCTGAACGGCTACTTCGCTGGAGAGGTCGCGACAGCTGCCCATCTGCACGCGGCGATCACGTCCGACGACGTCGACGAGGAGCTCATCGACCACACAGGCCAGTTGCTGGAGATCATGACCTGGTGCGGCGGCATGGGCATGACCCTGCAGAGGTACCCACCCGCCGGCGCGGTCGTCGAGGCCTACGCCCGGCACGTCGCGCGGCTGCCCTCCACCGTCACCCGACTCCGGCACCGGGCCGCCATCGCCGAGTACGTCCAGGCCGTCCCGCTCACCGGTCTCAACACCGCGACGGTGGTGCGGATGCTGCTGGCCGATTGATCACAGGCGCGGCCGGGAGAGCAGCCGGGAGAGCACGATCGCGCTCTCGGTCCGCTCGACCGGCGCGGTGGCCCGCACGCGCTGGATGGCCTGTTCCAGGTGCGGGATGTCGCGGGCGAGCAGGTAGATCATCGCGTCGGCGGCACCGGAGACGGTGCAGGCTTCGACGATCTCGGGGATGTCGTCGAGGGCCCTGCGCAGGTCGGCCGGGGTGGGGTTGCCGGCGCAGTAGACCTCCACGAACGCCTCGGTGTGCCACGCGAGTGCCTGCGGGTCCACGATCGCGGTGAACCCGCGGATCGCGCCGCTCGACACCAGCCGGTCCAGCCGTCTCTTGGCGGCGGACGCCGACAACCCGGCGGCCTTGCCGATCTCGGAGTAGGTGGCGCGGGCGTTGCGCAGCACGCACTGGATGATCGCTTCGTCGATGCCGTCCATACCTGCGAGCATGCGTCGCCGCGCAAAGAACCGCCAACGGGTGCCCTGATTTGCAAAAAACCCAGTACAGCGCGCCACAGATGACAATTGTTTGCAGTGCCCGGCCGAACCTAGTCTCCGGCTTGTGACGATGAGAGATGTGGAGGCGGCCGCGCTGGACGCGGTGGACGAGGCGGCGATCGGGCGGCTTCTGCTGGAGCTCCTCGAGGTGCCGAGCGTGACGGGCAGCGCCGCGGAGTCCGAACTGCAACACGTCCTGGCCGGACAGCTGGAGCGCCTGGACCTCGACGTCGACCTGTGGTCGATGGACCTGCCCGGCCTGCGGGCACATCCCGAGTTCCCCGGCGGTGAAGCCCCGCGCACGGAGGCGTGGGGCCTGGTCGGCGGGACCCGGCGGCGGGGTGACGGGCCGACTTTGGTTTTACAGGGGCACGTCGACGTCGTTCCTCCCGGTGACCTGGCGCGGTGGGAGGGCGATCCGTTCCGCCCGCGGGTCGCCGGGGACGTGGTGCACGGCCGCGGCGCGTGCGACATGAAGGCCGGTGTGGTGGCGATCCTCGCCGCACTGGCCGCGATCCGCGCGGCCGGCGCACCGTTGCGCGGCCAGGTGTCGGCGCATTTCGTCGTCAGCGAGGAGGACGGCGGGCTCGGCGCGTTCGGCACGCTCGCCCGCGGGCACACCGGTGACGCCTGCATCATCACCGAACCGACCAGTGGCGCGTTGATGATCGCGAACGCCGGCGCTCTCACCTTCCGGATCGAGGTGCCGGGCAAGGCGACGCACGGCAGCACCAGGTATGCGGGCGTCAGCGCCATCGACGCCTACCTGCCCGTCCACCACGCGCTCGCCAGGCTGGAGGCCCGCCGCAACGCCGGCGCCGACCCGCTCATGTCGGACTACCCCGTTCCGTACCCGCTGTCCGTCGGCACCGTGCAGGCAGGCGACTGGGCCAGCACCGTGCCGGATCTCCTGGTGGCCGAGGGAAGACTGGGCGTCCAACTGGGAGAGGACCCGGCCCGCGCCCGCGCCGAGCTGGAGGACTGCGTGGCCGAGGCCTGCGCGGCGGACCCGTGGCTGCGCTCGCACCCCGCCGCCGTGACGTGGCCGGGCGGCCAGTTCGCGAGCGGGCGGCTCCCGGCGGGACATCCGCTCGCGGAGGTGGTCGGCGTCGCGCACGCCGACGTCACCGGCGGCGCGCGGCCTGCCGAGCGCGGCGCTCCGTACGGCAGCGACCTGCGGCTGTACGCCGGGGCGGGCATCCCGACGCTGCAGTACGGGCCCGGCGACGTCCGGCTCGCCCACAGCCCGCAGGAACAGGTCCGCGTGAGCGAGATCGTCACCGTCACGCGGGCGTTGGTGCTCGCCACCCTGCGGACGGTCGGCGACCTGTTCCGTTGACCGGTCTCGGCTCTTCAACGCGGGCACCTGCGCTGCTTGGATGAACTCCATGCGCGCCCTGCTGCTCTCCGTGCTGCTGACCCTGTCGTTCGCGATGCCTGCCAACGCCACCAACGGTTTCGTCGTGCTCAAGGACGTCGCCCCGACGATTCTGCACGACATCCGCTACTACACCGCGCACAACTTCGTGGGCACCCGCGTCGACGGCTACCGGCAGCCGCTGTGCATCCTGACCAGGCCCGTGGCCCTCGCGTTGCGCAAGGTTCAGCGCGAGATGCTCGCGCAGGGCTACACGCTCAAGGTCTACGACTGCTACCGGCCGCAGCGCGCGGTCGACCACTTCGTGCGGTGGGCCCGCGATCTCGCCGACCAGCGGATGAAGCCCGAGTTCTACCCGCGGGTCGACAAGACGCGGCTGTTCGAGGACGGCTACATCGCGGAGAAGTCCGGCCACAGCCGCGGGTCCACGCTCGACCTGACGATCGTGCGGCTGCCCGCGCGGTACCAGCGGCCGTACGTGCCGGGGGAGCGGCTGGTGGACTGTGCCGCGCCCCAACGGTTCCCGGACAACACCGTCGACATGGCCACCGGCTACGACTGCTTCGACACGTTGTCGCACACCGACGACCCGCGGGTCACGGGCCAGGCGCGGGAGAACCGGCAGCTGCTGAAGTCGGCGATGGGACGGGCGGGGTTCCGCAACCTGCCAGAGGAGTGGTGGCACTTCACGCTGAACGACGAGCCGTTCCCGGACACCTACTTCGACTTCCCGGTGTCACGCCGCCTGGGCTGAAGCGGCTCAGGTGACCACTTCCAGGAACGCCTGGTCGATCTCGCGGTGGGTGTAGTTGATGCCGCGGGCCGCCTGGTCCATGGTCCAGGTGATGCGCCGGAAGTCCGGTCCGGTGCGGTAGCCGCCGGAGAAGACCTCGTTGCGGTTGCCGGAAGGGTCGAAGAAGTAGATGGTGCCGCCGCGGGTGATGCCGTGCCTGGCGGGGCCGAAGTCGATGGGTACGTCGTCCATGGACATGACGTCGCCCGCGCGCAGCAGGGCGCTCCAGTCGTCGATCTCGTAGGCGAAGTGGTGCAGCTTTCCGTTGGCGCCCTTCACGAACGCGATGTCGTGCGGCTGGTCACCGCAGTACATCCAGGACCCGACCAGGTCGGAGTCCTCGGAGCCTGCCACCAGCAGCCCGCGGAACCACAGGTCGATCACCCCGAGCCGGACCTGCGGCGGCGGCTGGGCGATGAACACGCCGCCCTGCACACCGGGCTTGACGTTGACCACGCCACGTTCCCGCAGGATGCGCAACGCCTCGTTCATGGCGTTCGCGCTGACCCCGAACCGTTCGATCAACTCGGTGCGCAACGCGAAGCGCGCGCCGGAGTCCAGCCGCTGCTCGAGGATCTCCTTCTCGAGGTCGGCCGCGATCCGGTCGGGAACGGACGTCATGGCGGCAGTTTTCCACAGCCACCGGTCACGACCGTTCCGACTTCCCCGTTTCGCACCAAACCAGGCGGCTCCAGGGCTACGATCCCGAGTGTGTCGAAGACCTGGTCTCTCGCCGCCTTGGCCGTCCTCGCCGCCTGCGCCTCCCCGCCGTCAGGTTCGCCGGAAGTCCAGTCGCCCCAGGCGTTTCAGGACGAGCAGTCCAAGTCACCTGTACTGGGCCTGGAGTTCTGGGTGAACGACGCGAAGTCACCGATGCGCACCCGTGCCGAGAACGGCCGCGACGAGGTGGAGACCCAGATCGGCACCGGCGAGTTCGAGGTCCGCTTCCCCAAGCGTGCCAAGTCCGACCTGGCGCTGCGGATGATCTCGTGGACCGACCGCACGATCTTCGTGCTGGAGCCGGGCATGAAGTTCATGGACGTCCAGTACCTGCGGCCGGGCACGGGCATGCCGGACCAGAGGAGCGGCCGGATGACGCTGCTCCTGGACGCCGACTCGGAGAACTACTACGCCGAGAGCCGGGTGCAGAAGCACTCCGACGACCAGGAGAAGGTGTTGTTCAAACGCGCCGAGGAGAGCCCCGACCTGAAGGTCGACTCGCTCTTCGTCACCGCGGTCATCGACTTCAACGAGAACGAGACCGTCGACCCCGGCGAGTACGAGTACTTCAAGGTCCGCCTGGTCCGCTAGCAGCCGGTGCGGTACGGCTGACCCGCGCCGACGTAGTTGTTCCACTCCTCGACGCCGAACTCGCGCCCGGCACGTGCGCAGGCCAGTTCGACGAGGTGCTCCCGCGCGTCGTGCAGCCGGGAGAAGTCCCACAGCGTCACCGCTCCGGCGTTGTCGCCCGAGACCAGCATGCGGCCGTCCGGGCTGAACGCCAGCGTCAAGAACGGCGAGCCGCTCCCGGCCAGCGGTGACCCGATCGGCCGCGGCCGGTCCGGATCCTCCACGTTCCACAACGACACCGTGCCACCCCGGCCGCTGACGGCCAGGATCCGGCTGTCCGGACTGAACGCGACCGCCAGGGTCGAATCGCCCGCGTCCACCACACCGTCGAACCGGCGCGGTGCGGCCAGGTCGCGGAGGTCCCACAGGGCGACCTCGTCGCCGGCGGTCGCCAGCACCTGGCCGTTCGGGGCGAACGCGAAGCCCGCCACGCCGTCGTCGCCGAGCTTCCCGAGGTCACGCACGTCGTTCAGGTCGCTGATGTCGCGCAGGACGAGCGCACCCCCTGGTTCGCCGCCGGTGACGATGGTCCGGCCGTCGGGGCTGAAGGCGACCGCGATCCGGACGTCCTCGCGGTCCGTCGGGCCCCGGCCGATCTCGCGGGGTTCGTTGGGATTGCTGACGTCCCACCGCATCAGGTCGGGTTTCTTGCCCGCGCTGCGCAGTGTGCGGCCGTCCGCGCTGAACTCCAGCGCGACGATCGGGCCGGTGTGGCCGGTCAGCTTGTTCGGGTACTGGGTGACGTGGTCGGGATCGGCGACGTTCCACAGCACGACGGTGTCGTGTTCCGGCGGGTTGTCGCTGGTGGCGAGCACCTTCCCGTCCGGGCTGAACGCCGCCGCGACGGTCATCGCCGGCTGTCCGGCGATGACCGCGTTCGGGGTGTCGCCGAGCGTCCTGGCGGCCACGGGCCTGGCCGGATCGCTGATGTCCACCAACTGGGCTCGCCCACCGTTCACCGCGGTGAGCAACAGACGGTTGCCCGGCTGGATCACCGCGGTCCGGACGCCCACGTAGTGAGTCCGGAACGGCTCACCGAACCTGACCGGCCGCAACACGTCACGGGTGTGCCACAGGACCACTGTCCGGTCGGCACCCGCGGTGGCGAAGGTCGTGCCGTCCGGACTGAACGCGATCTCGTTGACGGCACCGCGGTGGTCCGTGAGCGGCCGGCCGATCCGCCGCGGGGTGGCGGGTGAGCTGACGTCCCACATGATCGCCGTGCCGTCGTCGCTCGCGGTGATCATGGTGAGTCCGTCCGGCGAGAACGCGACGTCGTTGATCACGTTGGCGTGTTCTCCCAGCGCCGCGGTGAGCGGACTGGGCAGGCCTGGATCACGCACGTCCAGCAGCTGCACGGCACCGGGCGCGTTCGCGGCCACCGCCAGCGTCGCGCCGTCCTTGCCGAAGGCGAGCGCGGTGACCGCCTTGCCGGGCTGCACCCGGCCTCGCTCGACCGGGTTGGCCGGATCACGGATGTCCCACAGCACCACGTCCGCGGCCGCGTTCGGCACGGCAATTTCGGACTGGCTGGTGGCGCTCGCCGCGACCTGGCCGTTCGGGCTGATCACCACGTCGCTGAACGCGCCGTTGTGGCGCAACGGCGTGCTGAGCCGGCGTGGTCCCGCCGGGTCGATCACCCAGAAGGTGAGCGCGCTGCCGTTCGTGGCGGCGAGCAGCCGGCCCTCCTGGGCGAACGCGACACCGAGGGTCTCCGGAGTGCGCACAGTCGAACCCGCACCCGGCTGCGCCTCCAGGACGTGCCGTTTCACCGGCTTGGCCGGGTCGGTCACGTCCCACAGGATCACCTCGGCGAAGCTCGCGGTGGCCAGCGTCGCGCCGTCAGGGCTGAACGCCATCGCGGCGACCCAGCCCGTGTGGTCGGTCAACGGCACGCCCAGCTGCTTCGGTTTCGCCGGATCGCTGACGTCCCACAACCGCACGGCGTGGTCGGCGGTGTCACCGGAGGCCATCACCCGGCCGTCCTTGCCGAAGGCCACCGCACGCACCGCGCTGGTGTGTCCGCCGGCCGTGCCCGCGTAGTTGTTCATGGTGACCGTGCTGGTCAGGCTCGCGAGCGCCTCGCTGCCCGACCCGATCTGGTCCGCGGCGAGAGCCAGTTGCAGGGCCAGCCGCGGATCGCTGTCCCGCGCCTCGTCGGCCTGAGCGACGAGACTGCGCACGGTCGCGGCGTCGCGTTCGTCCTTGAGCGTGCCCGCCTGCCACACCGCGATCACCGCGGCGATCAGGGCGGCGACCGACAGCACCGCCATGGCGGTCGTGACAGCGGCGCGTCGCTTGCGGGTTCGCCGCCGGGTGGCGTCGGCCTGGGCGCGGCTGGTGTCGAGGAACTCCTGTCCGCGTTGATCGAGGTTGAGGGGTGTTCTGGGCAGCCCCGCGAGGCGTTCGTCGTCCCACAGATGGGAACCCGCCCGTTTCGCGGCGACCCAGTCCGCGGCGGCACGTTCGACCGTGCGCGCCGCGCGCAGTGCCGACCCCTTCTCCTCGATCAGCTCGTCCAGCGACGGCCAGGCGGTGAGCAGGGCTTCGTGGGCGAGCCCGATCTCGTCGCCGTCCTTGGTGAGCAGTCGTTCGTCGACGAACACGGAGAACGCCGCCGCCAGCTCGTCAGTCAGCTGGCCGACCTCCACGCGGCGCCGCGAACGCCGGTCCGCGTCGTCGAGCGTGACCAGGCGCAGCAGCCCGCTGAGCACGTCCGCGCTGGTCAGAGTGCTGCGCTCGACCGCGGTGGCGAGGGCGTGGTCGGCCCGGCTGGCGAGCACCGCGTGCAGACCGGTGAGGTCGCGGTAGCCGGACCGGGCCGCGAGGTCGTCGTAGTCGCTCAGGCTGAGCGTGTCGCCGCGGGACCGGCCGTGCGCGAGCCTCTGCAGCGTGAACGCCAGCAACGGCAACGCCTCACCGCTCTCGGTGTCGGCGACGAGGCGGGCGACCAGTTCCGGTGCCGGCCGCAACCCGGCGACGGCGGCGGGTTCCTCGATCGCGAGCCGCAGCATGTCCCTCGGCAACGGCCCGAGCAGAAAAGGCTCGACGTCCGCGGCCAGCTCGGTCTGTTCGCTCAGGTCGTCGAGGAACTCCGACCGCAGGGTGATGACCGCGCGGACTCCGCCGCCGAGCGCGCTGTGCAGGAGCCCGGCCAATCGCGCGCGGCGGTCGGCGTCGGTGCGGGTGAAGAGCTCCTCGCCCTGGTCGATCGGCACCAGCAACCGGGTCCGCCGCGGGCCGTCGCTGTCTGCCAGCAACTCCTCGGCGAGTTCCTTGAGGCCGTCGTCCCGCTTGAGCCGGCGGCGGACGGTCTCGAGCTTCCACCGCAGTCCGTTGCGCCGGGCGGTGTCGACGATCGAGTGGGCCAGCGCGGACACCGGGTCGTCGCCGGGAGTCCAGGGTTCGAGGCACAGCCAGTCCGTGAGCGCGGGAATCAGACCGGCCCTGACCAGCGACGACTTGCCGCAGCCGGACGGCCCGGTCACCGCGAGCACGCCACGCCCGTCGTCGACCCGCACCTTCGCGGCCAGCGCTCGGCTCTCGCGGCCCCGGCCGAAGAACAACCCGCTGAGCTCCGGCGTGAACGGTTCGAGGCCGGGGTAGGGGTTCTCGCCGTCGCGCCACTCGCGGAAGCCGTCGGTGTCGATGCGGCGCAGGGCGACGAGCAGCCATTCGCGGGCGGCGTCCGTCGTGAGGTCGGCGTACTGCTGGCGGTCCAGCAGGGGATGGGCGGCGTCCGTCGAGCGCAGGGGGAGGATCCGGCAGCCGCGCGAGTCGGCGATCGCCACCTCGGCGGTGCACCACGTCGAGGCGACGTACTGCGGTGTCACCAGTGAGACGACGGCGTCGACGCGCCGCAGCTCCCGGTACAGCCGCTGTTTCCAGTCCTCGCCGAGCTCGATGCCACGGTTCTGGTCGCGGTCGAAGAAGACGTCGTGGCCGGCGTCGCGCAGCCAGGAGAAAACCTCCTGCGCCAGTGCCTGGTCCGGCGTGGCGTAGCTCAGGAACACCTCGGCCACGACACCCCCGTCCAGGTATGCGTCACATTATCGAACAGTCCGCGGAGCCTGATGACGGAAATCGTGAAGAACCCGTTGCGCTGCAAGGAGCACCGCAGCAGAAGCCTTCACGGGCCGATCCACAGGTGCGGCGCCACCCGCGCGTAGCCGGCGAGGCTGTCGATGACGGCAGGGAACTGCGGATGCTCCGGCCCGATGATCCACTTCGGCGGGTCCGGGGGCTGTCCGGCCAGCCAGGACGACAACTCCTCGAACGCCTCAGTGGTGTGCCCGCGGGGATTCCACAGCAGGCACGGTCCGGGAACCCGGGTGGAGACGCGCTGCCCCAGCGCCGTCACGATGATCTCGGGGCCGCCCAGTTCACTGTCGAGCAGGCACAGCGATGCACCAGTCGACAGTGCCAGCGTCGCGAAGGTCTCCCGGATCGATGGTGACATCAGGAACAGCCGGCTCTGCGAGTTGACCGCCGGCATGAACCCGAACCTCCAGTGATCCGGCAGGATCGCGAAGGTGTCGCTCATGCTGAGGTAGATGTAGCCCACCACGACCCGGCTGCTGCCGTCCGGCCAGGTGCGGTCCACACCGGCCGGATCCGTCTGCTCATCGCGATAAGCCCGCAGCGGCTCGTCCACCGGAAAGCAGAGGGACAGGTCGAAACTCTGCCCCGACGGGCCGGCGAGGGGCAACTCCACTGTTTTGCCGCTGGTGAAGCCATGGGTGCCTGGCAACCTCACCGACGTGCCGTCGGGCAGGACCACGTTCGTCCACCGTGATTTCTGCGGGTGGCAGAGCTCCGCGACCGCGGTCAGGAAGCGGCGGGCGTCCCGCCGGTGCACGTGGAACTCGTAGTCGAAGTCGATGCCCATGTGTCCCCCCACGCCGGTGCGGCTCATTCTCCATGATCGACAACACGGCCCACCTGTCCATCTCTGTCGGATCCGCTCAGATTTCTGACCGCCGATAATGTTCACTTATCGGCGGTCAGATTTGTCCCGCCCAATTGGGTAGCGTTGCGTTGGGCAACGTTATTACACACGTAATTCTGCTACGATATCCGCGTGGAGACGAGCTGTAACTTCCCCGGCTGCGAGCGCCCCGTTTTTCGAGGTGGCGGCCCAGGCAGGCCCTCGGAGTACTGCGACCTGCCCGAGCACACGCGCTGGCGGGCGTGGAGGGAGCGACAGCGGCTGGCGGAAGCCCCTGAGCAAAACTTGGAGGTCGTCACCGTGACGAATCTCCCCAGGGTCTCCGGTACCGCCAAGATCAGGGCCGAAGAGCTCCTCGACCGTTTCCGGGTGCTGTCCGAGCAGATGACGCAGACGCTGGGCCGGGCGGTCGGCGAGCTGAACGCGATGGCGGACCCGAGCGTCGCGGAGAGCCAGATCCAGGCAGCGGAGGCCGAGGCCGCGCGCCGGGTCGCTGAGGCCCAGTCGGAGTTGGCGGCCGCGGAACGGCGGCGCCACGAGGCGGAGCAGGCGCGCAAGGCGGCCGAGGAGACGACCGAGCAGGCTGTCCGGTCGGCGGAGGAAGCCGACGAGGCCGTGGACGCCGCGTTCACCGAGCGGGACGAGGCCCAGGAGGCCGCGCGGGTGGCCGGCGAGCGGGCTGAGGCGCAGATCGCCGAGGTGAGGGTGCAGGCGGCGGCCGTGATCGAGGAGATCCGGGCAGAGGTGGACGAGAAGGTGCGCCTGGCGTTGGAGGCGGCGGAGCAGGCGCGGGCCGATGCGGTGAAGCACGCCGAGCAGGCACGGCGGCAGGCGGCGAAGGAGGTCGAACAGGCCCGCGTCGAGGCTGCCCGCGAGATCGAGCAGGCCCAGGCCGCGGCTCAAGCGTTGGCCGAGCAGGCACGCGCCGAGACCGAGGCTGCCGCAGCCCACGTCGAGCAGACTCGTGCCGACGCCGCAGCCCAGATCGAAGCCGCACGTCAGGAGGCCGCCGAGACCGTCAGCCGCGCCGCGAAGGCCCGGGATCAGGCCGTGGTGCGGGCGGAACGAGCCGAGCAGACCGCCGCGGACGCCCGTGCCGAGCTCGAACGGTCCCGCAGCGAACTCGACTCGCGGCTCGGACAGGTCAGGCAGGAAGGCGCCGAGCAGGTGGCGGCGGTGCGGCAGACCCTGGCCGCGGTGGAGGACGCGCGGGCGCAGTTGCTGGCGCGGGCCGAACGGGCGGAGCGGCAGCTCGACGAGACGGCGGCGGAGTTGCGGGCGTTGCGCCGTTAGTGCGAGCGGGCTTGTCCGGGGCCGAACGGTTCAGCACCATTGGACTGAACGGCGCACAGGAGGTCTGCGGTGGGTGCTCACGGACATCTTCCCGGACGTGCGTTGCTGGGGCTGCAGGCGCTCGCGGGAAATCGGGCGGTGCAACGGGCCGTCACGGAGGGCAAGTTCAACATCGTCGGCGAGAACCACGACAAGACCAACCGGTGGGAGACGTTCGAAAAGGACTTCGCCAAGTCCAAAGGGCTGGACTACTGGCGGGAGAACAAGTTCAAGCACGGCGGCAAGCGCGGCGACCATCCGGTGCTCATCGCCCTGCAGATGGTGTCGTTTCTCGGTGACCACGCCACTGTCTCGCGCGCCCGGCTCACCACGGTCACGCAGTCGCTGAGCGACCCGGCGACCGACGCCACCGTGCTGCGGGCACGCCTCGGCGCGCTGCTCAATGCGTTGCCGTCGGTGCCCGTCGCCATGTCGCTGTACAAGGTCTGCCAGCGAAAAGGCATGCCGAAGGTGGTCGTCCAGGACTGCCTGCCGTTGGTGAGACTGACGAACGTGGTGCACGCCCTGCGTCCGAGACTGGTGGCGGGTAGCGGGTTGGCGGAGGCGTTGCACGAGGTGGACGGAATGCTGGCCGGGTTGATCAGCGAGGCCGAGAGCATCATCCGGGCCAACGGCTTCGGCTCCGACCTGCTGGCCGAAGGTCATGACGCGTGGAGACCGGTGATCGCGCAGATCTCGTGGCAACGCGCGGGCTACATGCTCAACCGTGCCAACAAGGCGGCCGCGGCCGGTGTCAGGGGCATCTGGAAGGTCGGGGACGACCACGTCACGGAGATGGGCGCCATGGCGTTGGATCCCGGCCCCGACGTCGAGATCACCGGCCGCAAGGAGTTCAGCAGGCAGCTCAAGGAGTGGCGGCGGCGGTCCGTATCCTGATCGGTGATGGACGAGCTGAAGGGCGACTGCGCCAACTGTTTCGGGTTGTGCTGCGTCGCGCTGCCGTTCGCCAGGTCGGCGGATTTCGCCGCCACCAAGGACGCGGGTACGCCGTGCCGCAACCTGCTGGCCGATCACCGGTGCGGCATCCACGACCAGTTGCGGCAGAAGGGCTATTCCGGCTGCACGGTCTACGACTGCTTCGGCGCGGGTCAGCGCGTGTCGCAGACGGTGTTCGCGGGCAACGACTGGCGCACCGGTGAGCGGCAGAAGATGTTCGACGTCTTCCCCGTCGTGCGGCAGCTGCACGAACTGCTCTGGTACCTCGCCGAGGCCCGCCGGCTCGACCCGCACGACGACCTCGACGCCGCCTACAGCGAGGTCGAGGCGCACACGGTCGCCGGCCCGGACGACATCCTGCGGCTCGACGTCGCGGAGATCCGCGCCAAGGTGAACGTCCTGCTGCTGCGCACCAGCGAACGGCTGCGGACCAGCGCGAAGTCCTGCCGCGGCGCGGACCTGATCGGCGCGCGGCTGCGGAACAAGAACCTCGGCAGCGCCGACTTCCGCGGCGCCTACCTGATCGGCGCGGACCTCACGAACTCCGACCTGTCGCGGGCGGACATGATCGGTGCCGACCTGCGCGGCGCCGACCTCGCCGGCGCGGACCTGAGCACCTGCCTGTTCCTCACTCAGCCGCAGGTCAACGCAGCCCGCGGCAACGCCAGGACAAAGCTTCCGGCCACGCTGACCCGCCCCTCGCACTGGACCGCGACGGCCAAGCGCCGCTGAGCGAGTCAGGGCGGTGTCAGCAGCCGCTGCCAGAGTGCCGATCATGAAGAAGGCATTGCTGATCATCGCCGCCGCCCTGGCGTCCTTGCTCGCGCCGGGCGTCGCGCACGCCGAGACGCCGCCGGGCTGCGCGTCGGCCCGGCAGATCGGGTCGACCGCGTACGTGAAGTTCGCCGACGGTCAGACCGCCGCCTCGGTGAAGCAGTTCGCGGGCTGCGGCAAGAACTGGGGCTACGTCTTCGTGTGGGCGGATTGGGCCGCGAGGCACGACCTGTTCCACGTCACCGCCGCGGTCACGACCGACGACGGGAAGAACCACGGCAAGGTGATCGGCCGCGTCGACCAGCGCGAGGTGTGGTCGAACGCCACGAGCACGATCAACCAGTGCACGCGCGCGCTCGGCGTCGTGTCGCTCGGTGAGGACGGCTGGAGCAAGTACACCGAACGCCGGTGCTGAGCAGCGCAGCAATGGGCTGACCAGCTGGAACGGTTTGACTGAAATTTCAGTCAGGGTTACCGTGGCGCCATGAACCGGCGAACTTTCGTGCAGTCGGCGGCAGCAGCCATGAGCGGTCTGATCGCCGGCTGCGGGGACGACACCGGCGGCAGGACGTGGCTGATGCCCGAGGAGGGCGAGCCGCACGCGCGGACGTGGATGGCGTTCGTGGCCGACGAGCGGATCTGGGGCCGTGACCTCGCGCCGCGGGTGCGGCGGGATCTGGCGGCGATCGCGACCACGATCGCCCGGTTCGAGCCGGTGTCGATGCTGGTGCGGGCCGAGGACCTGGAGGCGGCCGAGAAGCTGACCGGTCCTGGTGTGGAGCTGGTGGCCGCGGAGCTCGACGACCTGTGGATGCGCGACACCGGGCCGGTGTTCGTGCGCGGTGCGGCGGTGGACTTCAACTTCAACGGCTGGGGCGGCAAGCAGGGGCATCGGCGGGACGCGAAGGTCGCGGGGTTCGTGGCCGGGCGTGCGGGCGTTGAGCGGGTGCGGACGGATCTGGTGCTCGAAGGTGGTGCGCTGGAGGTCGACGGTGAGGGCACGGCGATCATCACCGAGAGCTGTGTGCTCAACGGCAACCGCAATCGGGGCTGGACGAAGCCCGATGTCGAGGAGGAGCTGGGGCGGCTGCTCGGGATCCGGAAGGTGATCTGGCTGCCGGGCATCGCGGGGAAGGACATCACCGACGGGCACACGGACTTCTACGCCCGGTTCGCCGGTGCCGGTGTGGTGGTGGCGGGGCTGGACAACGATCCCGAGTCGTTCGACTACGACGTGACGCGTCGTCACCTGGAGATCCTCAAGACGGCGACGGACGCGGACGGCCGGGCGTTGCGGGTCGAGGTGCTCGAGGCGCCGTCGACGGTGCGGGTGCCGGATCCCGACTTCGCCGGTGGGTACGTGAACTTCTACGTGTGCAACGGTGCGGTGATCGGGCCGGAGTTCGGTGACGCTCGGGCGGACGCGGCGGCGAAGTCGACGTTGGAACGGTTGTTTCCCGGCCGTACGGTGGTGCAGATCAACATCGACGGCATCGCGTCGGGTGGTGGCGGCATCCACTGCACCACCCAGCAGGAACCAGGCCGGCAGCAACCCAGGTGAGGACGGACGTGTCGGAGCGCAGGACCCAGATGCTCGAGGCCGCGGTGCGGGTGATCGCGCAGGACGGTGTGCGCGGGTTGCGCGTCGAGAAGCTCGCGGCCGAGGCCGGGGTGTCCACGGCGTTGATCTACTACCACTTCAAGGACCGCGCCGGGATTCTGCGGGCGGCGCTGGAGCACGTGAACCACCGCGCGCAGACCTACACGTCCGGCGTGGTGCCGGACGATCCGCGGGAGCAGGTCGAGCAGATGCTGCTGGGCGAGCTGCAGGACACCGAGCACGTGCGGGAGACCAGCGTGGCGTGGGGTGAGCTGCGGGCCAGCGCGGCGTTCCACGAGGAGCTGCGGTCGACGTTGCTGACAGCAACGGACGCCTGGAACGCCGACGTCGAAACCCTTGTCCGCCAAGCGAATCCGGACGTGGACGCGGCGGCCGCCGCGGAGCGTCTCACCGCGCTGGTCGAAGGCTTGAGCGAGCGCTGGCACAGCGGCTCGCTGACGTTGGAACGGGCGCGTGAGCTGCTGTCCGGCGCGATCGAGCGCGAGCTGGGCTAGACCGACAGGCGCTGCTGGGCGACGGCGCGTGCGAAGCCCTCGACGTTGTCGATCATGATGTTGTGGCCGGTGTTCGGCACGGAGATGACCTGGACGCCGGCGGCGGTGAGCTCGCGGGCGCCACGCGGCGGGGCTTCCTCGGGGTGCAGGAAGACGCGCGGGATCTCGAGTTCCAGCAACAGCTTCCGCATGGTCGGCGAGGTGCCGCGCACGAGGTCGACGGCGCTGCGGTAGAGGGCTTCGCGGCCGGCCATGCGCATGGTGGCGGCCCAGTGCGGACCGACGTCGCGCAGGACGCGGTCGAAGCCGTGGGACAGGAAGTCGGCCTCACCGTAGGCGGCGATGCCCCGGCTGCCGGGCGCGCCGAGCGAGGGCGAGGCGGGGTCGACGTGCGGGTCGACGAGCACGAGCGAGCGCACCATCTCGGGATGCCGCGCGGCGAGCACGATGGCGACGGCGCCGCCCATGCTGTGACCGATGATCTCGCTGCGCCGCAGGCCGATCTTGGCCAGCGCCACCGCCAGCGCGTCGGCGTGGCCCTCCAGCGAGTAGGCGAACCCGGTCGGGCGGTCGCTGATGCCGAACCCGAGCATGTCCATCATGAGGCTGCGGCGCCCGGCGAGCAGCGGATGCGCGACCGCCTCGGCGTAGTACGGCGCGGACGACGCGCCGAGGCCGTGCAGGTACACGCGGGCGGGCGAGGCACCCGGCACTTCCACCCAGCGGATCCGGACCCCAGGTCTGATCTCGACGGCGCGCATGTCTCTCCCCGCGTGTAATTCGGTTGCCGGACCCTACCCCGCGCCCAGGTCAACTGAGAGTGGTTTTGAGAGCCGATTCTCATCAGTCGATCAGCCGTGCCGACAGCACTGCGAACAACAGCGTCACGGCGGTGAAGGCGAAGGTGTAGCCGAATCCTATGGCGGCGTGCAGCGGCCGTGACCGCGCTCCCTCGCACAGCCGCAGCTGCCAGTACGCGGCGCCCAGGCCGAAGATCAGCCACGGCACGACGACCAGCGCTTCCGTTGGGCCGCCGAGGACGCCGCCGACCACGAACGGCGTGGCAGCGGTCAGGACCCCGGTGCCGGCGGCGATCGCCCGCGGCCTGGTCGTGGGCTCGCCGGAGATGCGGGTGGCCGCCGCGGCGGTGGCGAGCAGCGCGGCGGTGATCAGGAGGCCGAGCAGCCACACGCGTTCGTCGGTGGGAGCCGTGATCGGGATCAGGGCGACCGCGATGAGCAGCACGACGGCCGTGGGTGTCAGCGGCAGCACCCAGGCGTGGCGGAGGGTCACCCGCGTGATGGTCGTCCACGCGGGCGTTGATCGGGAGAGGCCGAACGGTCTATGGCAGCGCACCACACACACGGCGCTGGCCGGGTTCCCCCAATTTCGATTCTGGTCAGCGGGTCTGACGGTCCAGGCCGAGCGCGGCGCTCGCGGCCGTCACCGTTGCGGCGCGCAGTTCGTCGAACGGCGCGTCGGGGAACTGCATGGTGCAGTCCTGCATGCCGCCGAACGCCAGCACGGCGCGTGCCTGCTGTTCCAGCGTGGGGTTGGGGCCGAACACGAGGTGGGTGAGGCGGGCGCGCCAGGCGAGCACGACGTCGATCAGGCCCAGTTCGGCGAGCGTGGTCAGTTCGGAGAGCAGCAGCAGCACGTCGGCGCGGTGGCGGTGGTGGAAGTCGAAGAAGCCCTCGATGAGTTCGAGGGGCGCCACGTCGTCGCGTTCCTCCATGCGGGCGAGGAAGGTCTCGCCGTCGTCGAGCAGTGGGGTGACGATGCTGCGGATCAGGTCGTCGCGTGAGGCGAAGTGGTAGTAGAGCGCGGGTTTGGTGATGCCGAGGCGGTCGGCGATCTCCTGCAGGCTGGTCTGCTGCACGCCCTTGGTGGCGAACAGTTCCCGCGCGGTCTGCATGATCCGCTTCTTGGTGTCGGACGGTCTGGCCACGGCCGAATCTTACTTAACAGTCGGTAAATCTGGGTGTAGGCTCGCCGGAGTGGCTTACCGACCGTTAAGTAAGGGGGTTTGACGTGCGGATTCTCGTTTCCGGGGCGAGCATCGCGGGTCCGGTGCTGGCGTACTGGCTCACGCGGTACGGGCATCAGGTGACGGTGGTCGAGCGGTCGCCGGTGCTGCGCAAGACCGGTGGGCACGCGGTGGACCTGTTCAAGCCGGCGATGGACATCTCGGAGCGGATGGGCGTGCTGCCGCGGATCGAGGCGTTGGCGACCGGGACCACGCGGCTGAAGTTCCTGCGCGAGGGGACGCGCAAGCCGATCAGCGGTGATGTCACGAAGATCTTCGCGGCCGCGTCGGACCGGCACGTCGAGGTCATGCGCGACGACCTGAGCGAGATCTACTACGACGCCACGCGTGAGGACGTCGAGTACGTGTTCGGCGACTCGATCACGTCCGTCGACGACGACGGGGCGGTCACTTTCGAGGTGGGCGCGCCGCGGCGGTTCGACCTGGTCATCGGGGCGGACGGGTTGCATTCGAACGTGCGGCGGCTGGTGTTCGGGGAGGTCGCGAAGACGTTCGCGGGCGCGTATCTGGCGGTGTTGTCGGTGCCGCGGGAGCTGGGCGTGCCGGGGGCGATGAGCGGGCACATCGGGCCCGGGCGCAGTGCGCAGGTGTACGGGGCACAGCACATCGACGACGCGCGGGCGGTGTTCCTGTTCCGCTCAGCCGAGCTCGAGTACCACCACCGGGACGTGGTGCGGCAGAAGCAGCTGCTCCGGGAGGCGTTCGCCGGGCTCCACCCCGAGGTCGACGAGTGGATGCGCTACCTCGACGAGGACCGGGTGTTCTACTTCGACTCGATCACCCAGCTGACCACCGACACGTGGTCGCGCGGGCGGGTGGCGCTGGTGGGCGACGCCGCGTACTGCCCTGGTCCGGCGATCGGCGGCAGCACGAGCCTCGCCGTGCTGGGCGCGTACGTGCTGGCCGGCGAGTTGTCACAGGGGTCGGACCACGAGGCGGCGTTCGCGCGCTACGAGAGCGAGATGCGTGATCTGGTGCACGCCAGCAGGGCGTTCGCGCTGGGCGTGGCGAAGACGCTGATCCCGTCGTCGCGTGCGGGTGTGACGGCTCTGGTGCGCGGCATGCAACTGGTGACGTCGTTGCCGTCGTGGCTGGTGCGGCCGCTGGCCAAGCTCAACTCGAAGGGCATCCGGCTGCACGACTCGATGCGCGTCAAGGACTACGAGCGTCAGGGCGCCGGCGTTCCGGCGCCCTGACGGCTCATCTCAGACGGTTCAGAACTGCAGGCTCCACTTGTCGAGGAACCCGGTGTCCTGGGCCGCGTTGTCGTTGACCCGCAGCTGCCAGCCGCCGTTGGCGACCTCGCTGGAGGCGTTGACGGTGTAGGTGGTGTTGATGTTGTCCGTGCCGCCGCCGGTGCGGTTGTGCAGGACGTAGACGGTGCCGTCCGGCGCGACCAGGTCGACCTTCAGGTCGCCCTGGTAGGTGTGCTTGATGTCCACCGCGACCTTGAGGGTGGCCGGGGCGTTGCCGGTCACCTCGGACACCGTGATCGGCGAGTTGATCGTGCTGTTGTCGCTGATCGTGAAGTTCGCGGCGTTCTCGAAGTACTTGCCCGGCGGCTGGGTCACGCCGCAGTACTGCTGTTCCTTGCCGATGGCCTCGTACGGGCAGTCGGCGCGCTCCAGCAGTTGCAGCACGGCCTCCTTGTTGCGGGAGGTCTGGGCCGGGATGACCTCGTCGGGCGGGTAGAAGCCGCCGCCGCCCGAGCTGCCGGGGTACATCTCGAAGGTGTAGGCGAAGACGCCCTGCGCGCCCCACAGCCAGTCGGGGATCGACCCGTCGGTGATGTACAGGTCGCTGGACTGCTCGGGCGTGTAGCCGTTGCTCTGCGCCATGGACTGGCCGATGGTCGCGAACGTGTCGCGCTGGTCCTGGGTCAGGCCGGGCGCGATGTCGTCGTAGGTCCAGCCCCACGGCCACAGGATGAGCTGGCTGTAGGTGTGGAAGTCGATCGACGAGGTGATCTGCTGCTTGCCACCGACGTTGCGGCCGCGCACGAAGTCGGCCACGACCTTCACCTCGGGCGCGGACTCCGCGCTCGGCCCGCGGTAGGTGTCAGAGCCGGTGCTGCCAGACGAACCGCCGCAGCAGCCCCACTTGTAGCCCCAGTTGCGGTTGAGGTCGGTGCCGACGTTGGCCGATCCGGCGTTGGGCTGCCGGTTCTTGCGCCACGACCGGTAGCTGCCGGTCGCGATGTCGTACTCGCCGCCGTCGGGGTTGACGTCCGGGATGACCCAGATCTCGCGGGTGTTCACGAGGTCCGTGAGCCGCGCTTCGGAGCCGTACTTGGTCGTGAACTCCTTGATCGTGTACAGCGCCATCTCGACGGTGAGGTGCTCACGGGCGTGCTGGTGGTGCGTGAACAGCACCTCCGGCTCGTTCTCGTCGACGCCGACGTTGTCGCTGATCTTGAGCGCGATGATGTCGCGGTTCTCGTACGACTTGCCGATGACCTGCTTGCTCAGGATGTTCGGGTAGGCCGCGACCGCGGCGTTGATCTCGGCGGTCATCTCGGCGTAGTTGTGGTAGTTCGAGTCCGCGGCGGGGAAGTCGAACGGCCCGATCTCGGAGTTCGCCTCCATCCGCTTGGGCAGCTCGGCGACCTCGAAGCCCTGGGCCCTGAGGCTCTTCACCTCGCGCTCGGTCGCGGTGATCACGACGATGCCGTGCTCCTCGACCGAGTCGATGGCGGCACCGGACTTGGCGACCTTGGTGCGCTGTTCAGCGGTGCGAACGTTGCTGACCTGGTAGTTCGTCGTCGTTTCCTGAGCGCCGGGAGCAGCGCCGGTGGGCACGCCTCCCATGGCGAACACGACGCTCGCGGCGACGGTGACCCCGATCAGGGGTCTGAGATGGCTCTTTCGCATGCAGGGCAACCCTTTCGTACCACGGCAGGGACATGGCTCCGCAATGTTTAGTCCGTGTGAAGGCCCACTGTCATCCCGCCATCCGTATGGGTTTACCTGGTGGGACCGCGAAGGTTTGTGATCGAACGTGCGCTTGGCCGTGCGTGAGCAAGACCCGCGAGGTGACGGTTACCTCAAATGACCGACTCGGCGTTCCGCTGGGCCGGAGGTAACGGTTACCTGGTGGGATGACGCGCTACGACGCTGTGGAGGCCGCCTCGTACCGGGTGGCCCGGGAGATTTCGCTGGTGGGGTTGTCGTCGTGGCGGGAGGCGGTGGCGCCGTACTTCGTGCCTGGTCGCACGGTGCTCGACCTGGGGGCGGGGACCGGGTTGTTCGTGCGGGCGTTCGCCGAGTGGTTCCCGGACGTGGAGGTCGTCGCGGTGGAGCCGTCGCCGGACATGCGCTCGGCGTCGGGGTTGCCGATGCTCGCCGGGGACGCGGCCTCGATTCCGTTGCCGGACGGGTCGGTGGACGTCGTGTGGATGTCCACGGTGGTGCACCACGTGGGGGATCTGGCGGCGGCCGGGGCGGAGTTGCGGCGGGTGCTGCGGCCGGGCGGAGTGGTGGTGTTGCGGTCGTTGTTCCGTGAGCGGCATGGCGGTGTCGGGTTGTTCCGGTTCTTCCCCGCTGCGGTGCGGGCGCTCGACGGGTTCCCGACCGTGGCCGAGGTGGCGGACGGGATGGGATTCGCGGTGCAGCGGCTGGAGCCGGTGCCGCAGGTGACGGCGGAGTCGTTGGCGGACAAGGCGCCGACGGTGCGGTGGGAGGCGGACACGGTGTTGCGGTCGCTGACCGCGGAGGAGTTCGAGCAGGGGCGGGCGCGGCTGCTGGCGGCTGCCGCGGTGGAGAGCGGGCCGGTGGTGGATCACCTGGATCTGCTGGTGCTCGGAAGTGCCGGTGGTGTCTGAGACGCTGTTTCTCGTGGATCTCATCGGCGAGAAGGCGTTGCTGCACCGGTTCCTGGAGGCGGCGCGGTCGGCGTTGCTGTGGAAGCTCGACGGGTTGCCGGAGTACGACGTGCGGCGCCCGGTGACGCCGACGGGCACGAACCTGCTGAGGCTGGTGAAGCACGCGGCCGGGGTGGAGCTGAACTACTTCGGCCGGGTGTTCGACCGGCCGTTCCCCGACCCTCCGCTGTGGTCGACCGCGGACGCCTCACCGGCCTCGGACATGTACGCGGAGCTGGAGGAGTCGCGTGCGTCCGTGGTGGATTTCTACGCGCGGGTGCGGGAGTTCGCCGACGCGACGATCGCGGCGTTGCCCGTGGACGCGCCGGGGCTGGTGACGTGGTGGTCGCCGGGGCGGCGTGAGGTGACGTTGCGGCAGGTGCTGGTGCAGGTGTCGATCGAGCTGCATCGGCATGCCGGCCACGCGGACGTGGTGCGGGAGCTGATCGACGGCGCGGCCGGCATGCAGGACGGCAACTCGAACATGCCCGCGGTGCCGGAGGCGTGGTGGGCCGGGCATCGCGCTCGTCTGGAGGAAATCGCCGTCGCCTCTGGCCGGGCTCTGGAAGGCTGATCGGCATGGCCTCAGATCCGAAAACCGACCTGCACCGCTACCTGAACGTGGCCAGGGCGACGGTGCGCTGGAAGCTCGACGGGTTGTCGGAGTACGACGTGCGCCGGCCGTTGACGCCGACGGGCACGAACCTGCTGGGCCTGGTCAAGCACCTGGCCACCACCGAGCAGGGGTACTTCGGCGGGTGCATGGGCCGTGAGTTCGGCGAGAAGCTGCCGTGGGTGGAGCAGATCGAGAACGACACCGACCCGAACGCGGACATGTTCGCCACCGCGGAGGAGTCGCGTGAGGAGATCCTGGCGCTGTACGAGCGTGTCACCGAGTTCGCGGACACGGTGATCGCGGAGCTGCCGCTGGACGCGCCGGGCGTGGTGCCGTGGTGGTCGGAGGAGCGCCGTTACGTGACGCTGCACGTGCTGCTGGTGCACATGATCGCGGAGACGAACCGGCACGCCGGGCACATGGACATCCTGCGCGAGGGCCTCGACGGCGAGGCGGGGTTGCGGGAGAACGTGTCGAACCTGCCGGACCAGGACTGGCCTGCCTACCGGGCACGGGTGGAGCAGGCGGCGCGGGAGGCGTCGGGCCAGGCGTGAGCGGGTGTGTGCCGGGACGGCCCCCTCGCCGTCCCGGCACACCGTCGGGTGGAGCTGTCAGCAGCTCACCGGGATCGTCTTGCTCTGCCTGGTGATCCGGCTGGAGCTCAGGGCCGGGATGTTGATGGCGGCGGCGGCGGTGACCGAGTTGGCGTTGGGCTTGATGTTGCACACCGTGGAGCGCGTCACGGCGGTGCCGTAACAGGCGGCGTAGCGGTTGGCCGACAGGCCGCTGTCGGTGCAGCCGTCATCGGCGACCTGGGCCGACGTGGCGGGCCCCGCCCACAGGTTGATCTTCGTGGCGCTCATCTGGAAGCCGGTGTTGCCGAGGTTCCACACGACCAGCACGGCCTTGTAGACCGGCTCGACGCCGTTGTGGGAGTTGATCACGCAGACGTCGATCGCGCCCTTCGGTGAGGACGGCGGGAAGTAGTTCTCGGTGCAGTGCCAGTTGCCCGGGTAGGGGTAGGTCGGTGACACCACCCAGCCACGCACGGCCGCCGAGGCGGGCTGGGCCAGCGACAGCAGCAGACTCGATGCCAGTGCGGCGGCAACGGCGCCTGCTTTCTTGTGCCGAATCATCAAATTCCCCTCGCTTGCGGTGATGTCCGCCCCCTCGGCCGACCCGCACAGTTCAGCGCAGCGGCCCGGGACCGGCGAAAGGATTTGAAACAGTTCGAATCGTTGCTAGCTTCCGGGGTCATGATCACGCTGCGCGTGGACGCGGACACAGTCGCCAGGGTCCGGTTCTCGTTCTCGCCGGCGAACGAGGTGATGTCCTGGCTCAAGATCGCCGCGACCGGCCGCCGGCACCCTGTTTTCGGTGATCCCGGCCCCTCGGCACGCTCCGCGCTGACCCATCCCGACGTGGCCCTGCTGGCCGGGCTGATCCCGCCGTCCGGGGCGACCTACGTGCCGGACTTCGTGACGCCGCAGCCCGGTCGCGCCACCCGCCCCGCGGAACTGCTCGACGAACAAATCGCCGCCGTGGAAGCCACCGGTCAGGACGTGCTCGAATTCCAGCTCGGTGAGGCGATCGACCTGACCTGGGGCCGGTGCGCGCCCGTTCCGATTCGCCGGGCGCTGGAATCGGGAACAATGCCGAAACGGCTCGCTTCGGGCCTGTTCCGGCTCTGGACGCACTCACTGGCCGAGGTGTGGCCGACGCTGCAGTCGGTGATCGACCAGGACATCGCCGCGCGGGTGACGACGCTGCGGACGCACGGCCTGGCGCGCCTGCTCAACACCGCCCATCCGAAGCTGACCTGGACCGGCGGCGCGATCGTGCTCGACTCGGCCTTCACCGGCGAGCACGACTTCTCCGGCCGCGACCTGGTGCTCGCGCCGAGCGTGCTGTCCTGGCCCGACCTGCTCGTGCAGGGCCCCGACGACGCGGTCCTCTACCTTCCCCCGCACCAGGTCGGCACCGGATCACCCCGGCACGGCAGGGACCTGGGAGCGGTGATCGGGGACGCCCGCGCGCTGCTGCTCGCCGAACTCGAGCAGGCCCGCTCGACCACGGACCTCGCGCGGCGGCTCGGCTACACCCCGGGAACGATCTCCTACCACCTCAGCGCGATGCACCGCGTCGGCCTGGTCACCAAGCACCGCGACGGCCGGTACGTGCTCTACAAGCGGACCCCGCAGTCCTGCGCGCTGCTGCCGGACTAGTGCGTGCTCGCTCACGACCTGGGAAGTCCGCTGACAGGCATGGGCGCGACGATCAATACTGCTGAGCATGGGTAAGGAATACGAGCGCATCGAGCCGCGGCTGTGGGAGTTCATCGAGAACCAGAAGGTGTTCTTCGTGGCCAGCGCTCCGCTCGCGGGCGACGGTCACGTGAACCTGTCACCCAAGGGCAGGCAGGGCACGCTGCGGATCCTCGACGACCGCACGATCGCCTACCTCGACTTCGGTGGCAGCCACGCCGAGACGATCGCGCATCTGCGGGAGAACGGCCGCATCACGTTGATGTGGTGTGCGTTCGACGGTCCGCCGAACATCGTGCGCGTGCACGGCCGTGGTGAGCCGGTGTTCCGCGACGACCCGCGTTTCGCTGACCTCGTCGAGGGGTTCGGCGAGGCGGACGGGCCGGCGTTGCGGGCGGTGGTCGTGGTGACGGCGGAGCTGATCAGCGACACGTGCGGGTTCGCGGTGCCGTTCATGGACTACCGCTCGGAACGGACGCTGCACGCGGACTACTTCGGCCGCAAGACCGACGAGGAGTTCCGCGAGTACACCGACAAGAAGAACTACAACAAGGCGAGCATCGACGGTCTGCCCGCGGTTCCGCTGCCGTTGCCGCCCCGCTGAGAAATCTCGCCGAAATCCTTCGGCGGCCGTGTCGAGAACGTCGTGGCGGCTCCGTCCCCGGGGCATGACGACGAAGCAGATGCGGCAGAACGAGATCACCGAGGTGCTGGGCCGGCCGCTGAGCCAGGAGCTGCTGGCCCGCGACCTGACGAGGCTGGCGTACGTGGCCAAGGACGGCACGCCGCGTTCGATCCCGATCGCGTTTCACTGGAACGGCGATCAGCTCGTCCTGTGCACCTCGAAGAACGCGCCGAAGTTGCACTCGCTGAAGGCGAACCCGGTGGTGGCGCTGACGATCGACACCGAGGTCCACCCGCCGAAGATCCTGCTGATCCGCGGCACGGCCGAGCTCGACCACACCGACGGCATCCCGTTCGAGTACCTGCAGATGAACGGCAGCTACGAGATGACGGCGGAGCAGCGGGTGGTGTGGGAGCGCGAGGTCCGTTCGCTCTACGCCGACGGCATGGTCCGGATCGTGGTCACGCCGACGTGGGCGAAGCTGATCGACTTCGAGACGACCCTGCCCAGCCCGGTGCGGGAGCTGGTGGAGCAGCGGTCAGCTCGACAGGAAACGGTCTAGGACGCGGACGCCGAACTCGAGGCCCGCGACCGGGACGCGTTCGTCCACGCCGTGGGCCATGGAGCGGTAGTCGAAATCGGCGGGCAGCAGCAACGGCGAGAAGCCGTAGCACTGGATGCCGAGCTGGCTGAAGGCCTTCGCGTCGGTGCCGCCACCCAGGCAGTACGGCACGACGACGCCGGACGGGTCCTCGTCGCGCAGCGCCTCGGCCATCGACGCGAACCACGCCGTGTCCACCGGCGCCTCGACCGGCGGCTGGTGTTCGAGGAACTCGCGGGTCACGCCGTCCTCGAGCAACGAGTCGATGGTCGTGACGAGCTCGTCGACGGTGCCGGGCAGCGTCCGCACGTCGAGCTGCGCGGTCGCGGTGCCGGGGATGACGTTGACCTTGTACCCGGCCTGCACCATCGTCGGCGTGGTCGAGCACCGCACGGTGTTCTCCACCAGCTTCGCCGCGGGCCCGAGCCGGGCGATCGTGCTGTCGACGTCGTCCAGGTCGACCTCGACCCCCAGCGCCTTGCCCGCGCCCACCAGGAACGCCTCCACCGTCGGCGTGAGACGGACGGGGTGCTCATGCGCGGCGATCCGGGCCAGTGACGTGACCAGGGCGGTCACCGCGTTCTGCGGATTGCGCCGCGACCCGTGCCCGGCGCGGCCGACGGCGGTGAGCTTCATGTGCGAGGTGCCGCGCTCAGCCGTCCCGACGGGGTAGAGCCGGGTGCCCTCGACGTCGAAGGAAAACGCGCCGGACTCGCTGATCGCCGCCTCGACCCCGGCGAAGTACCCGGCGTGGTGCTCGACGAGCCAGTGCGCGCCGTACTTGCCCTGGTCCTCCTCGTCGGCGACGAACGCCAGCACCACGTCCCGGCGCGGCCGGCGCCCCTCGGTGTGCCAGCGGTTGACCACGGCGAGCGTCATCGCGGCCATGTCCTTCATGTCCACCGCGCCGCGCCCGCACACGAACCCGTCGCGGATCTCCCCGGCGAACGGGTCGAAGCTCCACTCGGCGGGGTCGGCGGGCACGACGTCGAGGTGCGACTGGACCAGCACGGCGGGCAGCGCGGGGTCGGTGCCGTGGATGCGCGCGAGGACGTTGGTGCGCCGTGGTGCCGGTTCGAGCAACGTGGGCGGCACGCCGTTGTCCTGCAGGATCGCGGCGACGTGCTCGGCGGCGTCACGCTCGCCCGCGCTGTCGCCGCCTCCGCGGTTGGTCGTGTCGAAGCGGATGAGCCGCGCGCACAGCTGCGCCACGTCCAGCGTCATGAGGCCCACCGTATCCGGACGTGTCACGTGGAATCCTCACCGCCCCGCCCAGGTCGTGGAGCGAGCCGCGCGCACGGCCTGGGCGGGGCGCCGAGATCGCCATCGACCTGCGCGGGCCCGGTCGTGCCTGCCCGGCATTCCGGCGCACCCGTTCAGCCGTAGATGCCCTCGATCGCCCCGGCCGCGACGTGCGTGACGATCTTGAACGCCTTCATCGCCTCCGTCATCGACACGGCGTCGAACCCGACGCGCCGCTCGCCGATCAGTTCCACGGTCGGCACGACCGCCGCGGCGTCCGCGAGGTGCGTGGCGTCGAACTCGACCTCGATCCGATGCGCGGACACGACACCGCCGGAACATCCGGCGGAGGCCATCGCGGCGGTGGCCGCTTCGGTGATCCGCGAACAGGCCACGGCGGGTGGCAGGCACACGGCCGCATACCGCGACACGCACTCCTTCACCGCGACCAACCGGGCGCCGGGCGCGTAGTCCGCGGCATCGGCACAGGTCAGGTCGTCACCGGTGACCAGCAGCACGGGCACGCCGTGTTCGGCGGCCAGCGCGGCGTTGAGGCGTCCCTCGGAGGCGTGCACGCCGTCGAGCCACACGCCGGTGATGGAGTTCTCGAGGTAGGTGTGCGCGAGCACGCCGGGAGAGCCCGCGCCGGTGTGGTAGCCGAGGAAGACGACACCGTCCACGCCGGAGTCGACGCCCTGCATCATCGACAGCGGTTTGTGCCGGCCGGTGAGCAGGCGCGCCGAGGTGTGGAGGTCTTCGAGCAGCAGGTTGCGCTGGGAGGAATGCGCTTCGTTGACGAGCACGTCGCCCGCGCCGCCCGCGACCAGGCCCGCGACGCAGGCGTTGACGTCTCCGGTGAAGAGGCGCCGCATCCGTTGCCACTGCTCCGTACCGGGAACGACGTCCCCGGTCCAGGTGACTCCGGTGGCGCCTTCCATGTCCGCCGAGATCATGATCCGCACATCTCGGTAACGTAGCGGTGGGCTGCTGGGGAAGAGGGGTATTTCGTGCGGGTGAAGGTGTGCGCGTTGCTTGCAATAGCAACGACACTGGGGCTGTCGGCACCTCCGGCGACGGCCCAGGAGCAGGCGCCGGCGATCCTCAAGGTCGCGATCGTGCAGCAGATCGACACGTTGAACCCGTTCCTCGCGGTGTTCCAGTCGAGCACCGAGATCGGCCGGTTGATGTACGACTCGCTCACGGCGTACGCGGCGGACGACCAGCGGGTCACCGAGGGCCTCGCGAACAGATGGGAACCCTCGCCTGACAAGCTCACCTGGACGTTCACCGTCCCCGAGGGCAAGAAGTGGTCGGACGGGCAGCCGATCACGGCGCACGACGTCGCGTTCACCTACAACCTGATGCTGACCACCGACGTCGCGCGCACTGCGAACGGCGGCTTCGTCACCAACTTCGAGTCGGTCACCGCGCCCGACGACAAGACCGTGGTGATCAGGACGAAGGCGCCCCAGGTGACGATGCTGGCGCTGGACATCCCGATCGTGCCCAAGCACGTGTGGGAGAAGGTCCCCAGCATCAAGGACTACACCAACGAGCAGATGCCGGTCGTGGGCTCCGGCCCGTTCGTGCTGACCGAGCACGTGGCCGGGCAGTTCATCAAGCTCAGGACCAACACGAACTACTGGCGCGGCGCGGCGAAGTTCGACGAGCTGCACTTCGTGTACTTCCAGAACTCCGACGCCGCGGTGCAGGCGCTAGCGAAGGGCGAGGTCGACCTGGTCAACCGGATGGCACCGGCCCAGTTCGACTCCCTCGACGGCAAGCCCGGTGTGGCGCGCAACAAGGCGCAGGGCCGCCGGTTCACCGAGCTGCTGATCAACCCCGGCGCGCAGACCAGGACCGGGGAACCGGTCGGTGACGGCAGCCCGGCGTTGAAGGACGTGCGGGTGCGGCGCGCCATCGCGCAGGCCATCGACCTGGACTCGCTGGTGAAGCGGGTGAACCTCGGCTACGCGGAGAAGGGTGCAGGGCTGGTGCCGCCGGTGTTCGACAAGTGGCACTGGCAGCCCGGCGAGTCCGAGCAGCGCAAGTTCGACCCCGCCGCCGCCAACACCGCCCTCGACGCCGCGGGCTTCCCCCGCAAGGCCGACGGCACGCGCTTCCCGCTGAGGTTGATCGGCCGCGCGGGCCGGGCCTATGACGAGCAGGCGTCGGAGTACCTGAAGCGGTCGATGAACGACATCGGCATCCCGCTGGACGTGCGGCTGGTGTCGGACAACCAGCTCAACGAGGCGACCACGGCGGCGACCTACGACCTGGCGTTCTCGGGCTGGGCGACGAACGTGGACCCGGACTTCATCCTGGGCCTGCACACCTGCGGGCAACGGCCGGGCGCGGACGGCAAGGGCGGCACCACGGACGCCTACTTCTGCGACGAGACCTACGACAAGCTCTACGCGCAGCAGCTCTCGGAGTTCGACGAGGGCAAGCGGATCGAGATCGTGAAGCAGATGCAGGCGCGCTTCTACGACCAGGTGCCCGCGGTGGTGCTGGCGTACGAGAACGCGCTGGAGGGCTACCGGTCCGACCACTTCGCGAAGTTCACGACCCAGCCCGCGCAGGGCGGCGTGATCATGGCGCAGAACGGCATGTGGGGCTACTACGGCGCCGAACCCGCCGGGCGGGCCGCGCAGTCCTCGGGCAGCAAATGGCCGGGTCTGGTGCTGGGCGGCGCGGTGATCGCCGGTCTGGTGCTGGTGAGCGTGTTCTACGCGCGCCGGCGCAACGCCACGGCCGGGGAGCGCGAGTAGGTGCGCCTCGCCGGCCGGATCGGTGGTGCCGCGCTCAGCCTGGTGATGGTGGCGGTGCTGGGCTTCTTCCTGTTCCGGGTGGTGCCCGGCGACCCGGTCATCTCGATGACGCGCGGCCGGCCGACGACGGCGGCGATGCAGGCCGAACTGCGCACGCAGTTCGGCCTGGACCGTCCGCTGCACGAACAGTTCTGGAGCTACTTCACCTCGCTGCTGCAGGGCGATCTGGGGACGTCGTTCACGTTCCGGCGCCCGGTGGCCGACGTGATCCTGGAACGCCTGGGCCCGACGCTGCTGCTGGTCGGCACGTCGACGCTGATCGCCGTCGCGATCGGCCTGTGGCTGGGGATCAAGGCGGCGTGGCGGCGCGACTCGGCGTTCGACAAGGCCACGACCGGGGTGTCGCTGACGCTGTGGGCGGTGCCGACGTTCTGGCTCGGCATGCTGCTGATGATGGCGACGGGCGACCTGTTCCCGTCGCGGGGCATGCGCGACACCGACACGGCACCGGACTTCGTCTCACAGGCCCTGGACGTCGGCCATCACCTGGTGCTGCCGTCGGTCACGCTGGTCGCGGTGGTGTGCGCGGAGTACGTGCTGGTGATGCGGTCGTCGTTGCTGGAGGAGATGCACGCCCCGTACCTGACGACGGCGCGGGCGAAGGGCCTGCGCGACGACCTGGTGCGCCGCCGCCACGCCGTGCCGAACGCGGTGCTGCCGGCGATCACGCTGGTGTTCCTGCGGTTCGGGCTGGTGGTGGCGGGGGCGATCACGACGGAGACGGTGTTCTCCTGGCCGGGACTGGGGTTGCTGTTCTACGACGCGCTGACCGGCCCGGACTACTTCCTGCTGCAGGGGCTGCTGGTGGTGACGGCGGGCGCGGTCGTGGTGATGAACCTGCTGGCCGACCTGCTGCACGGGGTCCTGGATCCACGGGTGAAGGTCGTATGAGCGGGCTCAGTGCACACGGCGCTGGCGGGACGGGTTGCGGTGGCGGCGAGACGGGTTGCTGGGGCGCTGCCGGGCCGGGCGCGGCTGATCGTGGTGGCGGCGTGATCGGGCGGCCGGGCCGACCGCAGTGCAACGGTGATGGCGGGATGCGCGGGTTCACGGCACACCGGCCTGGCCCAGGCGGCTCTTCGTCGCGCGGTGTCGGCGGTACGGACAGGAGCGGCGCACCGAGGTCGCAGCGGCGCGGCTGGATCGGCAGTGGCTGGATCGGCAGCGGCGGGGCGGTGGCGGCATGAGCATGTTCAGCACGCGGTGGTCCGGCCCGAGCCGTCGCTCCGGTCGTGGCGACGGCGGCCTGGACCGGTTTCTCGCGCAGCGGGCTGGGGTGGCGGGCGCGGTGGTGCTGGCAGTGGCCGCGGTCGTCGCGGTGATCGCGCCGCTGTTGATCCCCGCGGACGCGCTGGACGTCACGCGGGTGACCGACGCGCCGTGGCAGGCGCCGGGCGCGGGACACTGGCTGGGGACCGACCACACCGGGCGGTCGGTGGCGTTGCTGGTGGTGGAGGGCGCGGGGACGTCGTTGTTCGTCGGGCTGACCGCGGCCGTGCTGGCGGTGGGCATCGGCACGCTCGTCGGGATCGTGAGCGGGCATTTCGGTGGGCTGGCGGCGGGCGCGTTGTTGCGGGTGACGGACTTCTTCCTGGTGTTGCCGGCGTTGGTGCTGGCGATCGCGTTGTCGACGGTGCTGCCGCGCGGGCTGGGCACGATCGTGCTGGCGATCGGGTTGACGAGCTGGCCGTCGACGGCGCGGATGGTGCGGGCGCAGACGCTGACGATCGAGGCGCGGCCCTTCGTGGAGCGCGCGCGGGCGTTGGGTGGCGGGCACGGGCATGTGATCGGGCGGCACGTGTTGCCGTCGGTGGTGCCGCTGGTGCTGGTGAACGCGACGCTGGCGGTGGCGTCGGCGATCGTGGCGGAGTCGACGCTGGCGTTTCTCGGGCTGGGTGATCCGACGCGGATCTCGTGGGGCGCGATGTTGCACCAGGCGCAGCTGCACGGGGCGGTGCCGCAGCGGGCGTGGTGGTTCCTGTTGCCGCCCGGGCTCGCGATCGTGGTGGTGGTGCTGGCGTTCACGCTCGTCGGGCGTGCGCTCGAAGCAGTTGTGACGCCGAAGAGGTAACGCGATGCTGGAATTGAAGAACCTCTCCGTCCACTACGGACCCAAGCGCGTCGTGAACGACGTGAACCTGCTGCTGGCTCCCGGTCAGACGCTCGGGCTGGCGGGCGAGTCGGGGTCGGGCAAGTCGACGGTGGCCATGTCGGTGCTGCGGTTGCTGCCCAGGACCGCGCAGGTGCACGGCGAGATCCTGCTCGACGGCGACGACGTGCGGACGATGTCGTGGGGTGCGTTGCGGGCGGTGCGGTGGGCGTCGGCGTCGATCGTGTTCCAGGGCGCGATGCACTCGCTCAACCCCGTGCAGCGCGTCGGTGACCAGATCGCCGAGCCGATGCGGCTGCACGGCACGCCGGGCGGTGTCCGGGAGTTGCTGGAGCAGGTCGAGCTGCCACTGGACAAGGCGCGGGCGTATCCGCACGAGCTGTCGGGCGGGCAGAAGCAGCGGGTGATGATCGCGATGGCGCTGGCGTGCGGGCCGCGGCTGGTCATCGCGGACGAGCCGACGACGGCGCTGGACGTGGTCGTGCAGGCCCAGGTGCTGGGGTTGATGAAACGTCTGGTGGCCGAGCAGGACCTCGGGTTGATGATGATCAGCCACGACCTGTCGGTGCTCGCGGAGACGTGTGACGACCTGGCGGTGATGCATCGCGGGGAGCTGGTCGAGCGGGGCAGGACGCGGGAGGTGATCGCGAACCCGCGACACCCGCACACGGCGGCGTTGACGGCGGCGTTCCCGGTGATCGGCGACCCGGCGCACCGCTGGACCCAACCGACAGATCAACAGCCGGCAGACCATCAGCCTGCGGCCCCCGACGCCGGCACGCGGCCGCTGCTCGAGGTGCGGGACCTGACGGTGGACTACGGCCGGACGCGCGCGGTCGACGGGGTGGACCTGACGATCGGGCGCGGCGAGATCGTGGCGCTGGTCGGGCAGTCCGGCTCCGGCAAAACGACACTGGCTCGTACCATAATGGGGCTGCGGAAACCGTCCTCCGGTCGGGTGATCTTCGACGGTGCCGAGGTGCCCCGCGACGGCAAGGGACTCAAGGCCTTCCGCCGCCAGGTGCAGCTGGTCCTGCAGGACCCCGCGAGCGCCCTCAACCCCCGTCACACCGTGCACGACGCGGTCGCAGAGGGTCTGCGGGTCCACGGCATTCCTGGCGATGAGGAATCCCTGGTCACGGCCGCTGTGGAACGTGCGGAGCTGCGTCCGGCGAACCTGTATCTGGAGTCCCTGCCGCACGAGCTGTCCGGGGGTCAGCAGCAGCGGGTGGTGATCGCCGGCGCACTGGTGCTGGAACCCCGCCTGCTGGTGGCCGACGAACCGGTCGCCTCGCTCGACGCCTCGGTGCGCGGGGAGGTCGTGGCGCTGCTGCTCCGGTTGCGGCGTGAGCTGGGCCTTGCTTCATTGATCATCACGCACGACCTCGGACTGGCGTGGCAGATCGCCGATCGGGTCGCGGTGATGCATCAGGGGAAGATCGTGGAACAAGGCTCGGTGGAACAAGTGCTGCTCAACCCCTCTCACGACTACACCCGCGCCCTGGTGCGCGCGGTGCCTCAGGTCTGAGGTGATCCCGATCGAACACGCCCGCCTGCGGGCTTCGCTGACGCCTGCCGAAATCGGGCGGGGCGGGGCCGACGGCTGGGTCGACGTGGACGAGGTGCCGACGCTGGCCTGGCTGGCGTGGAACGACCTGGGCCGCCCGCCGGGAGTCCTGGGCGAACTCGCCGAGGCCAGCGAACCGGAGCACGTGCT
Organism: Lentzea miocenica; assembly: GCF_033949945.1. NCBI lineage: Bacteria > Bacillati > Actinomycetota > Actinomycetes > Pseudonocardiales > Pseudonocardiaceae > Lentzea > Lentzea miocenica. Next base: position 146,310 of record NZ_JAXAVW010000006.1, read on the forward strand.
CGCGCTGTGCCGGATCCTGGCCTCGACCTCACGCGCGGACACCGCGGCGGTGTGGCGCTACTTGGCGGCGGACTGGGAACGCACGGGGGAGCGGTCCGACGGCAGGCAGCGTTTCCTGCTGGACAGGGCGATGCGTGGGGATGGCATGGACTGGCGCAGCTACTCGGCGTTGATGGGCACCGACCGGCCGGAGGAGGTCGACGCGGCGTTCGACCGCGGCGAGGACATGGTCGGCATCTCGGTCATCGGCCTGGCGATGTCCTATCCGGACCCGTGGGTGACGCTGCATCGTGTCGCACGCGCGTTGGACCACAACCGCATCGAGGTCCGCCAGCACGGCGCCACGGCCCTCGCGCACGTGGCCCGGATGCACGGGGTGGTGTCACGGGAGTGCCTTGAGGTGCTGCGCCGCCACCCCAACGACGTGGCCGAGGACGACCTGTGGACGTTCATCGCCCACCACCGGCTGCCTCCGTGGCTGTGGTGGCGGCGGATCAGGTCCCGGCTAGGGCGGCGAGTTCCGCGCGCACGGCGCTCTCGGTTACTCGGTTGCGCTGTCCCACTGCCCGCGTGAGCGCTTCGTCGAAGTGCCGGCGAGCCTGACCGAGGTCGCCTTCCGCACCGGCGATGCGGCCGCGTTCGAGCGCGATGTGGCAGCGCATCTCGTCCGGCCCGTACCAGCCGCCGGGACACAGTTCCCACGCCCGCTCGCACTCGTCCCACGCGACACCGAAGTCCCCCTCCAGGCGGGCGAGTTCGGCCAGGCCGACGTGGCAGTTGGCCTCCACGAGCGGCGCACCGGCACGGCGGGCGACGACGAGCGCCTCGGCGTAGTCGGCCCGCGCCCCGGCCGGGTCCCCGTCGTGCAGCCGCGCCCTGGCACGGTTGACGATGACCTCGGCGGAGTCCTCGGTCGCACCGAGCTCCTCCAGCAGACCGCGGGCGCGTTCGATGTGCGTCAGCGCGGCCCGTGTGTCGCCCGCCGCGAGCGCGAGTTCGGCGAGCTGGTTGACCGCGAGCGCCAGGCCCCACCGATCACCCACCCGTTCGAACCCCTCGGCGCCCCGGCCCAACAGCTCCATCGCCCGAGCGGGATCGGCCTGCTGCCAGGCCACCAGGCCTTCGCCCAGGAGCGACAGCGCGCTGGTCCACGGGTCGGTGCCGACGAGCCGGTGCCGGCGGTGCCAGGACTGCGACTCCGTCTCCGGAGCCCCCAGCGCCATGCCCCACATCATCGTCAGGATCGGGAACCGGGGCGGTCCGTCCAGCTCGGCCATCAGCGCGTCGGCCTGGCGTTGCCGCGCGGACTGGTCACCGGTCGCCACCGGCCACGCGATGAGCAGGCACATCGCGTACTCCTGCGCGCGTCCTGCCGGCGGGATCTCGCCGCACGCGTGCAGCACGGCGTCGGCCTGCCGGGCGGCCTCGGTGCGCAGACCCCGGAACCAGTAGTAGGTCGCGAGCGCGGCGACGAGCTCCAGCGCGAGATCGACGTCGTGGGAGGTGGCCCAGGCGACGGCGGCGGTGAGGTTGTCGTGGTCGGCACCGAGCGCGTGCAGCCACTGGATCTGCTCGCGCGCGCGCAGGTGCGGCTCGGCGTCCTGAGCACGGGCGAGGAACCAGCGGGCATGCCGCTCCCGCAGATCCGGCGCGTGCCCCGCGCAGAACGCGCGGATGGTGTCGAGCATCCGGTACCGGTCCTCGACGACCTCGACGAGTGACTTGTCCACCAACGAGGACAGAGTGTCCACATCGGACGGAGCGTTGCTCGAACCCGCGTTGTTCGAACCTGCGTTGTTCGAACCTGCGATGTCCGTGACGGCGTCGAGTCCGGCGCCACCGGAGAACACGGTGAACCGCGCGGCGAGGTCGCGTTCGGCATCGGTGAGCAGGTCCCAGCTCCACTCGACGACGGCGTGCAGCGTGCGGTGCCGGGGCGCGGCGGTGCGGCTGCCGCGAGACAGCAACCGGAACCGGTCGTCGAGCCGCGCGGCGATCTCCCCGATCGGCAACGACCGCACCCGCGCCGCGGCGAGTTCGATGGCCAGCGCGATCCCGTCCAGCCGCCGGCACACGTCCGCGATGACGTCCTGATCCGCGGAGAACCCCGGCTTCACGGCCTGCGCGCGGTCCCGGAACAGCCGGACGGCGGCCTCGGAGTCCAGCGCCGCGACCGGGCTCAGCGTCTCACCGGTGATGCCCAGCGGTTCCCGGCTCGTCGCGAGCACCCGCACGTCGGGGCAGGCGGCGAGAATCCCGCCGAGCACCCGCGCGGCCTCGTCGATCACGTGCTCGCAGTTGTCGACGACCAGCAACACCTCGCGCGCCGACAACGCCGCCCGCAGCCGTTGCTCCACGCTCACCGGCCCCGCCGACAGCAGCCCGGCCTCACGCACCCCGACACCGTCGAGCAACGCGCGGGCGACATCGGTGGTGGCGCTGAGGTCGATGAACGCCACCTCGCCGGGTTCGAGGTGGGCGACCTCGACGGCGAGGCGGGTCTTGCCGGTACCGCCCGGCCCGATGAGCGTGACCAGCCGGTTGTCCCGCAGCCACTTGGTGACGCGGCGCAGGTCCTCGTCACGTCCGACGAAGCTGGTCAGCTGCGCGGGCACACCTCGATGCGGCGACGCGGCCCGCAACACCTCCAGGTGTGCGGCGGCCAGGTCAGGGGAGGGGTCGACCCCGAGTTCCTCGGCCAGCAGTGCCCGCCCGGCCGCGAACACCTCGAGAGCCTCGGTCTGCCGCCCGTCCCGGTGCAGGCAACGCACCAGCGCCGCCCGGACGTCCTCCCGCAGCGGGTGCTCGGAAAGCAACCCCTGGAGGTCGTTTTGGGTCCCACCGGAAAGTGCGCATTTGATGAACACTTCTGTCAGCCGCTGCCGCGCGACCTGCGCGAACGGCGCTTCGACGTCGGCCAGAGCGGGGCCACGCCACAGCCGCAGAGCCTCGGCCGCGCGGCCGGCGTCGAGCAGCTCCAGACACAGCAGCAGGTCCACCTCGGACGGTGACGCGACCAGCCGATATCCCGCCGGGTGGTGCTCGATCACCAGCCAGGGGACGGTCTTGCGCAGCCGGGAGATCTGCGACTGCAGGGCATTCGCCGCACCCGCGGGCGGCGCGGCGTACAAGCCGCCGATCAGCTGGTCGTGCCCCACGATCCGCCCCGCGTCCAGCGCGAGCATCGCCAGCAGCGCGCGCTGACGGGGCGCCGCGACCTCCACGCCGTCGACCAGCACCGGACCGAGCACCCCGAACCTCACAGGACGTGATTCTTCCCGAGTCACAAGATCCACGAGGCCGGAACCAGCGTCACCGGCTCGCCGGAGGCCGGCACGCTCAACGGCCAGCTGATCGGGGACTCAGGCGAACGAGGCCCCTCCCAGCTCGTGCCCGGTCGTCGCGTCCACGTGATCCGGAACCTCGTCGTGCCGGTCGCCGACCGTCAGCGTTCCGGTGGGCTCGAACAACAGGATCGACGCACCCGACACGGACGACGGCTTGTGGAACGTCCCACGCGGCACGGTGAACACCGCGCCCTGACCGAGCACGACCGTGCGCTCACCATCGGCCTCACGCAGCGCGATGCGCAGTTCGCCGTCGAGGACCAGGAAGAACTCGTCGGTGTCGTCGTGGACATGCCAGACGTGCTCGCCACGGACCTTCGTGACACGCACGTCGTAGTCGTTCACCCGCGTCACGATCCGTGGGCTCCACAGGGCGTCGAACGAGTCCAGGGCTTTGTCCAGGGCAATGGGTTCGCTGTTCACACCGTCAACCCTGCCGCTGTGCACGCGACGAGCGTGAGTGCTAGGAATCGCACATGTCGAAAGAATCCTCGCACCGGGTCGTCGTGATCGTCGACGAGAACTCCAACCCGTTCGAGCTCGGCTGCGCCACCGAGATCTTCGGCCTGCACCGCCCCGAGATCGGCCGCGACCTCTACGACTTCCGCCTCTGCGCACCCGAACCGCACACGCCCATGCGTGACGGGTTCTTCACCCTCACCGGCGTCGCCGATCTCAGCGCCGCCGACACCGCCGACACCCTCATCGTCCCCAACCGCCCCAACGTCGACGCACCCCGCCGACCCGCCGTCCTCGACGCCGTCCGCCGCGCCCACACCCGCGGCACCCGCCTCGTCGGCTTCTGCAGCGGCGCCTTCACCCTCGCCGAAGCCGGCGTCCTCGACGGCCGCCGAGCCACCGCGCACTGGCAGTGGGCCGACAACTTCCGCACCCGATTCCCGGCCGTGCACCTCGAACCGGACGTGCTGTTCGTCGACGACGGCGACATCCTCACCGCCGCAGGCAGCGCCGCCGCCCTCGACCTCGGCCTGCACATCGTCCGCCGCGACCACGGCGCCGAAATCGCCAACGCGGTGTCGAGGCGGCTCGTCTTCGCCGCCCACCGCGACGGCGGCCAGCGACAGTTCGTCGAACGCCCCGTGCCCGACCTGCCCGACGAATCCCTCGCACCCGTCCTGGCCTGGGCCCAGCACCACCTCGACCACGCCCTCACCGTCACCGACCTCGCCACCCGCGCCGCCGTCAGCCCCGCGACCCTGCACCGACGCTTCCAGGCACAACTCGGCACCACACCCCTCGCATGGCTCACCGGCGAACGCGTCACCCTCGCCTGCCGGCTGATCGAACTGGGGGAGTCACGCCTCGACGTCGTCGCCCGCCGCACCGGACTCGGCACCGCCGCCAACCTCAGAGCGTTGATGCGCCGCGAAACCGGACTGACCCCGACGGCCTACCGGCGCCGGTTCGGCCAGGTCAGGCCAGCGCCCGCAGAATGATCCGCTCCACGACCGCAGCCTTCGCCTCGGCGTAGTCCTGCACCCGATGCCACGTCCGGCCCGCCAAAGCGCGCTTCGTCCGCTCGTACTCCGCACGATCCTCGGGATGCGTGCGCAACCTGTCCCGGAACCCCACCATCCGGTCCCACTCCTCGCACGCGGGAGAGATGACATGCAGGTTCACGTTCGGCTCCGACCTCTTGAGCAACCGGTGCTCATGCCAGCCGCGCTCCCGCAACAGCAACCAGTACCCGGCCTCCACCAACGCCGGCACGTAGGCGTCCTCATCGGCCGAATCAGGCACCACCAGCAGAACGTCGATCAACGGCTTCGCCGCCAGACCCGGAATCGACGTCGACCCCACGTGCTCCAGCCGCACCACCACATCACCCAGCGCCGCCCGGATCCTGGCCTCCTCCACCGCGTACCACCGCGGCCACACCGGGTTGTAGTCCTCCAGCACCACCGGCGCGTCGTGCGGCGGCGTCTTCGTCACGTACTCCACCTCGCCCGACGACGGCCGCCACGTCATGTACGCCCGCTCGAGGATCTCCAGCACCACCTCGCCCTTGGCCGCGGCGTAGTCCTGCACCCGCTCCCACTCCCGCGCCGCCAGCTCCCGCTTCGCCCGCGCGTATAGCTCACGGTCACCGGAATCGGCACGCAACCAGTCACGGAACACCAGATGCCGCCGCACCTGAGCACACCCACGCGAGAACACGTGCAGGTTCACGTTCGTGTCAGGACCCTTGAGGATCCGGTGGTCGTGCCAGTCGTCCTCGCGCACCGTCACCCGATACCCGGCGGCCTCCAGAGCGGGCACGTACTCCTCGTCCGCCGCGTCCTCCACCACCAGCATCATGTCGATCACCGGCTTCGCACACAGCCCCGGCACCGAAGTCGACCCCACGTGCTCCAGGTCCGCATCCGGCAGCACAGCCAGGATCCGTGCCCGCTCCCGTTCGTACAGACCTGGCCAGGCATCGTCGTACTCGGCAAGTTCGATGTTCACGCGCGACCCCCTCGATAGGCAGTCGGCCAGAATATCAACTGCCGAACAGGTCACCCGCCGAATCCACGCGGGCCAGCACCTCGTCCGCGGTGAACACCAGGTCCTCCGCCACCTGGCACTCCTCGACCTCGTCCCACGTGATCGGCGTCGACACCGTCGGCCGCTCACGCGCCCGCAACGAATACGGCGCCACCGTCGTCTTCGCCGTGTTGTTCTGCGACCAGTCGATGAACACCTTCCCCGGCCGCTGCGCCTTCGCCATCGTCGCCACGACCAGCTTCGGCTCCTCCTTCGCCAACCGCTGCGCCACAGCCTTCGCGTACTCCGACGTGTCCTTAGCCGGCGCATACGCGTACACCTGCATGCCCTTGTTACCCGACGTCTTCGCCCACGAGTCCACACCGTCGTCGTCCAGCACCGTCCGCACCAGCTCAGCGACCCGGCAACACTCCACCACCGACGCCGGCGCACCCGGATCCAGGTCGAACACCAGCAGGTCAGGATCCCGCTTGCCCCCGCGCGGCCCCACCGTCCACTGCGGCACGTGCAACTCCAGCGCCGCCAGATTCGCCAGCCACACCAACGTCGCCAACTCGTCCACCATCACGTAGTTGACCGTCTCGTTGCCCTTCGAACTACCCGGCGACTCCAGCCGCATCGTCCGCACCCACTCCGGACGGTGCTCCGGCGCGTTCTTCTCGAAGAACCACTTCCCGTCCACCCCGTTCGGATACCGCTTCAACGTCACCGGACGATCCTTGAGATGGGGGAGCAGCACCGGAGCGATCCGGGTGTAGTAGTCGATCACCTCACCCTTGGTGAACCCGAACTCCGGATACAACTCCTTGTCCAGGTTCGTCAGCTTCAACACCCGATCCTCGACCCGAACCGTGGCATCACTGCTCAACGCGACGCACCTCCTCAGGCGACTTGTCCGGCCGCAACCCGCGCCACGCCGGAAACCGCATCCGCCCGTCCGGCGTCCACTGCCGGAACACCACCTCCGCCACCAGCTCCGGCTCCACCCACAACGCGCCCTTCGACCGTTCCCTCGGCATCTCCGTCACGAACGGCGAACCCTTGCGCGCCAACGCCTTCAGCCGCGGCGTCAACACCGCCAACTCGGCGTCGTTGAACCCCGTGCCCACCGAACCCGCGAACGCCAGCCCACCGTCCTGCGGAATACCCAGCAACAGCGCGCCCACCACACCCGACCGCTTGCCTTCACCCATCCGCCAGCCACCGATCACCACCTCCTGCGCCATCAGGTCGGTGATCTTGCGCCACACCGGCGACCGCGTCCCCGGCTGATAGACCGAATCCAGCCGCTTCGCGACCACCCCCTCCAAACCCTGCTCCCGGCTCGCGGCCAGCACCGCCGCGCCATCGGTGTCGTAGGACGGGGGAGTGAGCCAGTTCGACCCCCTCAGCTCCAACTCCCGCAGCAGCTCACGACGCTGCCGAAAAGGCAACTGCAGCGTGGAACTGCCATCGAGGTGCAGCAGATCGAACAACAGCAACGTGATCGGGTACTGCCTGGCCGCTCGGCGCGCTGCCTCGGACTTGGTGACGTGCATCCGGTTCTGCAACGCGCTGAAACTCGGCCTGCCGTTCTGCAACGCGACGATCTCGCCGTCGAGCAACGCCTCGGTCGAACCGAGCTGCTCACCGACACCCTGGAGTTCGGGATACGCCACGGTGATGTCGTTGCCCAGACGCGACCACGCCTGAACCCGACCACCCTCCACCCGCAGGATCGCCCGAACCCCGTCCCACTTGAACTCGTAAGCCCAAAGATCATCATCGTCCTGGGGGAGGGGACCGGGCACCGCCAGCATCGGCTTCAACTGCTCCGGCAGCGTCTTCCAATCCGCACGCGCCGGAGCGTGCCGGCGCTTCATCATCCAGTTCTTCCCGTCGTTGCCCGACCGGAAGAACACGAACTGACCCTCGACCCGGTGACCGTGCAGGATCACGTCGACCTCGCGATCCGACCACTTCACCGTCTCGTACCGGCCGCGATCCCAGATGAACATCTCGCCGCCGCCGTACTCGCCCTTCGGGATCTTCCCCGAGAACTCCGCGTACTCCAGCGGGTGATCCTCGGTGTGCACCGCAAGCCTGACCACATCAGTCGTGGGCGGCAAACCCTTCGGCACCGCCCACGACACCAGCACACCATCACGCTCCAACCGCACATCCCAATGCAGGCTGCTCGCGTGATGCTCCTGAATCACGAACGTGTCGTTCTCACCGTGCGGAAGTTCCTCAGCACTGGGAACAGGCTCCGGCGTCCTGGCCGGATCCCGCTTCCGCCGGTACTCGTCGAGCCCGGCCATCTACGCCGACGAAGCCTTCTTCTTCGGCGCGTCCTTCTTCGCAGCGCCCTTCCGCCCCGCCTTCGCCTTCTCCACACTGCGCTCCAGAGCCGTCATCAGATCGATGACATCACCCTTGTCCTCCGCCTCAGGCTGCTCAGGCAACTCCGCACCCTCAGCCTTCGCCGCGATGACCTTCTCCAGCGCGTCCCGGTAGTCATCGGTGAACGTGTCCGGATCAAAATCCCCGGCCATCGACTCCACCAACGACGTCGCCATCTTCAACTCCTGCGGCCGCACCTCGACGTCCTGATCCAGGAAGTCGAACTCCGCCTTCCGGATCTCGTCCGGCCACAACATCGTGTGCATCACCAGCACGTCATCCCGCGCCCGGATCGTCGCCAGCGTCTCCTTCTGCCGAATCGTGATCTTCACGACCGCCAGCTGACCCGTCTTCACGAGCGCGTCCCTGAGCAGCACATACGGCCGCGCCGCGGCCTTGTCCGGCTCCAGGTAATACGTCTTCTGGAAGTAGATCGGATCGATCTCCTCCGCCGGCACGAACTCCAGAACGTCGATCGACTTGTCGGTCTTCACCGGCAACTTCTCGAAGTCCTCGTTCTCCATGATCACCATCCGGCCGTCGTCCAGCTCATAGCCCTTGGTGATGTCGCCGTACTCCACCTCGTTGCCGCACACCGAACAGACGCGCTTGTACTTGATGCGCCCGCCGTCCTCCCGGTGCACCTGGTTGAAACGGAAGTCGTGCTCCTCAACAGCCGTGTAGAGGCGCACGGCGATCGTCACCAACCCGAAGGAGATGGCCCCACGCCACACGGATCTCATTCTCATTGGGTACCCCTGAAATGCGGTTTTCGCACTATCAGGTCACCCACTTGGCCTAACGATCCGGCAACTGAGCGACCCCCGGCCCACACGTGTTTCAGCCGAGAGTGCCCTACCGCGGTAGAGCCGGGCTAGATGTCTTTGAGCGCCCGATACGTCCGATTGCTCGCCACCGCCGCCCTCCGCTCCCGCGCCGTCGCCTCGATGTAGTTCTGACTCGTCGCCAAACTCGCATGTCCCAGCAACGCCATGATCTCGCTCGCCGACGCCCCGTCCTCCGCAAGCCGCGTCGCGAACGTGTGCCGCAAAGCGTGCAGATTCGCCCCCGTCGGCACCCGGTCGTTCAACCCCGCCCACCGGAAACACGACTTGACCAGGTATTCCAGCCCGCCCCGGCCGATCGGCTCACCATGCCGATCCCGGAGCAACGCGCTCTCACGATCGAACCGGCCCTGCGGAAAACGCTGCTTGCAGCTCTTGAGGTAGGCATCGACGATCCGTTCCATCGGCGGCTCGATCGGAACGGATCTGTCCCGGTTGCCCTTGCCCTTCACGTGCAACCGCTGGTCACCCTCCCGCCCGACGATGCTCGCCAGCGTGAGAGTGCGCATCTCCGCACTCCGCAGACCCGCGACCAAGCCCAGGGCGATGACCAGCACGTCGCGTTCAGGCCAGGGATCACGACCTTTCCGCGCACCTTCCGCGGCCGCCGTGAGCAACTGCTCGGGGGTGTCCTCACCCCGCAGCGGCTTGGGGACGAGCGGAGGGGTCCTGGGGCGGGCGACGGCGCCCATCGGGTTGCCGGCGATGAGGTCCTCGGCCACGCAGAACGTCAGGAACTGGTTCCACGTCGACCAGGCCCGCAGCACAGAGCTCTTGGCGTGGGTGTCCGCGAACAACCCGAAAGCGTTGCGGAGGTTGGCGCCGGTCAGGTCCTGGACGACGAGATCCTCGACGGGGGAGAGGAGTGTCTCGGCCAGGAGCGTGTTCACGCCGGAGAGATCGCGCTGGTAGGCCGCCGTTGTGTGCGGCGAGTCCTTGCGAGTCCGGCGAGCGAGGAAGAAGGCGTCCTGGGCGGCGAGCACGTGCATATGGATCTTGTACCGCACGCCACCGACAATTCCGCGTTCCGTGCTGGATAATGGCGATTATGCATGAAATGTCCGTTTCGCCCGAGTTCGCCGGGCGCTGGACCAGGTGGCGTCACTTGTCGGGGATCGTGAGCGTAATGAGGCGCCTCTACGTACGTCTCACTGACGACACGTCGGTGTCGACCGCGCTCCGACATCGCCGAGGTTCGGATGTTGTGGCGTCTGCAAGCGCAGCCGGCCTGCCCGTTGGCTGACGCTTGCAGACGCGCCAACACGGGCGTTTCAGCCCCTTCTGATGACGATCTTCGCAGGTCGCCGTTTCGCCGATAATCTACATTATGTCAAGTAACGCGGATCTGGGCGTCCTGGAGGGACTCTCCCGCCGTGCTTCTTGGCGGTGCTCAAGCTCCTTGGCGCCGTGTCTGACTGGTGTCGGGCCGCGGAGTGCGTGCCGTGGTTCGTCGAGCCCGCACCGGGACGCGGTGTCGCGGCGGGTCCGTCTGGACGCGTGACGCACTTGCCGGGCTTCCGCCACTTCCGTCACCGTGGCGATACAGGCCGACGTGGCAGGCTTCGGCGCCATGATCGACGAATTCGCCAAGGCGTACCTGCACAGCGATCTGCGCGAGCTGCGGGAAGCGATGCTGTGGAAGCTGGACGGTCTGGTCGATGCCGACATCCGCCGTCCGCTCACCGCCAGTGGCACGAACCTGCTGGGTTTGGTGAAGCATCTGACGTTGTCGGAGTCGCGCTACTTCGGCGAGGTGTTCGGCCGGTCGTTCCCGGAGCCGTTGCCGCGGTGGGATGACATGGCGGCGCGCGGGTTGGACATGCGGGCGGCGGAGGGTGAGACGCGTGAGGAGATCGTGGCGCGTTATCGGCGCGTGTGGGCGCATTCGGACGCGACGATCGATGCACTTGCGGTGGACTCCCCTGGTCATGTGCCGTGGTGGCCGCGTCCTGACGTGATGCTGTTCAACGTGTTGGTGCACGTGTTGACGGAGACGGCTCGTCACGCGGGGCATGCGGACATCGTGCGGGAGCAGATCGATGGCGCGACGGGTGTTGGGCCGTGAGGCAGACTCCCCCGCATGCGTTTTGCGATCTACGTGCCTTGTTATGGCGAGACCTATGGCGATCCGGCGGTGTTGTGTTCTCTGGCCGTTGAGGCGGAGGCGGCTGGGTGGGACGGGTTTTTCATGTGGGACCACGTGGTCGCGCAGCCGTTGGTGGCGGATCCGTGGGTGACGTTGGGTGCGGTGGCGGTGCGGACGTCGTCGATCGTGCTGGGGCCGATGATCACGCCTGTCCCCCGGCGGCGGCCGTGGAAGTTGGCGTTGGAGGCGTCGACGTTGCAGCGGTTGTCGGGTGGGCGGTTGGTGCTCGGGGTGGGGATGGGTGTGCCGCGGGATTTCACGTCGTTCGGTGAGGCTGCGGATGCTCGGTCGCGGGCGGTGCGGATGACCGAGGGTGTGGAGTTGGTGCAGAAGTTGTTGTCGGGTGAGGTTGTTGAGCATCACGGCGATGTTTTCGACGTGTCCGGGGTGCGGTTCGCGCCGGTGGAGGTGCCGGTGTGGACGTCGGGGATCTGGCCGCGGAAGGTGCCGTTCCTGGCGGCGTCGCAGGCGTCGGGGTTGTTTCCGATCATTCAGGACGGTTCGGGTGGGTTCGCGGTGGCGTCTGCTGAGCAGGCGGCGCGGATGAAGGCTGATTTCGTCGCGGCGGGTGGGCCGGTGGACGGGGATCTGGCGATTTGGGGTGGTGGGGCGCGGCCGTCGGCGGCGGAGGTGTCGGAGTACGCGGACGCGGGGGCGACGTGGTTGTTGCTGGACGGGTGGAAGGCGTCGCTGGAGGAGCTGCGTTCGTACATTTCCGCTGGTCCGCCGCGTTAGAACGATCTTGTCGGGGGTGCTTGCCACACTTGGGGCATGCGTTGTGCGATCTATGTGCCCAATTACGGTTCGTCGCTCGGTGACCCGTCGGTGCTGGTGTCGCTCGCTGTCGAGGCTGAGGCGGCGGGGTGGGACGGGTTCTTCCTGTGGGATCACGTCGTGCAGCCGGGTGAGTCGGTGGTGGCTGACGTCTGGGTGGTGTTAGGTGCGGTGGCGGCGCGGACGTCGTCGATCGCGTTGGGGCCGATGGTGACGTCGTTGGGGCGGCGTCGTCCGTGGAAGTTGGCTCTTGAGGCGTCGACGTTGCAGCGGTTGTCGGGTGGCCGGTTGGTGCTGGGGGTGGGTGCGGGTGTGCCGCAGGACTTCTCGCCCTTCGGTGAGCGGGTGTCGCGTGCGGAGGCGATGTCCGAGGGTGTCGAGCTGTTGAAGGCGTTGTTGTCGGGCGAGGTCGTCGAGCATCACGGTGACCTGTTCGACGTGTCCGGGGTGCGGTTCGAGCCGGTGGACGTGCCGATCTGGGTCGGCGGGGTCTGGCCGCGCGAGGTGCCGTTCCGTGCGGCGGCGCAGGCGGCCGGCGTGGTTCCGGCGACGTTCGGGGCTGAGGGGCTGGTGGTCCTCTCCCCCGGTGATGCCGCGCGGCTGAAGGCTGACTTCGTGGCGTCGGGTGGTCCGGCGGATGGTGATGTGGCGTTGTGGGGTGGTGGTGTGTTGCCGGAGGAGGTGCGGGAGTACGAGGCCGCTGGGGTGACGTGGATGTTCACCGACGGTGGCGCTCTGGAGGTGGAGGAGTTGCGGGCGTTCGTGGCGGCTGGTCCGCCGTGGTCAGGCGCTGAGGCCTCGTAGCAGGGTGTCGAGGTAGCGGCGGGCGGTGGGGAGCCGGTCGGCTGGGGTGTCGCTGTGGACGTAGGTGGCGTAGGCGACGCCGCACATGAGTGGGACGAGGTCGCCGTCGGCGAGGTCGGGTCGTACGGCTCCGGCGGTGCGGGCGCGGGCGAGCAGTTCGGTGCCTTGTGCCATGACTTGCCGCTTGAGTTCGGTGGTGCGCGGGAGGGTGTCGACGGTGGTGGCGGCGACTTTGGCGAGTGAGGGGTCGCTGACCTGGGCTTCGACGAGCCGGGTGAGGAAGTCGGAGAAGGCGCGCCAGACGTTGTCGTCCTGGAGTGCTTTGGCGCCGTGGTCGGCGAGTGCTTCCAGGCAGGGCGTGGCGACGGTCTCGAGGAGCGCTTCGGTGGTCGGGAAGTGCCGGTAGACCGTGCCGACGCCGAGTCCTGCGCGGCGGGCGACGTCGTTGAGCTGCAGCGGGGTGCCTTCGTCGACGAGTTCTCTGGCGACGGTGATGATGCGGTCCCAGTTGCGGGCGGCGTCCTTCCGCAGCGGCGTCATGTGCCCAGCTTAATTGGATATCCCATCCGGAACCTGGACGAGTGGTGCGTGCCTCTCGCTGAGCCTGCGCACGGCCTCGGTGACGCGTGGGTCCGTGGCGGCCCGGATCGGTGTGACGGGTGCTCCGCGGCGTCCGATGACGGTGCCGGTGGGCAGTGTCTGGTCGGTGGCGGCGATGATCGAGGGCCGCGCGGCGGCCGATGCGGGTCCGGAGGTGGCGCGTTCGAAGGTGCGTCGCACCAGTGGCCAGAGCAGGCGCAGGCCTGGTGACACGATTTTGGGCGTGCGCATGGTGCCGTCGGTCATGTCGGTGGCCGCGCCGCCGGGGTCGGCCGCGAACACCGCGACGCCACTCGCCTTCGTCCGTTGGGCGAGGTCGAGCGTGTAGGCGAGGTTCGCGAGCTTGGCGCGTCCGTACCAGTGGAAGCCGTAGTACCCGCCGGGCGGTTCGACCTCGTCGAAGACCTTTTTGGCCACCATCACGGACCCTGATGTCACGTTGACGACCCTGTGCAGTCGCGGCAGCAGCAGTTCGGTGAGCAGGTAGGGCGAGAGGTGGTTGACGACGAATGACGCTTCCACCCCGCCGAGTTCCGTGTGGTCCGGGAACATCGCGCCGACGTTGTTGACGAGCACATCCACCTCGCCTTCTGCCGCGATCTGCTCGGCCAGCGTGCGTACCTCGTCGAGGGAGGCGAGGTCGGCTTGCAGGAACTGTGCGGGCTCTTCTCCCCCGGTGTTGATCCTCTCCACGGCTCGGGCGCCGCGCTCGGCGTTGCGTCCGATCACCGTGACCGCGTATCCGGCTTTGGTGAGCCCGAGGGCGGTCTCCAGTCCGATGCCTCCGGTTCCCGCCGTGATCACTGCTCTGCGTGCCATGACACTCTCCATCCGGATAGCTCATCCACTTACCTGTCCGACGCTAGCACACATCCGGATCGACTATCCGTTTCACGCTCGTGGAGAATGCCGCCGTGGATCTTGGGGTGATCGGCCAGGCAGCGGGCATGTTCGCCGTGACGAACGTCGACGACCTGGTGCTGCTGGCCCTGTTCTTCGCACGGGCTCGTTCGGCGTGGCAGGTGGTCGCGGGCCAGTACCTGGGCTTCGCCGGCATCCTCGCCGTCGCCGTCGTCGGCGCGCTGGGGGCGTCGCTGCTCCCCGCACAGTTCCGCCCGTGGCTCGGCCTGATCCCCTTGGCGCTGGGCTTCAAAGCCGCCTGGTCGCTCTGGCGCGGCTCCGACGACGATGACGAACCGGAGGCCGCCCCCGGCATCCTCGCCGTGGCGGGCGTGACGCTCGCGAACGGCGGCGACAACATCGGTGTCTACGTCCCGGTCTTCACCGTCGCCGACTCGCTGTGGGTCTACGTCGCGGTGTTCCTGGTCCTGGTGGGCGTGTGGTGCCTGGCGGGCTGGTTCCTGGCATCCCGGCAGGTCGTGGCGCGAGTTCTGGCGAAGTGGGGCCACATCGCGCTGCCGGTCGTCCTGATCGCGATCGGCCTGTTGGTGTTGTTCTCCGGCTGAGCGGCCCGGTCGTGCGGTAGACACTTCGGGTGCGCAAGACCTACAGCTACAACGAGGCCGTGAAGATCCTCGGCGGCCGCGAGCACCCGATCGTCGCCGCCATGGACAAGCTGCTGGGCGGCGCGCTGCTCGCGGGTTCGTTGGGGCTGTGGCAGGTGCTGGATCTGTTCGACGCCAAGCCGGATTTCATCAAGCTCAGCAACGAGCTGATCTCCAAGGTGTCGCAGAAGCGCCGCAAGGTCAGCCGTTACACCCGCACGCAGCAGCTGCACGCCGCCCACGCCGTGCTGGTGATGACTGCGTTCTTCGAGGCCTTCGAGGAACAACAGATCAGGTTGAAGGCAACCAGGAGCGATCGTGAGATCGTCGCGCAGTACAACCCGTGGCGGCTGAACCTGCCACTGCCATCGGTAGGCCGCCCGTACGAGGAGAACCTCGCCGCCCTACGGCCCCTCTACGACCGTCTGGGCGTCAGCCTGCTCGACGCGGTCACGAACTCGGCGTCGTGGGACAGCCTGAACGAGACCGAACGCGACCGGGTCAGGGAGGCCGCCCTGCGCCGTGCACCGGTGCGGGCGGTGCAGCGGTACGAGGAGTTGCTCGGTCAGCTCGCGGCCGAGTACCCGGAGATCCGCTTCTGGTGTGCGATCCAGGACGCCGGGTCGACGCGCAAGGCGCTGGCAAGGCTGGAAGAGGTGCTGTGCGAGACGACCACTGATCTGACGCCCGAGGTGCGGCTGGCGGAACTGGCCGGCGCCTACCGGGGTGCGCTGGCACGGCCGCTGGTGAAGTCGACCGAGGTACCGGAGGGCGTGCAGATCCCGAGTTTGGCCGACGCCTACATCGACCCGCGGTTTCAGGTGGTGATCGGCACCGAACGCGCCGGCGCACCGTCCCTGCTCGCGTGGTGGGACGACGTGGCCGTCCGCGCCGACCTGCACGCCTACCTGGTTGGGTATCTGACGTCACCGATGGCGTTGACCGCTCCCCTGCTGGTGCTGGGTGATCCGGGCTCGGGCAAGTCGGTGCTGACCGAGATGCTGGCGGCACGGTTGCCCGCGTCGGACTTCGCCGTGGTGCGGGTGGAGCTGCGCAGCACTCCCGCGGACGCGGACCTGAAGCGGCAGATCGAGCACGGACTGCGGACCTTGCTGCACGAACCCGTCAGTTGGGCCGACTTCTCCCGGAACACCGGCGGAGCCTTACCCGTGGTCGTCTTGGACGGGTTCGACGAGTTGCTGCAGGCGACCGGGGTGAGCCAGACGCGGTACCTGACCGTGATCGCCGACTTCCAGCAAACGCTCAAGGACATGGGCAGGCCGGCCGTCTTCGTGGTGACGAGCCGGTTGAGTGTGTGCGCTGGGCTGCAGCTGCCCGAGGACACGCATGTCGTGCGGCTGCTGCCGTTCTCCGAGCAGCAGGTGCGTTCGTGGCTGGACGTGTGGAACTCGGCCAACGTCCCGTTGCCCGCCGAGACCGTGCTGGAGTACCCGGATCTGGCGTCGCAGCCGCTGTTGTTGCTGATGCTGGCGTTGTACGACGCCGTGGACAGCTCGTTCCAGCGCGATCATCTCGGCATGAGCCGAGGGCAGTTGTACGAGCGGCTGCTCGACCGGTTCACCCGGCGTGAGGTGACCAAGGACGACGCTGACCGGTCAGAGGCCGATCTGGCGGCGGACGTGGAGTTCGAGCTGGAACGGTTGTCCGTCGTGGCGCTCGCGATGTTCAACCGGGGCGCGCAGTGGGTCGCCGAGCACGAGGTGACGTCCGATCTCGCACAACTGCTCGACGTCGGCTCACCAGACCGGCAGGTGGGCACGCGCACTCCCCTGTCCGCCGGTGAGACGGTGCTGGGGCGCTTCTTCTTCGTGCAGAAGACCGAAGCGGTACGTGAGGACAACACCAAGCTGCGGACCTACGAGTTCCTGCACGCCACGTTCGGCGAGTACCTGGTGGCGCGGTTCGTGTGGGAACGGCTGCTCATCCTTCAGCGCGAGGACGCGGCACGGTCGCGGCGCAAGTCCACGGTGGACGACACCGAGCTGTACTCGGTGCTGTCGTTCATGACGCTGTCCAGCAGCGTTCCGTTGCTGGACTTTCTGCGGGAGTTCGCGCGGAAGTCCAGCAGAGACGGCTTGTTCGACCTGGTCGCGCGACTGCTGGGGGCGCGGGACGAGCGGCGCCTGTCGCGGGGTGAGTACGAGCCGGTGGCGCTGACGAACTCGGTCAGGGACGCGAAGTACTCGGTGAACCTGATGGCGCTGGCGGTGGTGCTGAAGGAGAAGGTCTACGGCTCGGATCTGCGGCTGAGCGCGGACGACTGGCGTCGGGAGGCGCTGTTCTGGAAGTCACGGCTGTCGGGCGTCGAGTGGACGGGTGTGGTGCGGTGCTTCTGGGTCGAGTGGGACCCGGATCGTCACTTCGTGGTGGGCCTGAGCAAGCGAACGCAGGACGTGCGTGCGGAATGGCTGCTCATGACGGAACCGGACGTGACGCTGGACGATTTCGCGCTGATGCTGCGAGACGCGGTGTTGCCATTGGTATCGCAACATGGCTTGGACGTAACCGCCGCGCTGATCAACTTGATGGCGACGCCCATTGAACGGGTCGCACCGGCGATCCGACGGCTCGCCGAGGCGGGCGCCCGAGGCGAGGTCGTTCTCAGGGAGGCCGACGCCAGGCTGGGCCTCGGCGGTGACGACGTGGCGATCATCAAGGCGACCTACGGCGTGCCCGGAGCAGCGGACCGGGAGGTGCAGTTGGACGCCTGGTTGCGGCTGCATGAGCGGGGATTCCGGTTCGAGTTGGTGCCCGAGGTGCGGGATCTGACGTCCTTGTTGACCACTGTGGGCCTGTGGGAGGTGTTTCAGCGCAGGCCGGATCTGTTCAAGCGGGCCACAGCGGCCGCTGCCGAGTTGGGTCTTGAACGGCCTCTGCCAAACTGGCAGCTATCGCAGCCAGATCGTCCTCGCTGAGGTCGCGCTCCCCCACCTGCCGCTGGATCTCCGACCGGGAGCAGACCACGACGGCGCCGGTGTAGCCGCCCAAGTCGACCGCGGCGACGATCTCGGTCGAGCCGTTGTGCACGACCAGGATCGGGTCGGGCGTTTCGGTGTAGAGCAGACGCTCGATGTCCCGTCCGGTGATGGCCATGCTCAGTCTTGTACGGCGCGGGCGTAGCGGGCCGCAAGGGTGCGAACGTGTGCCACGAGTTCTGGTGGCGAGGTGACTTCGAAGTCGTAGCCGAGCATGCCGATCCACACGGCCATGGTTTCGACGGTGTCGGCGCCGGTCACGAGCACGCACGAGAGGTCGTCCACGGCCTCGACGGTGCCGACCGCCGGGCTGATTCGAGCGGCCACCGCGTCGGCTGGGGCGTGGACGAGGATGCGGGCCTGGACGCGCCAGGCGGCCGCGCTGCTGCTGGAGGCGACGTAGGTGGTGGCGTCGAAGTCGCGGGGTGTGAAGCGCGGGCCGAACGGCGGTCGGGGCGGGACGATGCGGTCCACGCGGAAGCTGCGCCAGTCGGCCTTGTCGCAGTCCCAGGCGACGAGGTACCAGCGGCGGCCCCAGTTGACCAGGCGGTGGGGTTCGACTCGGCGGCGGGACGGGGTGCCGTCGTGGGAGTTGTAGTCGAAGCGGATGGTGTCGCTGTCGCGGCAGGCGGCGGCCAGGGTGGAGAGCAGCTCCGGGTCCAGGGCGGGGGCCACGGAGTCTCGCGGGACGGATTCGACGTGTTGCAGGGCGGAGACGCGGTGGCGCAGGCGGGACGGCAGGACCTGTTCGAGCTTGAGCAGTGCGCGCAGGGAGACTTCTTCGAGGCCGGTGACGGCGTTGGTGCGCAGGGCGGCCGCCACGGCTACGGCCTCGTTGTCGTCGAGCAGCAGCGGGGGTAGTTCGGCGCCGGCGCCGAGGCGGTAGCCGCCGAAGCTGCCGGTGGTGGCGTTGACCGGGTAGCCGAGTTCGCGCAGGCGGTCGACGTCGCGGCGGACCGTGCGCGGGCTGATCTGGAGCTCGTCGGCGAGTTCGCTGCCTTGCCAGTCGCGGCGGGACTGCAGCAGGGCGAGCAGGCGCAGCAGGCGCGCCGAGGTTTCCAACATGACCGCAGACTTTAGGACAGAGGCTGGCCGCAAGTAGTTCTAGCCTTGGGTTATGACGGAGATCAGGGAATTCCACATCGCCATCGACGAGGCCGACGTCGACGAGCTGCGGCTCCGTTTGGGGCGGACGCGGTGGACCGACCAGGTGCCGGGAGCCGGTGCGCGCTACGGCGACGACGTGGCGGACGTGCGGGAGCTGGCGCGGTACTGGGCCGAGGAGTTCGACTGGCGGGTCGTGGAGCGCAGGCTCAACTCCTTCCCGCAGTTCATCACCGAGATCGACGGCACCGGCGTGCACTTCCTGCACGTCCGCAGCGCCAACCCGGACGCGTTGCCGTTGCTGCTGATCCACGGCTGGCCCGGGTCGATCATGGAGTTCGTGGACGTCATCGAGCACCTGCGCGACTTCCACCTGGTGATCCCGTCCATCCCCGGTTTCGGGTTCTCCGGGCACACCACCGAGACCGGCTGGCACTCCGGGCGCATCGCACGGGCGTTCGCCGAGTTGATGGCGCGGCTGGGCTACGAGCGGTACGGGGTGCACGGCAACGACGCCGGGTCGATCATCGCGCCGGAGGTCGGGCGGGTGGACCCGGAGCACCTGGTGGGGGTGCACGTCACGCAGATCTTCTCGTTCCCCTCGGGCGACCCGGCGGAGATGGAGGGGCTGACCGAGGACGACTACCGGCGGCTCGGGGTGCTGCAGGACTACTGGGAGACCAAGTCCGGCTACGCGAAGCTGCAGCAGGCGCGGCCGCAGAACGTCGCGTTCGCGCTCGCGGACTCCCCCGTCGGCCAGCTCGCCTGGACGATGCAGCTGATGGGCGAACCGGCCGTCAGCAAGGACTTCCTGCTGGCCAACGTGTCGATCTACTGGTTCACCGCCACCGCGGGTTCCTCGGCGCGGCTGTACTACGAGGACGCGCACCGCGAGGACCCGCCGAGCGAGCCGACGACGTTCCCGATGGGGGTCGCGATCTTCGCCGACGACTTCCAGACCATCCGCCGCTTCGCCGAGCGCGATCACCACAACCTGGTGCACTGGTCGGAGTTCGCGACCGGCGGTCACTACTCCGGGCACGACGCGCCGGAGCTGCTCGCCGGTGATCTGAAGGCGTTCTTCGACAAGATGTAAGCCGTGCCCCAGGAAATGTCACAGTGGGTTGAGGCAGGGCTGTGGGGATTGGCAGGCGGCGGTGCGCTCGTGCTGGGCGCGCTCGTCGCCTGGTTCCTGCGCGTGCCCCGTGACGTCGTCGCCGTCGTGATGGCGTTCGGCGCGGGTGTGCTGACCGCCGCGGCGGCGTTCGAGCTGATGGACGAGGCGGAGAAGAACGGCGGGCTGCTCGCCACCTCAGCCGGGTTCCTCGGCGGCGCCGTCATCTACGTGCTCGCGAACGTGCTGCTGGCGCGCCGCGGTGGCCGGCACCGCAAGCGCAGCAGCAACCAGCCGTCCGAACAGGACCAGTCGGGCAGCGGCACGGCGATCGCGGTCGGCGCGCTGCTCGACGGCGTGCCCGAGTCCGTGGTCCTCGGCGTCTCCCTGCTGAACGGCGGCGGCATCGGGGTGGCGATGCTGGCGGCGGTGGTCATCTCGAACGTCCCGGAAGGACTGTCCAGCGTCGCCGGCATGAAGCGGGCGGGCCGCGGAGCCGGGTACGTGTTCGGGGTGTGGGGTGCGATCGCGGTGGCCAGCGGGCTGTCCGCAGCGCTGGGCAACCTGCTGCTCGACGACGCGTCGCCGCAGCTCATCGCCGTGATCACCGCGGTGGCGGCGGGTGCGATCCTGGCGATGATCGCGGACACGATGATCCCCGAGGCCTACGAACGCGCCCGTCTCTACACCGGGCTGTGCACCACGGCCGGGTTCCTGACGGCTTTCGTGGTGGAACGGTTGGGCTAGTTCACCTGGTGCGGCCGGGCCGGTGGCGGTAGGAGTGCAGCCATGGGTGTTCCGCTGGTGGACTTGTCCGGGTGGTTCGACGGCACGCGGCGTGCCGAGGTGGCGGCGCGGGTCGACGCGGCGCTGCGGGAGTCGGGGTTCCTGCTGATCACCGGGCACGGCGTCCCGGACGCGCTGCGCTCCCACGTGCGTGAGCTGACCCGCTCGTTCTTCGCGCTGCCCGCCGCCGGCAAGTCGGTGTACGCGGTGCGGACCGGTGGGCGGGGCTGGCTGCCACCCGACGAACAGGCCACCGGCCGGGCCTCTGGCGGCCTGGCGCCCGCGGACCTGAAGGAGACGCTGGCGTTCGGCTCCGACGACCCGGAAGGCGACGCGTTCTTCTTCCGCCCCAACGTCTTCCCCGCCGAGGTACCCGCGCTCCAACCCGCCGTGACGGAGTACGTGCGCCGCATGCGGGCGCTGTGCGACGAGCTGCTGACGATCTTCGCCGTCGCGCTCGGCTCACCCGAGGACCTCTTCACCCGCTGCACGCGCCGGCCGTCGTACACGCTCAACGTCAACCACTACCCGCCGCTGCGGCAGGTCGGACCCGCGCAGCCGGGCCAGTTCCGCATCGGCGAGCACACCGACTTCGGCACCGTGACGATCCTGGACCGCCAGCACGGCGTCGGCGGCCTGCAGGTCCGCACCCTCGACGGCACGTGGGAGAACGCGCCGTTCGACCCGGCGGCCTTCACCGTCAACATCGGCGACCTCATGGCCCGCTGGGTGTCCGACCGCTGGCGCTCCACGCCGCACCGCGTGCTGCCCCCGGACGCCAGCGCCCCCGACGAGGACCTGGTGTCGCTGATCTTCTTCTACAACACTGACACCGACGCGCGGATCGTGTCGCTCGACGGCCGCTACCAGGAGGTCGGCGGCGGCGAGTACCTGCGGGCCAAGCTCGAAGCAATCTCGATCGGACAGTAAGGGGCATGTGTGGCGATCGGTGAGCTCTACGACGTGGTGATCGACTGCCCGGACCCCGACGCGCTCGCCGAGTTCTACCGGCAGGTCGTCGGCGGCGAGATCGTCGACTCCGACAGCGAGTGGACGACCCTGGAGACCTCACGCGGCCGGGTGTCGTTCCAGCGCGTCGACGACTACACGCCACCACAGTGGCCCGGCCAGGAGCACCCTCAGCAGGTCCACCTCGACGTCATGGTCACCGATCTCGACGTGGCCGAACCTCAGGTGCTGGCCCTGGGCGCGACCCTGCTCGACGGCTCGGACAAACCGATCGGCTTCCGGGTCTACGCGGACCCAGCCGGTCACCCGTTCTGCCTGGTCACGAACTAGATCGCCCACACGGTCGCGGCGCGGGTCTCCGTGCTCTCCAGGGTCAGCGGCACCGGCACGTCGTAGCGGCCCTGCGCCCGGAACCGGTCGCGTGGCAGATGCGCGCGGTCCGGATCGCCGAGCAGCACCAGCGCACCCCGCGCCGCGGCCCTGGTGAGGAACGGCAGCATCAACGAGGTGATCTCCGCGTCGTAGAAGACGTCGCCCGCCAGCACGACATCCGCCCCGTGGGCGTCGCTGTCGAGCTGGTCACCGGGCAACGGCATGACCGTGACGTCGTTCGCGGCGGCGTTGAGCTCCACCGCGGCCAGCGACAGCGGGTCGATGTCGTTGGCCGTCACCCAGTCGGCGCCGGCCAGCGCCGCGGCGATCGCCACCA
This sequence comes from Lentzea miocenica, assembly GCF_033949945.1. Taxonomy (NCBI): domain Bacteria; kingdom Bacillati; phylum Actinomycetota; class Actinomycetes; order Pseudonocardiales; family Pseudonocardiaceae; genus Lentzea; species Lentzea miocenica. The sequence goes on from NZ_JAXAVW010000006.1 coordinate 168,899, forward strand.
GTCCACTGCCGGACGCCAGGTCGAACACCTTCTTGTCCCGCACCAGCCCGGGATGGTCGAGCAGGTGCCGCGCCAGCGCCTGACCGCCGGCCCACGGGAACGCCCAGAACGGCGGCTGGTCGTGGTCGGTCAGTTCCCACAGGTCCATCGCCTCTGCCGCGCTGTGCAGGACGACCTCGGGCACCAGCGGCACCGGCGTGAGAGCCGTGTTGGCGAGCACGAACTGGCTCAGTGTGGGCGCGGACATGACGGAGAAGCTTAGGGGCAGCGGTGCCGGGGGCCGCAGAGGCGAAAGGCCGTAGGTTCGCGCGGGGTTTCGCCGGGATGGACCAGGCCCGGTCCGCGTCACCCGCCCAGCGCGGCCACCAGTGCCTTGTAGGTCTGGTCGGCGTCGGCCTCACCGGTCTCGATCACCACCGACTCCGGCGTGACGTACCCGGCGAACTGGTCGCAGATCCGGTGGATCATCCCGGCCCCGCCCAACGCCTCCACCGCGCCGTCGATGTGGTGATCACGCCGCCGGAACCGCGCCACCGCCACCTCCGCGGGCGCGAGGAGCACGAACTCCAGGTAGTCCGCGCCCGCCGAGCGCGCCACGTCGGCGAACCGGTCACGCTCGCCGCGGCGGGCGATCAGTTGCGGCATCACCACGTCGTTGCCCGAGGACAGGTGGGTGGCCGCCATCGTGAGCGCGAGCGGGCGGACCAGGTCGACGGTGCCGAAGAAGTCGTCCTGCCAGCCGCCGACGAGCCGGACGATCTCGTCGGCGTCGAGGTTGAGGGTTTTCGGGTGGTCGGCGGCGTAGCGGGCGGCGATGGTGGACTTGCCGACGCCGGTGGGGCCGTTGAGGTGGATCAGCCTGGGCACTGGACCGAGGTTATCGGCAGACCTTCGCCAGTTCGTCGATGGCGGTGGCGACCAGGGCGATCGCGATGTCCGGGGACTTGCCGCAGCTGGCCGGGCGCGGGGGCACGGGTTGTTCGGTCAGGGCGACGCGCCACTCGCGGCCGTCGGTGTGGCGGACGGTGGCGGAACCGGGGGTTTCGGCCACGACGGTGAGGACGTCGCGGGTCTCGCCGATCTGGTGGCGGACGGCCACCTCGGCCACCTGACCCCGCGGGGTGAAGCAGGAACGGCCGCGGCAGCGGTCGGCGACGATGCCCTCGGTGACGACACGCTGGGCCAACTGGTGGTCCAGTCGTCCGTACAGGTGACCGGTGGGCAGCAGAACGCCGGTGGGGGCGAAGCGGTGGCCGCCGGTGTGGGTGCACTCCCACAGGTTCAGCGCGGTGGCGATCGGGCGGCCGTACAGGGCGCAGCAGACGTCACGTTTGCTGTTGGTGCAGACCAGCAGCAGCGGCTCGTGGACCGGAGTGCCGAACGCGGTCGAGCGGCCCGCGCCGAGCGCCTCGAAGTCGAGTTCGAGCGCCTCCTCGGGGGCGGCGAGGTCGGCTTGTTCCAGCCAGGAGGCGCCGGGCTTTGCCGAGGCCAGGTACAGGCGCCGGGTCGCGGGCAGGTGGTCGTCGGCGTGCTTGCCGGGGCGGCGGATCAGCAGGATGCGCACACCGGTGCCGGCCGCGCGGCGTTGCAGTTCGGCGCCGAGTTCGGGGTCGAGGTGGCTCTCCACGATCGCGTCGCGGCCCCACGGGCCCGGCTGCTCCAGGCACAGCCACGCCGTCGCGGTCGCGGCCGTGCCGGCCAGCGGTTCGCCCGCGAAATCGGAGAGCACCGAGCACCTCATCTGCACACTCTATACGGCCGATCGGGTGAGGAATAAGGACACCCTTACCTCGTCTCTGTGAGTTTGAACATCAGTGGTTCCCGCACTGGGCCACCGGCTAGGTTTCGTTCATGAACCTCGCCGCGTGGATCGTGTCCGGCGTGCTGGCGGCCCTGTACCTGATGGCGGGCTTCACCAAGCTGGTCAAGTCGAAACAGGCCCTGCTGGCCGAGCCGCGGATGTCGTGGGTGTCGGACTTCGCCGAGGGCCAGGTCAAGGCCATCGGCGCGGTGGAGGTCGCGGGCGCGCTCGGCCTGGTGCTGCCATGGCTGACCGGTGTCGCGCCGATCCTCACCCCGATCGCGGCACTGGGACTCGCGCTGGTGCAGGTGGGCGCCGCGATCACACACATACGGCGCGGCGAGGGCGGCACCGTGCCGATCAACGTCGTGCTGTGCGCGCTGGCGGTGTTCGTCGCCGTCGTGCGCTTCGGCCAGCTCTAGCCTTCGAGCTGCGCGACCCGCTGCCGCATCGAGGCCTCCAGCCGGGCGCGGTAGCCGATGAACAGCTTGTTCGCCAGGCAGGGAGCCCAGTTGCCCTGCTTGGCGATGTTGTAGACGCGATGCACGACCAGCGCGCCTTCCGGATGGGCGTGCAGCGTGTCCTCGCCGCGATACCACCAGTCGCCCCAGTAGGCGATGACGCCCCGGTCGCGGTCGACGAGCCGATGCGACCCGGACTCGCCCGCGTCGTGGAACATCCGCTCGCGCACGTCCTCCAACGGCGCGTGCACCACACCCTGCACTTCGAACAGCAGTCTCATCGGTGCTTTCCCTCCCAGTAGTCGTACCCGCCGACCGTGCCTTTGCGGGTGGCGGCGGCGAACCAGGTGAGCCACGAGCGTTCGGCGCGCAGCATCGCCATCCGGTAGTCGAGCTCGATCCACGCCAGCTGCGGCAACCCCATCGTCGAGAGCTGCTCGATCAACGCCGCCAGCGCGACGATCTGCTCCCCCACGGCCCGCTCACGACGCTCGACCACGGTCAGCGCCTCGCCCGGGGGCAGCAGCCCGACCAGCGAGATCCCCGCCTCGAACCGCGGGTACTCCTTGGCCGGCACCGCGATCAGCTCGCGCAGCCAGTCGTGCAGCTCCTCCGTGCCCGCGTCGGTGACCGCGTAGACGGTCCGCTCAGGCCGGTTGCCCGCCTTCTGCGTGGCACTCGCGGTGATCAGCTCGTGCTTCCGCAGCGACTCCACGACGGTGTAGAGCGACCCGTAGTTGAGCTTGATCACCTCCTCCTGATGCCGCTCCCGCATGGTCTGCGCCATCTCGTAGGGGTGCATCGCCCGTTCCGACAGCAACGCCAGCACCGCGAGGGCCAGGGGGTTCGTGCGCTTGAACGACATATCCGCTCCCAAATACTCGGCACCGAATATATGGGTAGTGTGGGCGTCATGACAACGGTGATCACCGGGGGAAGCCGGGGTATCGGTGCCGCGACCGCACGCAGGCTCGTGCGGGACGGGCGCCGGGTCGTGATCAGCTACCGCCAGGCCGCCGACGAGGCCCGCCTGCTGGAGAAGGAGCTCGGGGTGCTGGCCGTGCGGGCCGACACCTCCGACGAGGACGACGTGGCCCGCCTGTTCGACGCCGCGGGCGGCGGCATCACCGGCGTGGTCAACAACGCCGGCATCACCTCGCCGTCCGGCCCGCTCGCCGAGCTGCGCACCGAGGACCTGCGGCGTGTGGTCGACGTGAACGTGATCGGCGCCTTCCTCGTCGCCCGCGAGGCGTCACGCCGGATGACCGGCGGCTCGATCGTGAACGTGTCGTCGGGCGCGGCGACCCTGGGCAGTCCCGGCGAGTACGTCCACTACGCCGCCACCAAAGCCGCGGTCGACGCGATGACGATCGGCCTGGCCAAGGAACTCGCGCCGCGCGGCATCCGGGTCAACTGCGTGCAGCCCGGCACGATCCGCACCGACATCCACCAGCTCTCCGGCCAGCCGGACCGTCCCGACAAGGCCGCCGGGCGCGTGCCGATGGGCCGGGCGGGCGAGGCCGAGGAGATCGCGAACGCCATCGCGTGGCTGCTGTCGGACGAGGCCTCCTACGCGACCGGCGCGATCCTGCGGGTCACCGGCGGGACCTGACCGAAAACGGCGCGGGAGTGTCGGACCCGCTGGGTAGATTGATCGAATGGGTCCCCTGCGCAGCACTCATCCCGTCGCCACCGACCGAAGACGCGTCCTGGGCCGCGTGTTGCTCGTCGTGGCCCTGGTCAGCGCACTGCTGCTGGTCCTGATGTTCGTGATCGACCTCGGCGGCGCCCAATACGCGCTGATCTTCGCCGCCTTCCCGTTCCTGCTCGCCGCCCCGGCGTCGGTGGTCCTGCTGCGCAAGGCCCGCACGCCCGAGCTGATCGAGCTCTACGACGACGGCATCGCGCACGTCCTGGGCGGCACCAGGCGCAGCTGGACGTGGGACCAGGTGCGGGCCATCGACGTCGCCGAACGCGGCGACCACTCCTACACCGGCTCCGACCTCGACTGCACGATCCGCTTCGCCGACGGCAACCTGCTGCACTTCAACGGCCTCACCGAGAACAGCCGGGAGATCGTCGGCGCACTCGGGACCCACTGCCTCGACGCAGCCAGGGAGCCGGTGCGCAAGGCGTACAAGGCACGCGCGGTGGCGATCCTGGGTTCCGTCACGCTTGTGGGCGGCGCGGTCGCGACCTGGGCGTTCTTCACCGTTCCGGGCACACCGGACGGCGGCGACCAGTTCGGGCTCGCGATGCTCGCCGTCGCGTGCGTCGTGCCGGCCGTGATCAGCCTGATTCTGCTGATCTCCGTCCTGGTGACCGGCCGGCGTTAGGCGCGGTCGCGGAGAACACGCCGATCCCCAGCGCGTACGGGTCGTCCAGGCCGACGGTCTCGAGCGTCTCCGTCGGCAGCGCCAGCAACGAGATCGCCACACCCAGGAAGTACGCGTCGAGCAACCCGGTGTCGCGCACCGTGGACGACAGGCCCGCCGCCTGCTGCAACGCCGCGGCCGCCTCGGCGTTGGCCAGCACCATCCCGGACAACGCCGCCCGCACGCCCGGACGGCGCACGGCCTCCAGGTACAGCTCGACCATCGCGAGCATCTGCGTCGGGTCGTCGGCGACCGCGCGGCGCAGCAGGGCCGGGTAGAGCTCGGCCACGTCGGAGGCGCTGATGTCGGCAGGGGTGGTCTCGCGCAGGCGGTCGACGGCCGCGCGGTGCAACGACGTCATGCGCGCCGCGGAGGCCTCGAGGATCGCCTCGCGCGTCGGGAAGTAGTTCTTGGTCGTGCCGATGGGGACGCCGGCCTCGCGGTCGATCGCGCGGTGGGTCAGGCCCCGGCCGCCGTCCACCGCGAGGATCTGGATCGCGGTGTCGCACAGAAGATCACGACGGCTCACGGTCCGGGACACTAGCAAGATCACCACAGCCGTGGTGAATCGGGGCGAACGTGCTGGTCCCGGCGGTCGCGGTGACCACTCCGCGTTCCACGACCAGGAACAGGCCGCAGACGCATCTGACATAGGACACCGAGCCGTGCGACGAGACGGCGGCGGTGCAGGACCAGGAGCACGCGGGGCAGGTGGCGATCATGCCCACCAGCGTGCTGTCATGGTCTAGTGCATTTCAACCCTTACGGCGGGGCGGCAGCCGAGCTCGCCGCGACCCTGGTCAACGCCGACACCGGCGCACACCTGCTCGACGTGCTGAAAGCCTCCGACTACAAGCCACTGGGCTCGCTCGACACCCGGCAGGAACGTGACGTACGAGACTGGATCGAACGGCTGCGGCAGGTCTTCGAGGACCCCACCGTGGAGCTGCTCAACGAGCTGCTGGCCGCGTCGTCGACCACGCACTACATCTCCACCCACGACGGACGCGCGCCGCACCTGCACTACGCCCGTGAGGACGCACCGACCGACGTGCGCGTGAAGGCGTACACGGCGGCGGGCATGGCGGCGCTGTTCTGCGAGGACCCGCACCGCATCGGGAAGTGCGGCCGCGAGGGCTGCGACACGGTCTTCGTCGACACCAGCCGCAACGGACGCCGCCGGTTCTGCTCCACGAAGTGCGCGAACCGGGTCGCCGTGGCGAACCACAGGCAACGCCAGTCGGCGTGAGATCAGTCGGCGTGAGATCAGTCGGCGTGAGATCAGTCGGCGTGAGATCAGTCGGCGTGAGATCAGTCGGCGTGAACGCGGTGCCCGAACCGGGTGTTCTCGAACGACGACTCGCCCCCGAACACGGCGTCCACGAAGTCCTCCCGGCCCCGGAACCACGCACCCGCGAACACCGAGGCCCCGGCGAACCAGGCGCGGCGGAACACCGCCCGGCCACCGAAACGCACCCCCGAGCAGTCCAGATCCGACCCGAACCGGGCGCAGGTGAAGTCCGCGCGGCCGGAGAACCGGCTGCCGCGCAAGCTCACCGCGCCGGCGACCTGGATGCTGGAGAACTCGCCGTTGCCGCACACCGCCGTGCCGCGCAGGCCCAGGCCGCGGGCGAACACCGACTGCGTGAACAGCACGTGCCGCCCGAAGAACGCCCCGGCGGCGTCGAACTCCCCGAGGAACGTCGTCTGGTCGAACCGCGTGTCCCCCAGAAACCGCGTCCCGGAGAAACGGGCGTCACGCAGCCGGCACTCCGACAGGTCGAAGTCGACCAGCGTGGTGTCGCGCAGATCGAGGTCACTGCCCAGCCAGAACCCCGGCCCGGGACGCAGGTGCGCGGCCAGCGACGCCTGCAGCACCATCCGCCACCGCTGATCCACCTCGGTACCCGGCCACGGCAGCGCCCGCAACGCCTCGCACAGCACGTCCAGCGCCGGCTGCCGGTTGCGCGTCGACCGCCCGCCGTACTCGACCCAGTCCCGCAACCCGCCCAGCCGCGCGTCGGCCTCCACCGCCATGAGACGGCGGCGGATGTCCTCCAGCGGTGCGTGCTCCCGCGCTGTGTGCTTCTCGGCGCGAGGCGCGGCGACCTCCACGTCGTGGTGCACCGTCAGACGACGCCTGCCCAGCGTCACCGCCGCCACGGTCAGAACAGAGGAAGTCGCTGTGAGCCAGCGCGAGAGAAGGGACATGACTCGATGATGTGACCTGGGTCATTGCATCGGACAGTGGTGGAGTTCAACGCCGCGGGCAACGACGGGCCCACCGACTGTCACCCGGTGACGTTGGTCAGCCGTCGTGCCACGTACTGGTCGCCGCCCAGGCCGTACCGCAGGACGCGGTAGGTGGTGCCGTAGGTGCTGCGCTGCTCGTAGGCGTAGTAGGCGGTCTTGTAGGGGTCTGCCCACTTGTCGAAGATGACGACGTGCCGGGTGTCGCCGTCGCCCACGGGGTCGACGACGATGTCGGCCCATCGCAGCTCGCTCATCGCGATCCCGGTCGAGAACGGGGACTGCGCGAGCTCGACGGTCCGCTGGCCGGGCGCGCCGAGCTTGGCGGCCATCGAGACGTAGCCGGAGCAGTCCTGCCGGTAGCGCTCGGCACCCCAGTAGGCCGCCTGGTTGTACGGGACGGGCCCGCCGGCGTTCGCGGTCAGCCACGACTTCGCGCGGTTGATCACCTCCTGGCGGGACACGCTGACGGCGTGGGCCGGGGCCACCAGCGTGCTCAGGGCGACGAGGGTGGCGGCGACTGTCGCGAGGACTCTCATGCGCGGTACTCCCATTCCGTAGATCACCTGTCGGCGCTTAGGGTCGGTTCATGGAGCTGACGGAGCTGTGTTTCGCCGGGGTGGCCAGGCAGGCCCAGGCCGTGCGGTCCGGCGAGGTGACCGCGCGCGATCTGGTCGCCGAGCACCTCGGCCGCATCGAGCGCGTCGATCCGCAGCTCAACGCGTTCCGGCTGGTCTTCGCCGACAAGGCCCTGGCGGAGGCGGAGGAGGCGGACGCACGCGGGGAGCGTGGTGAGGACCTGCCGCTGCTGGGTGTGCCGATCGCGGTCAAGGAGGACATCGCGATCGAGGGCCTGCCCACGACGAAGGGCACGAACGCCGCCCGCACCCCCGAACCCGCCGACTCCGCGATCGTGCGGCGCCTGCGCGAGGCCGGTGCGGTGATCATCGGCAGGACCCGGATGCCGGAACTCGGGCTGTGGCCCTACACCGAGAGCAGCTGGGCGGGCCCGACGCGCAACCCGTGGTCGCTGACGCACTCCCCCGGCGGTTCCAGCGGTGGCTCGGCCGCTGTGGTCGCCGCCGGGCTCGCGGCGGCGGCGATCGGCACCGACGGCGCGGGCTCGATCCGCATCCCGTCCGCGATGACGGGCCTGTTCGGGCTCAAGCCCCAGCGCGGCCGGATCTCGCTCGCGCCCGAACGCGAGGTGTGGGGCGGTCTGGTGGTGGCGGGGCCGATCACCCGCACGGTGCTGGACTGGGCGTTGGTCGCCGACCAGATCCACGGCCCGGTGCCCGGTGACGCCCACGTCGCGCACCCACCGCGGATGAGCTTCAGCCAGGCGGCGCGGACCGATCCCGGCCGGCTGCGGATCGGGGTGTCGCTGCGGCCGTGGGGGCCGGGCATCCCGATCGCCGACGAGGTCCGCGACGCCGTGCAGGACACCGCCGCGTTGCTCACCGACCTCGGCCACGACGTCGTGCGGCTCGACCCGCCGATGAAGGACGTCATCGCCTCCACGCAGTTCGCGTTGCGCTACCTCTACAACGCCTACCTCGCGCGCAACGGCATGGAGTTCCCGGACCTGGTCGAGCCCCGCACCCGCGCGATCGGTGAACTGGGCCGCCGCATCCCGCGCGGCGCGGTGCGGTGGGCGACGAAGGACGACGCCACGCTCACCGCGTACGCGAACCGGGTGTTCACCTCGGTCGACGTGCTGCTCACCCCGGCGCTGACCCGCCCGCCGATCCGCGTGGGCGAGTGGGGCGGCCGCAACGTGGTCACGGCGCTGCTCGCGGCCTCGCACTACACGACGTTCCTGCCGCTGTGGAACATCGTCGGCAACCCCGCCGCCTCGGTTCCCGCCGGTCGCACGTCGTCCGGTCTGCCGCTCGCGGTGCAGCTCGTCGGCCGTCAGCACGACGAGTGCACGCTGCTGTCGGTGTCCGCCCAGCTGGAGCGCGCTCGGCCGTGGGCGGACCGGACACCCTCCGGCCTCGGTCATGCGAAGTAGGATATTACGATGACGGACTATCCGAAACGGGAATGGTCAGAGTCCGCGCTTGGACAACTCGTCGAGCAGTTGACGGTCCGCGACGTGCCGCGACTTGATGTGCTCCAGGTAGTCCGCGAACGCGTCGGGCTGCAGGCCGCGTAGCTGTTGCAGCCATTCGACGACGAGTTCCTGCTCCTCGATGCCGCGCCGGGCCAGTTCGACCTCGACGATCCGCCGGTAGACCTCGATCGCGAGCCGGCTGCCGTCCTGCACGAGGTGGTTCACCAGCTCGGCCCGCAGCGGCGGCCACTCGTCGGTGTGCACGACCAGCGCGCGGATCTTGAGGTAGATGTCGAGGTTCGGCCGCGCGAAGAACGCCTCCCGGCACACCTCCACCGCCCGCTGCGGACTCCCCTGCCGCAGGTGTTCCTCCACGGCCAGGTCGATCAACCGCAGTGCCGCGCCACGGCCACCGACGGCGCGCAGGCCGCGTTCGACCCACTCCAGCGCCTCGCCCGAGCGGCCGTTGTCGCGCAGCACGGTCGCGACCTGCAGGTAGTGCCAGCCAGAGGAGAGGTCCTTGGACAGCACCAGCAGCTGCAGGTCGACGTCCTCGCTGTACTCGGCGAGCTCCTCCATGACGCGCAGCAGTGCCCAGCGGGCGCGGTCGTAGCGGCCGGTCTCGCCGAACCCGATCACCGGCAGCGGCGCGAACAACTCGACGGCGCGGTCGCGGTAGTGCGCGAGGCCGTCGTCGTCGAGCGCGTCGGCGTAGGCGGAGAGGGTGACGTCGGGGGCGTCGGGGTGGTCCAGCTGCAGATCCAGCAGCCAGTCGGCGAGCCGGATCGGGTCGGGGCGGGTCTCGACGCACGCGCGGGCGTGGATCGACAGGACGCGGTGGGCCAGTTCGGCGAGCTCGACCCGGTGTCTTCGGCTGCCGGCCACTCCGTCGGCGAGCTGGGTGACGATCTGCTCGATCAACGCCACCAGCTCCGGCCCCGGATCGGTCACCAGCAGTGACTGCAGCTCGATCGACACGGCGGTCAGCGCCTGCCAGCGGGCGGGCCAGTCCGTCTCGCTGTCAGCCTCGACGAGCGCGGAGGCCACGGTGGCGGGCAGCGAGTCCATCACAACATCATTCCCGCGTCGCCCGGTCGAGTGCTACAGATGTCGCCCTAACGGATTTAAGGTTCACCCCTCGTGGTCAGATACCTGCAGTTCGGCGAGCTTCCGGGTGAGTACCGCGCGTTCGCGTTCGTTGCCGCACAAACGAATCGCCTGTTCAAGTTCGGTGCGTGCCTCGTCGACCCGGCCGAGCCGGCGCAGCAGCTCGCCCCGTACTCCGGGTAGTTGGTGCGAGTCCTTGAACGCCTCCCCGGACGCCAGTGAGTCGACGATCGGCAGTGCGGCGGCGGGGCCCTGGGCCATGGAGACGGCGACCGCGCGGTTGAGGTCGACGACCGGGGACGGGGCGAGACGGCCGAGGGCGTCGTAGAGCACGACGATGCGGTCCCAGTTCGTCTCCTCGACCGACGGGGCGAGCGCGTGGCACTCGGCGATGGCGGCCTGCAGCCCGTAGTAGCCGTAACCGCGGCCGATGTCGGAGGCTTTGGCCAGCGCCGCACGACCACGGGCGATGGCCGAGCGGTCCCAGCGGCGCCGGTCCTGGTCTTCGAGCAGGACCGTCTCGCCGTCAGGGCCGCGGCGGGCGGGAAAGCGGGCGGCGGTCAGCTCCAGCAGGGCGAGCAGGCTGTGGGCCTCGTGCTCGTCGGGCATCAGCCGCGACAGGATCCTGGCGAGCCGCTGGGCCTCCCCGGCGAGGTCGAGGCGTATCACCTCGTCACCGGAACTGGCGGACGAGCCCTCGGTGAAGATCAGGTAGATGCAGCTCAGCACCTGGGCCAGGCGCGCCGGGCGTTCGGCGACCGGAGGGACCTCGAACGGCACGTTCGCCGCGCCGAGGGTCTTCTTGGCCCTGGTGATGCGGGCCTGCACGGTCGCGGTCGGCACCAGGAACACCCGCGCGATCTCGTCGCTGGTCAGACCACCGATCACGCGCAACGTCAACGCGACCGCCGCTTCCCGCGACAGCACCGGGTGACACGAGGTGAAGATCAGCGCGAGGGTGTCGTCGTCGATCTGGTCCGGGTCCCACAGCACGTCGTCGGGCGCGGGACCGGGGTCGGTGGCACCGGTGAGAGCGCCGCCCTCGCTCAGGTTGTGGGCGAGGGCGGCGTACTTCTCGTCACGGGTGCTGCGGCGGCGGAACGCGTCGATCGCGCGGCGCCGGCCGACCGTGAGCAACCACCCGGCCGGGTTGTTCGGCACGCCCTCGCGCGGCCAGGTCACCAGTGCCTCGGCCAGGGCTTCCTGGGCGAGGTCCTCGGCCAGCGCGAAATCGCCGGTGTAGCGGGTGAGCGCACCGATGATCCTCGCGGAGTCGATGCGCCACACCGCGGCGACGGCCTTGCGTCCGGTGGGGTCGCTCATGGTTCCTATGAGATCAGAGCCTGCGAAATCAGAGTTGACCGGTGGACTCGCGCCAGGCCCGTTCCTTCTTGATCCACTCGTTGTCCTGGGGGAACTCGTCGATCGTGGGGACGCGGCGGATCTCGGTCTTGAAGCCGGCGGCGGTCATCGGGGTGCGCTTGGCCCACTCGACGGCGTCCTGGATGGTGGGGACGTTGATCAGGTAGAAGCCGTTGAACAGCTCCTTGGTCTCGCCGTACGGGCCGTCGGTGACGACGGGCGGTTCGGAGGAGAAGTCGACGACCACGCCTTCCTCGGCGGGGGCGAGGCCCTCGGCGGCGATCAGCACACCGGCCTCGATCAGCTCCTCGTTGAACTTGCCCACGGTCTCCAGCATCTGGTCGAAGTCGATCTCGCCGAGGTTGCCCCAGGCCTCGTCGGAGGTCACGCGCCAGATCAGCATGAACTTCATGTGTGCTCACTCCCCAGTGGGATCGTCGGGTCCGTTGTGGACCCTTTCACGCCAAGGTCGAACGGGCACGCGGTTCGATCGACACACGACCCGGAATTTCTTCGAACTTTCTGTTTACCCTGGTCAGACGACTGAGCGGCCCACCCCGGAGTCCGGGACGGGCCGCTCAGTGATGTTGCTCAGGCGGTGTTGCTCAGGCCTGGTCGTCGGGCTGGTGCAGTGACCGCGGCTGGTCTGCCTCGAGCTCGGGCAGCACCGGCGCGGCGGACACCGAGCGCGGCGAGCTCAGCGGTCCGGGGACCTCCTGGCGTGCCACGGCCTCGGCGGCGGCGACCGCCTCGGCGACCTTCGGGTCGGACTTGAGGTCGAACCACGCGGCGACCGACTCGTCCTCGTCCTCCGGCTTCGACAGCTCGCCCGCCTCGGTGGCCGGGGGCTCGTAGCGGAACACGCCGTCGTCGCCGGGGGCGCCGAGCATGCGGGCGAAGCCCTCGAGCGCCTTGCCGTAGTCGGACGGGATCATCCACACCTTGTTCGCGTCGCCCTGCGCCATCTGCGGCAGGGTCTGCAGGTACTGGTAGGCCAGCACCTCCGGGGTGGGCTTGCCCGCCTTGATCGCGGCGAAGACCTTCTCGATGGCCTTGGCCTGACCCTGCGCCTGCAGGTAGCGGGCGGCACGTTCACCCTGCGCGCGCAGGATCTGCGACTGCCGCTCACCTTCCGCGGACAGGATCGCGGCCTGCTTGCCACCCTCGGCGGCGAGGATCTGCGACTGCTTCTGGCCCTCGGCCGTCTTGATGGACGACTCCCGCTGACCTTCGGCGGTGAGGATCATGGCGCGCTTCTCGCGGTCCGCGCGCATCTGCTTCTCCATCGAGTCCTGGATGGAGGGCGGCGGGTCGATCGACTTGAGCTCGACGCGGGCCACGCGCAGGCCCCAGCGGCCGGTGGCCTCGTCGAGGACGCCGCGCAGCTGGCCGTTGATGTGGTCGCGGGAGGTGAGGGTCTCCTCCAGGCTCATGCCACCGACGAGGTTGCGCAGCGTCGTGATGGTGAGCTGCTCGACACCGATGATGTAGTTCGAGATCTCGTACACCGCGGAGCGCGGTTCGGTGACCTGGAAGTAGACGACCGTGTCGATGGACACCGTGAGGTTGTCCTGGGTGATCACCGGCTGCGGCGGGAACGACACGACCTGCTCGCGCAGGTCGATGCGGGCACGCACCTTGTCGATGAACGGCACGATGATGTTCAGGCCGGGTGCCGCTGTGTTGCGGTAGCGGCCGAGGCGTTCGATGACAGCGGCCTGCGCCTGCGGGATGACCAGCACCGACTTGACGGCGATGGTCAGCACGAAAATGGCGATGACGGCCACGACCACAGCGGTGATCGGGTCCAACTCGGTTCACACCCTCCTGGGAACGCTCATACCGCGGCAATCACCACGGCCATCGCGCCCGAGATCTCGACAACGGTGACGGCTTCGCCTTCTTCGACCACGGACCCGTCCAGGGTCCGCGCGCTCCAGGTGTCGCCGCCGATCTTGACCTGCCCGCCGTGCTCGTCCACGCGTGACACCGCGACGGCTTTGCTCCCGAGCAGCGCCTCGTGGTGCATCCGGATGCCGGAACCGAGCTGCAGCCTCTTCTTGAGCAGCGGCCGGGCTCCGATGATCAGGCCGACCGACGACGCCGCGAAGACGAACACGCTCACCAGGTCGGCGGCACCCAGTGCGGACACGCCCGCCGCTGCCAGCGCCGCGGCGCCGAGCATCACCAGCACGAAGTCACCGGAGAGAACCTCGGCGACGACGAGCAGTATCCCGACGATCAGCCAGATCAGCGCGGCCATGAGCCCATACATACACCAACGGGGACCCCCGGTCGGCGAGATTCACCGTGCTGGTCCCCCGACCGTGACGAAATCGATCAACCGGCGGTGTCGAAACCCGGTTTCGCCGTTCGTGTGGCTCCCGACAGGCACTTCGGAGAAGGGGTACGGCTCATGGGTTCGATCAGCGCGACGATGTTCACGACGCTCGACGGTGTGGTGCAGGGCTTCGGCCGTCCGGACGAGGACACCCGCGGCGGTTTCACCCACGGCGGCTGGGGCGGCCGCTACCACGACGAGGTCCTCGCCGCCGAGATGGGCAAGGGCATGGCGCGGTCGGGCGACATGCTGTTCGGCCGGCGGACCTGGCAGGACTTCGCTGTTGTGTGGGGGTCGGCGACGGACGGCAACCCGTTCTCCGCGCATATGAACGCCGCGCGCAAGTACGTGGTCTCGACGAGCCTGGCCGACGTGGACGCGTGGCAGAACTCGGTGCTGCTGCGCGACCTCGGCTCGGTGGCCGCGCTGGACGGTGAGCTGTCGATCGTCGGGAGCGCGTCGCTGGTGCGGTCGCTGCACGCGGCCGGTTTGGTCGACCGGCTGACGCTGGTGATCCACCCGCTGACGCTGGGCAGCGGCGCGCGGTTGTTCGAGGGGCCGGCGCCGTTGACGGAGTTCTCGCTGACCGGCAGCGTCGTGACGACTCTGGGCGTGATCGTCGCGCACTACACGCGGGTCAGTCCTGGGGCACGGTGACGAAGTCGATCAACCGCTCGACCGCGCCGAGCAGGTCGGACTCGATGTCTCGGTAGCTGCTGACCGAGCTCAGCACGCGCTGCCAGCCTTCCCACGTCTCACCCCAGCCCAGCTGCCGGCAGACGCCTTCCTTCCAGCCGATGTTCCTGGGGACGACGGGCCAGGCCTTGATCTTCACGGCCTGCGGTTTCACGGCCTGCCAGATGTCGACGTACGGGTGGCCGGTGACCAGGACGTTGCCGTCGCGGATCTGGTCGACGACGCGCTGTTCCTTGGAGCCGGGCACCAGGTGGTCGACGAGGACGCCGAGGCGCCGGTGGGGTGCGGTGCCGAACTCGGTGATGAGACCGGGCAGTTCGTCGACGCCGTTGAGGGGTTCGACGACGATGCCCTCGACGCGCAGGTCGTGCCCCCAGACGCGTTCGACGAGCTCGGCGTCGTGCTTGCCCTCGACCCAGATGCGGCTGGCCTTGGCGGTCTTGGCGCGCAGGCCCTCGACCTTGACCGAGCCGGACGCGCTGATGCGGGGCTGCTGCGGCTGGGGCGCGGGTTTGACGAGGGTGACGGGCCAGCCGTCGAGGAGGAAGCCGGCCGGGTTGAGCGGGAACAGCCGGTGGCGGCCGTGGCGGTCCTCCAGCACGACCTGGCCGTACTCGAACTTGACGACGGCGCCGCAGAAACCGCTGGCGGGGTCCTCGACGACCAGGCCGGGTTCGGCCGGGATCTCGGGGACCTTCTTGCGCTTCGGGGTGTTGAGGATGTCGCGGCCGTAGTCGTGAGAACGCACGGTGTCGAACCCTAGCGTCTGAGACGTGCGAGACGTGGCAACGGTTAGCGATCGCCGCGCTAGCCGTAGAAGGGTTTGAAGGCGGTGAGCCACTCGTGGACGCGGTCGAGGTCGACGTCGGCGCCGTGCAGGTCGTAGTTGCCGTGCACGAAGTCCATCCAGTCGACCGCCGGGTCGCCGATGCACGCCCTGGGGTCGATGGCCTTCGGGCCGTGCGGGCCTTGCAGGACGTTGCCGGGGTGCATGTCGCCGTGCAGCAACACCGGTTCGACGTTGTCGTCGGCGAGTTTGCGGGCACGGTGGTGCTCGGTGGCGTAGTAGGTGCCGGTGCGCCGGGTGAGCACGGTTTCGAACAGGAAGTCGACGCGGGCTTTGAGCGGCGGGAAACCGGTGGGCTCGGCGTCGTGGAGGTGCGGGACGACGCGCGCCGGGTCGGTGGCGGGCGTGCCGGGGTTGATGGCTTCGAGCAGCAGGGCGCCGCGGGTGAGGTCGGTGTCGAGCAGGTCGACCATCGCGTCGGTGTGGGCCGAGGAGGTCAGCGCTTTGGCTTCGTGGACCGCGATGTCGCGGTCCGGGGTGATTTTCAGGACCGCGTCGGCGCCTGGGCCCGTCGTGCACAGGAACGTGGTGCCGGTGCCGCCGGGCATCAGCTTGACGACGGTGAGGTTCCAGCGGGCAGTGAGGGTGGAGAGGAGGTCGGGCAGCGCGTCGATCCACCCGGTCACGTCGTCGCCGAAGCGTCGGATCAGCCGGGATCTGGCGCTCTCGTCGATCACCCGGTTCAGGCTAGCGAGTCGGCTCCGGCTTGGCGGCGGAACTGGTAGTCCGCGAGCGCGGGCCGCCACAGGCCGTTGAGGTCGAAGCAGGTCGAGAGCAGCCGCAGGTCCGCGCCGTCTCCGGCGACGGCGACCTTGCCGTCGACGACCCACCTGTTGACCGGCAGCAGCGGCACGGGCCAGCCGACGACGACCAGGCGGTCGCAGACGAGGCGTTGCAGGCGGCCGCCGTCGTTGTCCACGACGACCGCGGGGGTGTCGAGGTCGAGGTCGCGGACGGTGGCGAGCGGGTAGCGGCGCACGCCGATGTCGGCGAGCGCGTCGGCTCCGGGGCCGATCAGGTGGACCGGGCCGAATCTTCGCGCCAGGCAGGCGGCCGCTCGTGCGCCGAGATCTGCGGCACCGACCACCACGATTCGTTCGAAATAGGTCATGTCACCCGTGTCCCGCATTCGCTATTCGAATGTTT
Organism: Lentzea miocenica; assembly: GCF_033949945.1. Taxonomy (NCBI): domain Bacteria; kingdom Bacillati; phylum Actinomycetota; class Actinomycetes; order Pseudonocardiales; family Pseudonocardiaceae; genus Lentzea; species Lentzea miocenica. The sequence goes on from NZ_JAXAVW010000006.1 coordinate 185,341, forward strand.
CCGCAGGTCAGAACGCCTTCAAGAAGATAGGGCCGTGGCGGTCGGGCGTCAATGTCAGAACATCTCATTTGGCTATAACAATGGACGGGGAATAGTCCAATTGAGACGTGGTCGGCAGTGAGCTGATCTCATCGAGATCAGGTGCCGCGTGCCGCGTCGCAGGCAGTCGTGGGCGAACGTCCGGGCGGTCTCCTGGCAGGCTCGCTAGGCTTGATCGGCTCGCCTCAGCCACCTTGCCCGGGGGAACAGTGCACCGTTTCGCGGCCAGTCCTGCCCTGGCGCGGCTGGAGTGGGTTCTCGACGGCCTGGACGGGAAACCCGGCTGGGGAGCTGACGCGTCCGACGTGCTCGCGGCCGCGTTCACCGCCGTCGTCACGCCCGAGAGGTACGTCGAGGTCACCCGCGGTCGAGCAGCCGACTACGCGCCGGTCGTCGTGGTCGGTCTCGACGTCGGCGAGACCACCGCGCGGGCGCGGATCCGCCATCACGACGGCACCGTTGATGTCGTTTCCTGCGTCGTCGAGGCCGCACGGCCGTATCGAATTGTCTCCACGTGGGTTACCGGGCTGGTGCCGACCGATCTGGCACCGAGGTTGCCGGCCGATTTCACCGACTACGACCTGCCTTCCGTCGCCACGGACGCCCGGCTGGTCGTGTTCTCCGGGTTGCCCGGCAGCGGGAAGAGCACCCTGGCCGACGCCGCGGGCGCCGAGCTGGGCATTCCGGTCTTCGCCACCGACTGGCTGCTCGGCGCGCTGACCCCGTTCGGCGGTCGTCACTTCGAGGCCCCACTGGCGATGGCCGAAGAGGTGCTGACCACGCTCGCTCTCCGGCAACTCGTCGCCGGACAGTCCGTCATCCTCGATCACCCCACCGAACGGGTCGCGACCAGGGATCGCTGGCGCAGCCTGGCCCGCCGGGCCGGTGCGAGCTTTCCCTCCTGGCACGGGGAGGCGCTCTCAGTGGACACCGTTCGACCACGTGAGCGGTCCCTTGCCGCGGTCATGCGGTACATCACCGCCAGCCCACGTGATCAACTCAGTAGGTGACGGTGATCGTGCGGTCGGGTCCGTTGACCTTGATGGTGCCGCCGACGGGCATGACGAGCTGCGGGTCGGTGTGGCCGAGGTCGACGTCGAACACGATCATCGTCTCGGGCGCGTACTCGCTGAACGCCTTGAGGACGGCCTCGCGCTGTTCGGCGGTGTAGGTGGCGCGGTCGGTGTCCTGGTTGGTGAAGAACCAGGACTTGGCGCGGCCGACGAGCGCGGCGGGGAACCGGTGCAGCAGGCCGCGTTCGCCCATGTTGCGCAGGATCCGGTAGACCTCGGTCGCGGACGGCATCTCTTCGGAGGTCTCGAAGAACAGCACGCGGCCGTCGTAGTGCTCGGGGGTGTTGATCTCCCGGTCGGCCATCATCAGCCACGACAGGATCTCCAGGTTGCCGCCCCACGACCGGCCCTCGACGGTCTTGCCGGGCTGGTGCCAGATCCACCCGCCGCTGGGTTCGAGCACGGGTTCGGTGGCGAAGGTCGCCGGGTCCTCCCAGGGGCTCTCCTTGTCGCCGTAGGCGGTGCTCTCGGTCAGCCGGTACTCGCCGGGCGTGAACAGGGCGGCGCGCAGCGAGCCGGCGGTGGCGGGGTGCATCGAGCCGGGGCGGCCGAACTGGACCATGAGGCTGCCGCCGTAGAAGCCGGCGATGCCGCGGTTGGCGAGCCACACCAGCAGGTTCGTGTTGTCGCTGTGCCCGAAGAACGGCTTGGGGTTCGCGGTGATCAGCTCGGCGTCCAGGTGCGGCAGCACGGTGATCTGGTCGTCGCCGCCGATGGTCGCGATCACGGCCTTGATGGTGGGGTCGGCGAACGCGGCGTGCAGGTCGGCGGCGCGTTCCTGCGGGGTCGAGCCCATTTTGCGGGTGGCCGGGTATTCGACCGGGTCGAGGCCGAAGTCGTTCTTGAGGCGCTCGAGGCCCAGTTCATAGGGCAGGGGGAACAGGCCGGGCAGGCCGGCGGCCGGGGACACGATCGCCACTCGGTCGCCTGGCCGTGGCTTGGGCGGGTTGATCAACGACATGGTTGCCGAGCGTAACGCCGGCGGGTCGGTCAGGGCCCTGATCTCTTCGATGTCAGGCACGCGGGCGACGGGACCGGCGTGATCAGAACGCGGGCCAGGGGATGGCGGGCCAGTCGCCGGACGGCTCCGGGAACACCCCGGCGGCGAGGAGTTTGTCGGTGCGCTCCCCCACTGCCCGGACCTCGGCGCGGGTGAGGTGGTCGTGCAGGGCCTCGCCGAGCGCGCCGTCGAGCTCGGATCTCAGTCGGCGCAGCGACTCCAGCACGGCGTCCGGGAGGGGTTCGCGGGCCCAGCCCCACAGGACGGTGCGGAGTTTGGGTTCGGTGTGCAGGCAGATGCCGTGGTCGACGCCGTGGACCGCGCCGTCGAGGGCGTGCAGGACGTGGCCGCCCTTGCGGTCGGCGTTGTTGACCACGACGTCGAACGCGGACATCAGGGCGACGCGCGGGTGGTCGGCGTGCACGAGGACGGCGGGGTCGCCGAAGCGGTCGTGGGCGTGGAAGACGGGGATCCAGCCGGGTTTGACGTCGTCGACCCCGACGATGTCGACGAGTTCGTCTTCCTCGCGGGTGTCGATCCAGAGCTGGACCATGCCGCTGCCGAACGGGCCGGGGCGCAGCACGGTGGGCGGTACGACGTCGAGTTCGGCGGCGGCGGAGATCAGGTAGGTGGCCACCTCGCGGCCCGCGAGCGTGCCGTCGGGGAAGTCCCACAACGGGCGTTCGCCCCGCACGGGCTTGTAGACGCACTGGGCGTCGACGCCGTCCAACGAGATCTTGCAGAACAAGGTGGCGTTGGAGGCGTCGACCAGGCGGCCTTCGACCTCGATGCGGCCGTTGTTGAGCAACTCCAGGGCCGCGGAGGTGTCCATGTCAGTCTTCTCAGTCTTCTTCGGTGCGGCGGTAGCCGTTTTGCCGTGGGCAGATGTGGCCGTCCGGGTCGAGCGGTTCGGCGCACAGCGGGCACGGTTTGCGGCCGGCGTTGATGACGCGGTCGGCTCGTTCGGCGAAGGCGCGGGCGGCGGTCGGCGACAGGAAGACCCGCACGGCGTCGGGGCCCTCCTCGGTGTCGTCGAGCACGACGGCCTCGTCGACCTCCTCCTCGGAGACGGCGAGGAGTTCGATCACGACGGCTTTGGACTCGGCGTCCCACCCGAGGCCCATGGTGCCGACGCGGAACTCCTCCTCGACGGGCACGTCGAGGGGGTCGGTGTCGAGGTTGTCGTCGTCCGGCGGCGGATCGTCGGGGACGTCGGCGCCGAAGCGGCGGTGCACCTCCTCGAGCAGCGAGCCGATGCGCTCGGCGAGGACCTGGACCTGTTGCTTTTCCAAGGCGACGCTGATCAGCCTGCTCTGCTCTGAGGCCTGCAGGTAGAAGGTGCGGTCGCCGGGCTGCCCGACGGTTCCTGCGACGAACCGGTCGGGTGCGCGGAATACGTGGATGACACGAGCCATGGCACTGACGACCCTAGGCCACGCGGAGATCGTCGGCAGGTCCTCCCCCACCAAACACTCCGCGTATAGGGTCGGGTTGTGGTGAAGATCGCTTCGTACGGAACCTGGACCTCGCCGATCAGCGCCGGCGACACCTCGAAGCCGGGTGGTGGCTTCCAGTGGGCCGACCTCGCCGGTGAGCGGGTGTGGTGGGCGGAGAGCCGTCCGGCTGAGGGCGGCAGAGTGGCGTTGGTGCGTGACGGCGTGGAGGTGCTGCCCGCGCCGTGGAACGCCCGCAACCGGGTGCACGAGTACGGCGGCCGGCCGTTCGTGGTGCTCGCCGAGGACCGGGTCGCGTTCACTCATTGGGACGACCAGCGCGTCTACGTCTTCAACCCCGACGACCCGAAGCCCGCCGCGTTGACGCCGGAACCGGAGCGTCACCACGGGATTCGCTACGCCGACCTGTCCGCGGGTCCGGACGGCGAGGTGTGGTGCGTGCGGGAGACGATCACCGGTGACGCGCGCACGGACGTTCGCCGCGACCTGGTGGCGATCACCTCTTCCGGTGATGTCCGCGTGCTGGGTTCCTCGCACCACTTCATGACCGGCCCGAGGATCAGCCCGGACGGCACGAAGTTCGCGTGGATCGGCTGGAACCACCCGCAGATGCCGTGGGACGGCGCCGAACTGTGCGTCGCCGACCTCGATCCGTCCGGCGCCGGTTCGTCCGGGCACCGGGTCGTGTCCGGTTCGGAGAGCGAGGCGGTGTGCCAGTTCGAGTGGGAGGGCGACTCGCTGCTGGCGCTGACCGACCCGGACGGCTGGTGGAACCTGTTCCGCGTGGGCCTGGACGGGTCGCGCAAGAACCTGGCGCCGTGCGAGGAGGAGCTGGGCGGCCCGATGTGGCGGCTGGGCAACCGCTGGTTCGCCACGCTCTCGCCGGGCCGGTACCTGGTCGTGCGGTCGGGGCATCTCGCGGTGCTCGACGAGCGCAGCGCGACGGTGACCGACGTGCAGACCGACCTGCCGACGTGGGCCGGTGACCTGTCGGTGCGCGACGGCGTGGTGGTGTGCGGCGCGGCCGGGCCGACCTCGGAGTTCGCGGTGGTGCGGCTGGACCTGTCCAACGGTGAGCTGACGTACCTGACCGGCGGGGAGTCGTCGCCGGAGGACGCGTACCTGCCGGTGCCGGTGGAGCGGATGTTCGGCGAGATCCCCGCCTACGTCTACGCGCCGGCGAACCCGGACTTCGCCGCGCCCGAGGGTGAGCTTCCGCCGTACGTGGTGCACGTGCACGGCGGGCCGACGGGGCGTGCGTTGCCGAAACTCGACACGGACATCGCGTACTTCACCAGCCGTGGCATCGGCGTGGTGGCGGTGAACTACGGCGGTTCGACCGGCTACGGCCGTGCGTTCCGTGAGCGGCTGCGTGAGCAGTGGGGTGTGGTGGACGTGGAGGACTGCGCGTTCGTCGCCCAGCAGCTGGCGAAGGAGGGCACCGCGGACCCGCAGCGGCTGGGCATCCGGGGTGGTTCGGCGGGTGGCTGGACGTCGGCCGCGTCGCTGACCTCGACCGACGTCTACCGATGCGGCATGGTGGCGTTCCCGATCCTGGATCTGGCGGGGTGGACGTCGGAGGGCGGCGAGACGCACGACTTCGAGTCCCGTTACGTCGAGGGCCTGGTCGGCACGCTGCCGGAGGCCGCTGACCGCTATCGGGACCGGTCGCCGTCGACGAAGGCGCGGTCGGTGTCGGGGCCGGTGCTGTTGCTGCAGGGCCTGGAGGACGAGATCTGCCCGCCGGAGCAGGCCGACCGGTTCGCCGCGGACCTGGCCGGGTCGGGGATCCCGCACGCGTACATCACGTTCGAGGGTGAGCAGCACGGGTTCCGCAAGGCCGAGAACATCAGGACCGCGCTGGAGGCGGAGCTGTCGTTCTACGGCCAGGTGTTCGGGTTCACGCCGCCCGGTGTGCCGGTGCTGGAACTGTCCGAGTGAGCTTGCTGGTCCGCGGGGACCGGGTCGCGCTGGTCTCACCGGCCGGCCCGGCGTCGCAGGTGAAGGTCGCCGCCGGGATCGACGTGCTGCGGTCGTGGGGCCTGGAGGTCACCACGCCTGTGGTGGAGCCGTGGTCGCTGCCGTACCTGGCGGGTTCGGACGAGGCGCGGGCGGCGGAGTTCGTGGCGGCGTGGTGTTCGGACGTGGCCGCGGTGATCTGCGTGCGGGGCGGGTACGGGTGTCTGCGGATGACCGACCTGGTGCCGTGGAAGGACCTGCCCTCTCGGGTTTTCGTCGGCTCGTCGGATGTGACGGTGCTGCACGCCGAGCTCAACGCGGTCGGGTTGCCGACGGTGTTCGGGCCGATGCCGGGCACGTCGGACTTCGTGGACGATCCGCTGGCCCAGTCGCGGCTGCACGAGGTGCTGTTCGGGTCGGTGTCGTCGTGGACGGCGGGAACACCTGTGGTGCCGGGTACCGCCCGCGGGGTGTTGACGGGCGGGAACGCGGCGTTGCTGGCGGCGTCGGCGGGCGGGCCGCGGTGGGCGCTCCCGGTGCCGGGGTCGATCGCGTTGCTCGAGGACGTCGGCGAGGAGCCCTACCGGTTGGACCGGATCCTGACGCAGCTGCTGCGGGCGGGCTGGTTCGCGCCGGTGTCCGGGATCGTGCTGGGGTCGTGGACGGACTGCGGGGACGTGTCGTCGGTGCTGCACGACCGCCTGTCCGGGCTGGGTGTGCCGATCCTGGGCGAGTTCGGGTTCGGGCACTGCGCCGGCCAGTGGTCGCTGCCGCTGGGTGTGGAGGCGGAGCTGGACGTCGAGGCTCGCACGCTCACGGTGGTGTAGAGCCGAGGCTCAGTTGTTCATGGCCTCGCGTGCGGTGAGGGCGGCCCGGCAGGCGTGCACGAAGTCCCAGAACACCTCGGTGGTGGTGTGCCGGCGTTCCGGGCGGGTGTTCTCGGCGAACATCGCGTTGCGCAGCGGTGTGGTGAGTTCGAGCTGGCCGCCCTGCTTGGAGCGGGTGCGGTTGGCGATGTTGGCCCGGTCGTAGCCGCCCAGTATCGGGTGGTCGACGGCGTCGATGGTGTGGAACCCGGCGCGCCGCAGCCGGGTGAGCAGCTCCAGCCGCAGCAGGGCGTCGCGGCCGCCGACGAGCACGGCCCGGTCGTGGTCCTCCAGGCCCGCGGCCGCGGACGTGCAGCCGTGCAGGCCCAGCGCGTGCGACGCGCCGGTCACGAGGGTGCGGGCCACGCGGTCGTCGCAGTTCGACGAGGTGACGTGCAGTTCGTCGTTCGCGGCCGACCGCAGGCCCTCGAACATCCAGTAGTCGTGCGTCTGGCCGATCGGCACGCGCGTGGAGGGGTGATAGCCCGCGATCGCGAGGCACAGTTCCGACGTGCCGATCTCGATGCCGCCGCCGTGCGGGGCGAGAACGACCGACTGCGTGCGGGGCCGGTGTCGCTTGAAGCGCCGCCGGTAGTCCACCCGTTCCACCAGTCGAGGATCGGCGTAGAGGTCGGAGTTGGAGGCGTAGAGGTCTAACGCCGCCCACTGAGGCTGGGGTCTCATGGCGGGCGGAAGCCTACCTGGCGTCACCCGGCCGGCCGCCGCCCGCCGGGTGGATCAGGCGTCGATCTGCCGGGGCTGCTCGTCGGCAGAGGTGATCGCGATCTTGCGGGGCTTCGCGCGTTCGGCGATCGGGATCCGCAGCGTCAGCACGCCCGCGTCGCAGGTGGCGTCGATGTGGTCGGTGTCGAGGGTGTCGCCGAGGAACAGCTGGCGTGAGAAGACGCCCAGCGGCCGTTCCGACACCTGCATCTGGACGTCCTTCCCGATCGGCCGGCGCTCGGCCTTGACGGTCAGCACGTTGCGTTCGACGTCGAGCTCGATCGCGTCCGGCGACACGCCGGGAAGGTCGAAGCACACGACGAACTGCTCGCCGTCGCGGTAGGCGTCCATCGGCATCGCGGTGGGCCGCGACCACGTACCCGTGTTGCCGAACACCTGCTGGGTCAGCCGGTCCAGCTCACGGAACGGGTCAGTGCGCATCAACATCTGACACCTCCTCCATCTGTCGTTCGGGTTGTCAATGCGCTGCCCCACCGTTGTAACATGTCGTCGAAACGATGACAAGTCCGCCAGTCGTCGGAAGGATGACATGACGAGTGACTACGAATCAGTCCGCGCGGCCGCCGCCGCGCCGGGCGATGCCGCCTCGGTGCTGGCCGCGCTGATGTTGCTGCGGGAGCTGCGCGACGAGCTGTCCGGGTGGGAGCCGCAACTGATCGAGGCGGCGCGGGCACTGGGCACGAGCTGGGCGGACCTCGCGCCGGCGCTCGGGGTGGCCAGCCGGCAGGCGGCGGAGCGCCGCTACCTGCGGGTGCGCCGCACGGGCGAGTCCGGGACGGGTGACGAACGGGTGCAGGCCGAGCGTGACCGGCGGGCGGGTGACAAGGCGGTCGCGGCGTGGGCGCGGGAGAACGCGGGTGTGCTGCGGATGCTGGCCGCGCAGGTCGGGCCGCACGCCGCGGAGGTGCGGCGGGCGCTCGGGGATGAGGACGCGGCGGGGCTGCTCGGGCCGCTGGCCGAGGCGGGGCCCGGGTTGCGGGCCGGGCATCCGGGGCTCGCGGACCAGATCGCGGAGATCGGGGAGCGGACCGACCAGTTGCGCACGGACGCGCGGCACCGCAGATCCGAGGCGTGAGCGGCGCGAACCGATCTTGTCGGTGGTGCCGAGTACGTTGAGATGTAGGGGTTCCCGGCTCGGGGGGACGCCTGCGCGAGCGTGCCGGCCCGGCCTGGGCGGACTCGCGGCGGACTACAAGGGGCCTGCTGCTCAGTGGTCAGACAGGCGCATCGGGCCGCAAGGCGCTGTGCTGGGCGCGGATTGCCCGGCCAGGACGGATCGTGTGGCGGGCGTGCCGTTCCGGCCGCTTTCCGGGGCCTGTCGCTAGCGTCGGCCGCATGCGGCTCACCTCGGTCACCGTCGGCACGTCACGGCCACGCGAGCTCGCCGGGTTCTACGCCCGGCTGCTCGGCGCCGAGGTGAGCGCGATGGAGGACGGCTGGGCGCAGGTGCGGGCGCCGGGCGGGTTCACGCTGAACTTCGAGCGCGAGCGGCACTTCCGGCGGCCGGTGTGGCCGAGCGTGGCGGGTGAGCAGACGGCGTCGCAGCACCTGGACGTCGAGGTCGGCGACCTGGCCGAGGCGGTGGCGCACGCCGTGGCGTGCGGGGCGGTGCTCGCGGCGGGGCAGCCGCAGGACGACGTGCGGGTACTGTTCGATCCGGACGGACACCCGTTCTGCCTGTTCCTGGGTTAGACGTGCCGCGCCCGGCTGACGCGGCACGTCCCCCCACCCCCCACTACCGCACAGTGGCTACAGGTACTTCTTGAGTTCGCGCTTGGCCAGCGACATGCGGTGGACCTCGTCGGGGCCGTCGGCCAGGCGCAGGGTGCGGGTCGCGGCCCACAGTTCGGCCAGCGGGAAGTCCTGGCTGACGCCGGCGCCGCCGTGGGCCTGGATGGCCTTGTCGAGGACCCATTCGGTCATCGACGGGACGCCGATCTTGATGGCCTGGATCTCGGTGTGGGCGCCCTTGTTGCCGACGATGTCCATCAGCCACGCGGTCTTGAGGACCAGGAGGCGGGCCTGTTCGATGCGGACGCGTGATTCGGCGATCCACTCGTGCACGACGCCCTGGGCGGCGATGGGCTTGCCGAAGGCGACGCGGGAGGAGGCGCGCTTGCAGAGCAGTTCGAGGGCTCGCTCGGCCATGCCGATCAGGCGCATGCAGTGGTGGATGCGGCCGGGGCCGAGGCGGGCCTGGGCGATGGCGAACCCCTCGCCCTCACCGGAGATGAGGTTGGACGCCGGGACGCGGACGTTCTCGAAGAGGATCTCGGCGTGGCCGCCGTGGGCGTGGTCCTGGTAGCCGAAGACGTGCATCGCGCGCTTCACGGTGATGCCGGGGGTGTCGCGCGGCACGAGGATCTGGGACTGCTGGCGGTGCCGGTCGGCGTCGGGGTCGGTCTTGCCCATCACGATGAAGATGGCGCAGTTGGGGTTCATCGCGCCTGAGGACCACCACTTGCGGCCGTTGATGACGTAGTCGTCGCCGTCGCGTTCGATGCGGGTGGCGATGTTGGTGGCGTCGGAGGAGGCGACCTCGGGTTCGGTCATGCAGAACGCCGAGCGGATCTCGCCGTCGAGCAGGGGCTGCAGCCACTGCTTCTTCTGCTCGTCGGTGCCGAACATCGTCAGCACCTCCATGTTGCCGGTGTCCGGCGCGGCGCAGTTGAGCGCTTCGGGGGCGAGGTGCGGGCTGCGGCCGGTGATCTCGGCGAGCGGCGCGTACTGCAGGTTCGTCAGCCCGTCGCTGTGCTCGGGGTGGAAGAGGTTCCACAGGCCCTGCTTGCGGGCCTCGGCCTTCAGCTCTTCCAGGATCGGCTGGCGTTCCCACGGGTCGGCGGCGTCGTGGAGTTGCTGTTCGAGGACGGCCTCGGCCGGGTAGACGTGCTCGTCCATGAACGCGAGCAGCTTGGTGCGCAGTTCCTCGGTCTTGGCGTCGAAGGCGAAGTCCATGTCAGAGCTCCTTGTGGGCGGCGGCGAGACCCTGCCGCACGAGGGGGGCGGTGAACGCGCCGAGCTTCTCGAACCCGGCGCCGACGGTTTTGCCGCTGGCGAAGCGGAAGTGGATGCCCTCGACGATGACGGCGAGCTTGAAGTAGCCGAAGGCGATGTACCAGCCCAGGCCGGAGGTGTCGGTGCCGGTGCGGGCGGTGTAGCGGGCGACGAGTTCGTCGGCGGACAGGAACCCGGGCAGTGAGGTGACGCCGCCGGTGATGGGGTCGCTGCCCGCCGCGGGGTCGACGCCCAGGCCCGCCCAGTAGACGTAGAGCAGGCCGAGGTCGGCGAGCGGGTCGCCGAGGGTGGCCATCTCCCAGTCCAGGACGGCGCTGATCCGCAGTGGTGACTCGGTCACCAGCGCGTTGTCGAGGCGGTAGTCGCCGTGGATGATCGCCACGCGCTTCGAGTCCGGGACGGTGTCGGCCAGCTTGTCGCGCAGTTCGTCGATGCCGGGCAGGTCGCGGCTGCGGGAGGCGTCGAGCTGCTTGCCCCACCGCTTGACCTGGCGGGCGAGGAACCCCTCCGGGCGCCCGAAGTCGCTCAAGCCCACCGAGTCGGGGTCGACCGAGTGCAGGTCGGCGAGCACGTCGACCAGCTTGCGCGACAGCACGGTGGCCTTCTCGGAGTTGAGCCACGGGGCCTGCGACCGCTCGCGCATCGCCACCCCGGGCATCTCCGACATGAGGTAGAAGGGCGCGCCGATGACGGAGGTGTCCTCGACGAACTGATGCGCGTGGGGTACCGGCACCGAGGTGGACTCCAGCGCGGAGATCACGCGGAACTCGCGGGCCATGTCGTGCGCGGTGGCGAGGACGTGGCCCAGCGGCGGGCGGCGCAGCACCCAGCTCTGCGAGCCGTCGGTGACGCGGTAGGTGAGGTTGGAACGGCCGCCGGGGAACAGTTCCCCGGACAGCGGGCCTGTGCCCAGGTGCGCGGCCAGTGCCTCCAGGTCGAGGCCGGGAAGGTCGGTCACAGGTTCACTCCGAGGGTGGCGAGGTTGACGCGGGTGTCGTCGGCGGTGGTGTGGCGGAACGCGTGCATGCCGACGGCCTGGGCGGCTTCGACGTTGACCGGCGCGTCGTCGAAGAACACCGCGCGCCCTGCGTCGACGCCGACCTGGTCGAGGGTGTGGCGGTAGATGCGCTCGTCGGGCTTGCGCAGGCCGATCCGGCCGCTGATCACGATCGTGTCGAACAGCTCGACGAGCAGGTCCTTCGGGTATCCCTCGCCCCAGCTGTTGGACAGCAGCGCGGTGTGCAGGCCGGCGGTGCGGGCCTTGCGGACGAGCTCGACCATCGCCGGGTCCGGGGCGGCGCCGCCGAACATGCGCTTGAGCAGCCCGTTCTCGTCGATCGCCGCGCCGGTCGTGGTGATCAGCTCGGCGGCCAGCAGCCGTTCGAACTCGGGCACCGTCAGCTCGCCGGTCTCCAGGCGGTAGACGGGGTTGTCCGGGAGCGCGTCGCGGCTCATCCACTCGCGCATGATCCGGCCGTAGACCTCGCGGTCGATGGCCTCGGCGTGCAGCCAGGCGCCGACGAACTCCGGGACGGAGACGGTCAGGACGCCGCCCCAGTCGAAGACGAGCGCGTCGACGAGAGGCTGTTCCGGAAGCGTTGTGTCACCCACGACTCGGAGGGTACCGACCGGTCGGTATGTCGGCAACAGGGGAGGCGGAACAACGACTTTCGGTGGATGGGACATGTTCTCCTTCAGCGGTTCCGAGCTCCCCCGCTCCTCGATACGTTCGAGTCCGAAGGGGGTCGAACACAACATGGCGAGGAAACTCACGGCGGCACTGGCCGCCGCGATGACGCTTGTCGGCATCGCGGTCCCGGCAGCGCACGCGGACGGCGACGGCCACGTCGTCAGAACGGACAAGGGCGTGCTCTCCGGCACGGTGACCGGCACGTATCGGACGTTCGGGAACATCCCGTTCGCCGCTGCGCCTGTCGGGGAGAACCGGTGGCGTGATCCGCAGCCGGTCACGCCGTGGCAGGGCGTGCGGGACGCGACCAAGCCGGCGCCGATGTGCGCGCAGAACGCCGACCTGGGGCAGCCGGCGGGTTCGGAGACCGAGGACTGTCTCCATCTCAACGTCACCACACCGGCCGGGCAGGCGCGCAAGCCGCGGCCGGTGATGGTGTGGATCCACGGCGGGTCGTTCACGTCCGGGTCGGGCTCGATGTACGACGCACGGGCGTTCGCGACGAAGAACGACGTCGTGGTCGTGACCATCAACTACCGGCTCGGCGTGTTCGGGTACTTCGGGTATCCCGGCCTGCGCGGCTCGGGGGCGTTCGGGATCGCGGACCAGCAGGCGGCGTTGAAGTGGGTGCAGCGCAACGCCCGTGCGTTCGGTGGCGATGCCCGCAACGTCACGATCTTCGGCGAGTCCGCCGGTGGGTTGAGCGTGTGTGCTCAGCTGGCCTCACCGCGGGCGGGCGGGTTGTTCGCGAAGGCGATCATCCAGTCCGGTCCGTGCGGGGTCGACGCGCCGTCGTTCGCCAAGCCCGGCGAGTTCGTGCACCTGTGGAAGCCGCGGGCTGAGGTGGAGAAGCAGGGCGTGGGCACCGCAGGCTGTGCCGACATCGCGTGCCTGCGGGCGCAGCCGGTGTCGAAGCTGCTGACCGTGCACGCGCAGTTCTCCTCCCCCGCCTATGACACGGCCGTGCTGCCGATCGATCCGGTGGTGGCGCAGAAGACGGGACGGATGCATCACGTGCCGACGCTGGTGGGGTCGACGCACGACGAGATGACGTTGTTCGTGCCGATGATCTACCCGCGGCCCGTGCCCGAGTCCTCTTACCAGGAGCAGTTGGTCGCGCTGTTCGGTGAGCACGCGGACGAGGTCGCGGCCGAGTACCCGGTCAACGGCAACGGCGACGCCCGTGACGAGATCGCGCGGACGCTGACCGACAAGTCGTGGTCGTGCACCTCGCAGACCACGCGCGACGAACTCGGACGGCACGCCCGTGTGTCGGGCTACGAGTTCGCGGACAGGAACGTGCCGGTGTTCTTCCCCGGCATGCCGCCGTTCCCCGGTGGCTACGGGGCGTTCCACGCTTCCGAGCTGCCGTTGCTGTTCGACTTCGGCGTTCCGCTGACGCCGGGACAGCGGGAGCTGTCGGACTACATGATCGCGGCGTGGGGCAGATTCGCCCGCACCGGCGATCCCGGCTGGCGGGCGGACGTGCAGTCGCTGGCGGCGGGCGCGATCGGGCCCGCTGACTTCGTGAAGGACCACAAGTGCGGCTTTTGGGGGCAACTGTGAGAAGGATGCTGACCGCGGTCGTCGCCGCGGCGATGGCGTGTGCGGTGGCTGGTCCGGCTTCCGCGAGCGACAACGGTGCGGTGGTGCGGACCGACAAGGGCGCGGTCTCCGGCACGGTGACCGGCACGTATCGGACGTTCGGGAACATCCCGTTCGCCGCTGCGCCTGTCGGGGAGAACCGGTGGCGTGATCCGCAGCCGGTCACGCCGTGGCAGGGCGTGCGGGACGCGACCAAGCCCGCGCCGCTGTGTGCGCAGAACTCGCAGCTCGGGCAGCCGAGCTCGCAGACCGAGGACTGCCTGTACCTGAACGTCACCACGCCGGCCGGGCAGGCACGCAAGCCGCGGCCGGTGATGGTGTGGATCCACGGTGGCGGGTTCACCGCGGGTGGCGCCTCGATGTACGACGCGCGGTGGCTCGCCACCAAGAACGACGTCGTCGTGGTGACGGTGAACTACCGGCTGGGGGTGTTCGGGTACTTCGGTCATCCGGGGCTCCCCGGCTCGGGCGCGTTCGGCCTGGCCGATCAGCAGGCGGCGCTCAAGTGGGTGCAGCGCAACGCCCGTGCGTTCGGCGGGGACAGTCGCAACGTGACGGTGTTCGGTGAGTCGGCGGGTGGGTTGAGCGTGTGTGCTCAGCTGGCCTCACCGCGGGCGGGCGGGTTGTTCGCGAAGGCGATCATCCAGTCCGGTCCGTGCGGGCTCACGTTTCCCGGTAGCGCGCCGGGCGAGTTCGGCGGTGTCTGGCGGGCTCGGGCGGACGTCGAGAAGCAGGGCGTCGGCACCCTGGGCTGTGCCGATCTGGCGTGCCTGCGGGCGCAGCCGGTGGACAAGCTGCTGACGGTGCACGACCTGTTCAACTGGCCCGCCTACGACACCGCGGTGCTGCCGATCGATCCGGTCGTGGCACAGAAGACGGGCCGGATGCACCACGTGCCGACGCTGGTGGGGTCGACGCACGACGAGATGACGTTGTTCGCGTCGTTGTTGTTCCCGCAGCCGCTGCCGGAGGCCGGCTACCGGGCGCTGCTGGCCGGGGTGTTCGGGGAGAACCACGCCGATGCCGTGCTGGCCCGGTACCCGGTCAACGGCAACAACGACGCTCGTGACGAGCTCGCGGCGTCGCTGACGGACAAGTCGTGGGCGTGCCCCTCGCAGGTCGCGCGCAAGGAACTGGGACGGCACGCGCGGGTGTCGGGCTACGAGTTCGCGGATCAGGACGTGCCGCTGATCTTCCCGTTGCCGCCGTTCCCGGACTACAAGGCCTATCACGCGTCCGAGCTGCTGATGCTGTTCGACTTCGGGGTCGAGCTCTCACCTGAGCAGCGGAAGGTGTCGGACTACATGATCGCCGCGTGGGGCCGGTTCGCGCGCACCGGTGATCCGGGGTGGCGTTCGGCCGTGCAGTCACTGGCACCCGGAGCAATCGGCGGCACCGACTTCGCCCGTGATCACCAGTGCGGGTTCTGGTCGTCCATCCTGTAGTGCATGCCCGGCTACCGTGCGCTCGCCCGCGACGGTGAGTTCCGCGCCGTTTTCGTGGCGCACGTCGTATCGGTGGCCGGGGACCAGTTCGCGCGCGTCGCGTTGACGGTGCACGTCTACGACCGCACCGCCAGCGCCGGCCTGACCGCGCTGACCTACGCGTTGACGTTCCTGCCCGACCTGATCGGCGGGCCCCTGCTGTCGGGGCTCGCCGATCGGTTCGCGCGAAAAGAAGTGATGGTGGCCGCCGATCTGATCCGAGCGGCCCTTCTGCTGTTCATGGCGGTGCCGCGGATGCCCTTGTGGGTGCTCGCGGCACTGCTGGTTCTGGTGCAGTTCGCGGGCGCACCGCACGGGGCGGCGCGCGCCGCGTTGTTGCCGCAGATCCTGCCCGACGAGCGGTATCCGCTGGGTCAGGCGGTGCTCAGCACGGTCACGCAGGCCGCCCAGGTCGCCGGGTTCCTCACCGGCGGCGCGCTGGTCGCCTGGCTCGGACCGGGACCGGTGCTGGTCGCGGACGGGGTCACGTTCGGTGTCTCGGCGTTCCTGGTGGGGGTGTTCCTGCTGGACCGGGCCGCCCCGCGGCGCCCGCACGTGCGGGCGTGGTCGGCGGACCTGGCCGGAGGGGCACGACTGGTGTGGGGGCAACGGCGGCTGCGGGCGCTGGTCGCGCTCGCCTGCGTCTCCGGGTTCTACATCGTCGGTGAGGCCCTGGCCGTGCCGTACGCGGCACAGCTGGGAGCGGGACCGGCCGGGGTCGGGCTGATCTTCGGCGCCTACGCCGCGGGCGCGGCCGTCGGCATGCTGGTCGTGGCGCACCTGGGCGCGCGCCTGCAACTGCGGCTGATGCCGTGGCTGGCCATCGCCGCGTGCGCGGTTCTGGTCCCGGCCGCGCTGCGGCCGGGCCTGGCGGTGAGCTTGGGACTGTTCGCGTTGTCCGGTGCGGCCAGCGCCTATCACCTGGTCGCGAACACGACGTTCGTGCGCGCGGTACCGGACTCGTCGCGGGGGCAGGCGTTCGGCCTGGCCGTCACCGCGCTGCGGGTCTCCCAGGGCATCGGCGTCGCCCTGGCCGGTCTAGCTGCGGAAACCCTCGCGGTGCACCAGGTCGTCGCCGCCGCCGGAGCACTGGGCGTGCTCGCGGCAGGCGGTGCGGCGATCAGCTGGTGGGTCACCGACGCCAGTCGGTCGGACGGTGCCAGTCGGTCGGACGGCTCAGGTCGGTCAGGCGCAGCCAGTCAGTCGGACGGTTCCAGTCGGTCGGACGAACAGGACGGCCGGCGGCGGAGGTACGGTTGATCATGACTGCTCCTATGGGTGTTCGTTGCGCGTGAACTGCGACGACTTGCGGGGCTGCATTCTGTGAGGACTACTCACGGTGAGGTCCCCCACATGGAGCCACGACTTTGCGTTACCCGGTAGCTACAGTGGTTGGTTCCTGGACGGTGGTGTGGGGGTGGCAGCGTGCCTTGGCTCGACCCGCGCCGGTGGAAGTTATGGTCGCTTCCTCCTGTGGTGCTGGCCTATGTCGTGACGGTGGTTGTGTCAGCGACCCTCGTCACGCTCGCCACCGCATGGCGTACCCCTGCCGAGGCCTTGAACTGGCCCATCTTCTTGCTGCTCGCCGGCGGTGCGGTGGTGCACCTGGAAGCGGCACGGGGCATCGAACGGATCCGCGAAATCGGCGCCGAGGGCTCGCCGCACGCCCACATGCAGTCGGTGTGGCTGTTCGCGGGCGTGCTCCTGCTACCGATGCCACTGCTCGTGGCGCTGATCGTCATCAGCTACACGCACTCGTGGTACCGGGTCTACAAGCGGCGGGCGGTCCTGTTCCGCAAGGTGTTCTCCGCGGCCACTGTCGTCCTCGGCAGTGCGACGGCGCAACTCGTTCTGGGGCTGTTCCCAGTCCGCGCCGTTGACGTTGACGGCCCGCTCGGCCTGTTGGCATTGGTTACGGCCGGATTCCTCTATTGGTTCATCAACTATGCGTTCGTGGTGACCGCGATCTTCGTGACGAACCGCCAGAACCCCGTCCGCACGGCGCTGGGAAACGCCTCCGACGTGCTGATCGTGCTGGCCTCGGTCGGCCTGGGCTCCGGCGTCGCGATCATCATGACCCTGCGGCCCTGGCTCACGCCGATGCTGCTGCTGACCGTGCTCGCCCTGCACATGGGCTTGCTGCTGCCGCAGTTCCGCGTCGCCGCCCGCACCGACTCCAAGACCGGCCTGGTCGACGCGACGTTCTGGCACGACGTGGCCGAACGCGAACTCGCCCGCGCCCGCCGGCTCGTCTCCACCGTCGGCGTGCTGATCCTCGACCTCGACCACTTCAAGCTCATCAACGACACCTACGGCCACCTCGCCGGCGACCGCGTCCTGCGCGCCGTCGCCGACGCGCTCAGACACTCCGTGCGCTCCTACGACCTCGTCGGCCGCTTCGGCGGCGAGGAGTTCGCCGTCCTGCTGCCCGGTGTGAGCACCGACGAGGTCCGCGCCACCGCCGAACGCATCCGCTTCGAGATCGCGAGCCTGCACATCGTCGTCACCGACCGCCTCGGCGAACAACAGGTCGTCCTCGGCCTCACCGCCTCGGTCGGCGCGGCAGTCTTCCCGGACACCGCCACCGAGCTCAGCCCGCTGCTGCTGGCCGCGGACGACGCGCTCTACCAGGCCAAGAACAACGGCCGCGACCGCGTCGCCACCGCCCGCGTCTTCTAGTCGTCCAGGAACGCCGCGATCTGCCCGGCGACCTGCTCAGGTTCCTCCACCCACGGGTAGTGCCCCACACCCTCATGCACGTACAACGTCGCGTCCGGGAACAGCTCCGCCAGCTCCGCACAACGCCGCACCGGCGAGATCGGGTCCACCGAGCACGCGTACACCAGCACCGGATGGTCGAAATCCGCGATCGCACGCCGCAGCACACCCGGCACGAACGCGCCCTCGGCGTTGTAGCCCAGCGCCACGGAGTACTTCCACTGACCCAGCTCGGCGTTCGCGTGCGCCTGGGAACGCTCGTCCCACCGCGCATAGAGCAACGGAGACGCCGCCACCCGGTTCTCCACCGAGTCGTCACCGGCGGCGTTGCGCTCCAGCGCCGTCGTCGCGCTCTCGAACCACGGCTCGTTCACCCGCGCGGCCAAAAACGTGTCCCAGTCACTCTGCTCCGGCGACAACCCGACCGACCGCAGCGCCGGGGTGAGCAGCACCAGCTTGCCGACGCGATCCGGGAAATCCGCCGCGTACCCCATCGCGATCCCCGCACCCGCCGAGTGACCCAGCACGTCGACGAGCTCCAAAGCCAGGTGGCGGCGCAGCATCTCCACGTCCCGCACCAGCATGTCCCGCCGATAGGTGAAGGGATCCACCGGCTCGCCGGACTCACCCGTGCCACGGTTGTCCAGCACGATCAACCGGCGGAAGGCGTCCAGACCGCCCAGCGTCTCCAGGTACTCAGAAGCCCGGCCGGGACCACCGGCCAGCACGACGAGCGGGGTGCCCTCACCCGCTTCCCGATAGGCGAGTTCGGTGCCGTCGAAAGAGGTGAAGCGTGCCATGCTGCACATCATGCCGAAGATCGCCACGGCCGACCTCGTCGACCGGCCGCAGCTGCTCGAGTTCCTCCGGACGCGCCACCACGGCGTCCTCATCACCCGCCGCTCCACCGTCGACGGAGTCCAGGTCTCCCCCGTCTCCTGCGGCGTCGACACCGACGGCCGCATCGTCATCGCGACCTACCCGCAGCGCGCCAAGGTCCGCAACGCCCGCCGCACCCCGTCCGTCACGATGTGCGTGCTCTCCGACGACTTCGACGGCCCCTACGTGCAGATCGACGGCACCGCCGAAGTCCTCGACCTGCCGGACGCCCTCGAGGACTTCGTCGAGTACTACCGCTGCATCGCGGGCGAACACCCCGACTGGGACGAGTACCGCGCCGCCATGCTCCGCCAGGGCAAATCCCTCATCCGGATCACCATCGACAGCTGGGGCCCCATCGCCACCGGCGGCTTCCCGCCCGAGCTGGAAGCCTGAGCAACCCCGCATCCGCTAGCTGGCCCAGGTCCCGCCCCAGCCCTTCGGCTGCTCCAGCAGCACGCAGGCACCACCGTGCGGACCCTCGATCGACGCGATGAACCCGGTTGGCACGGTCGTGGGTTCCAGCAGCACACGACCGTCCAACTCGGACACCGCCGCACAGGCCGCCGCGAGATCGTCCACCGCGAAATAGGTCTGCCAGCCCTGCGCGCGCTCGGTCCTCAACCGGCCCGCGACCGCACGCGGGTCACCGTGCCGGGAAGACGTGTAGAGCACGAAGTCATCCGCGCCGGGCTCGACCTCCCAGCCCAGCTCCCGCGACCAGTACTCGTCGTCCGGCTCACCGGTCATCAACTCGACCCAGCACGGCTCACCCCCGCGCGGCGCCGGAGCCCACGGACCGTGCAGCACCCTGCCACCGTCCACAGAGGAATTGACCTTCAGCTCGCGCGGCTCGTCACCACCGAAGAACACCCGCCAACCCTGTTCTCCCGCAACAACCTGAGCCGCGAGTCTGTCACCCACCCAGCCCGTAAAAGTACCGCCGGTCTCCGCTATCACCGTCCAACCGAGAACACCGGCGAAGAAGTCCACCGACAACTCAGGCTCGGCAACGCTCAACTCAAGACGACGCAGACCACAAGACGACACGGGCATCCCATCGGGCGGGAATCAGGAGCGCGCACCATCCTCTGCTCCGACCACCCGAGACGACAATGCGCCATTCGGAGGCATGCGCTCCGCGTTCACCACGTCACGCAACGGCACCGGCCTGCCCAGGTGGAAACCCTGCCCCACCCGCACACCCAGCCGCCGCAGAGCCTCCACCTGAGAAGGCCGCTCCACCCACTCCGCCACCGCGGACAACCCCAGCCCGTTCGCGATCTGCACGATCCCCGACACCAGCACCGCGTCCGCGTCGTTGGTCTCGATGCCCTTCACGAACTCGCCATCGATCTTGATACCCGTGATCGGCAGATGCTTCAGGTGCACGAACGACCCGAAACCCGACCCGAAGTCGTCCAGCGTGATCCGGCACCCGAAACTGCGCAGCTGCGTCGCCAGCGTCACCGCGGCGTCCAAATTGGTCACCGCCGCCGTCTCGGTGATCTCCAACCCGAGCCTGCCCGGCGCCACCCCCGCCGAACCGAGCTTGTCCAGCACGAAGTCGCCGAAGTCCGGATCCTCCAGCGTGCGGCCCGAAACGTTGACGTTGAACTTCAGCCGCGAGTCCGGCTCCGCCACCAGAGCGTCGATCGCCGTGGTCAGCACCCACCGGTCGACCTCCAGGATCAGGTTCGACCGCTCCGCCACCGGCAGGAAGTCCGCCGGACCGAGATAAGGCTCCTGCTGATCCTCAAGCCGCAACAACAACTCGTGCCCGAGCGTGTGACCCGTCATCAGATCGACCATCGGCATGCCGTACAACGCCAGACCATCGCCCGCCAACGCCGCCCGCAACCGATCCAGCACACTGACCCGCTTCACCGTGTCCGCGTAGTGGTTCGGCTCGTACACCGTCACCCGATCCCGGCCCGCCGCCTTCGACGCGTACAACGCCAGATCCGCGTTCGCCAGCACCAGCTCCCACGAATCCCCAGGCCCGAACTCCGCCAGACCCGTGCTCACCGTGATCCGCGCCGGCGTGCCGATACCCGCCAGAGGGAAACTCGCCACAGCCTCCTTCAGGTTGTCCGCGACCTCCGAAGCGTCCTTCAAGGACGCACCCGGCAACACCACCGCGAACTCGTCACCACCCAGACGAGCGATCAACCGATCCGCCAGCCGCGACTGCAAAGCACTCGCCAGCATCCGCATCACCCGGTCACCCACCGCGTGCCCGCGCAGATCGTTGACGTCCTTGAAGTTGTCCAGGTCCAGCACCAGCAACGCACCAGAACCGTTGTTCGCCAGCTCCTGCTCCAGCGCACGCGTGAGCGCCCGGCGGTTCGGCAGCCCCGTCAACGGGTCCTGCTCCGCCATCCTCACCAGCTCGTCGTGAACCCTCGACGACTGCGTGACGTCGTGCGCCGTACCGAGAGCCCGCAGCGGCACACCGTCGTCACCGACCACGACCTCACCGAAACACTCGAACACCCGCTCCTTGCCGTCCGGCCGCAACATCCGATGCGTGTACGTGAACACCGAACCGGTCTTGAGCGCCGCGTCCAGCGTCTCCTCGATCATCGGCAGGTCGTCCGGGTGCACCAGCTGCGAGTACATCTCGAAGTCGAACGCCGTCCCCGCCGCGAACCCGAACATCTCCAGCAACGTGTCCGACCAGGTCACCCGGTCCTCGGTGATCGACCACTCCCACGTGCCCATGCGCCCCAGCGCCTGAGCCCGCCGCAAAGCGTCCGCCTCCTGCGTCACCGTCAGCTCGCGATCACGCCACGCCGACACGTCCACGACCTCGTACATCAGGTCGTCACCCAGACTCGAACACCGCACCTCGAGCCACTTCGGACCCGGCACCAGCACCTCCCGCGCCGGAGCGGGCACCTCGGGCACACCGGGAAGAAGCGCCGGCAACGACCGCCCGTACGCCTGCTCGACCGGAACACCCAGCACAACACCCAGCGCGCGGTTGCACCACAACAGGTTCCCGCGCGAGTCCGTCACGGCATAGCCGACACCCGCTCGGTCCAGCACCGTGCGGCAGTAGGAGGTCACGCGCGTCATGATCGTCCGATCACCGGACGTAAGCAACCCGCTACGCCGGTCAGTTCGCTACTTCGCGAACGGCTCAACGAAGCCGTTCCAAACCTTTCGCCGACTCCACCAGCTCCGCGGCCAGCTTCCGCAGCTCCTCGTTCTCGGCCCCGTCCTGCGCGGCCGTCACCACGTCCTCAGCCGCACACCGCAGCTGGAACAACCTGTCCTGCAGATCAGCCAGCTCGGCCGTCGAGAGAACGACCGCGTCCTCCGGCAGACCACCCCGCTGCAACGCCGCCCTGCGCTCGTAGGCGCGCTGACGACACGGCTGCGCGCAGTACCGCCTCGGCCGGCCGATCCGCCCACTCCCCGGCAACCTCCGCCCGCACCACGCACAGTGCCTGGGCTCATCCGCCTCCATGGAGCGCTCCATGGCGCGCGACGGTAGCGAATTCCGGCGGGTGGTCTCCAGCGACGCGCCAGAAAGCCCGACCTTCGTAGGGAACCGGACAGTACCGCTTCGGCGATTGGTGTTGGTTTCGGGCGGGGTTTGATCGCCTTGAGTCGAATGACGGTGCGTCTGCCTCGATTGATCGCTTTTCAACTACTTCTCCCCTGCCCGGATTTCCCGACCACTTCGAGGGCCGAAGTCGCCCTCGGGTTCCGTGGCGTTGTTGATTCGGGAGTTTTCTGTGAACAAGACGACTGGGAGGTTTGGTTTCAGATCACACTGAAGTAATAGAGGTGAAGAAGAAAGTGTCCCGCCACCCACCGTCCACCCCGGAGCCACCGCCGGCAGGCACACTCAGGACGTGACCCACCCGTACCTCACAGGTCCGCGCCCCCGAGCGTTCGCCCACCGCGGCTGGCACGTCGACGATCTGACGGGCATGGAGAACTCGCTGAGTTCGTTCCGCCGCGCCGTGCAGGAGGGCTACCGCTACATCGAGACCGACGTGCACGCCACCGCCGACGGCGAGGTCGTCGTGCACCACGACCACACGCTCGACCGCACCACCGACGGACAGGGGCCCGTCGCCGAACTGCCGTGGACCGAGGTCCGGCTGGCCCGAGTCGGTGGCAGGGAACCCATCGCACGCCTCGCGGACGTCCTCGAAGAACTGCCGGAGACGTTCTTCAACATCGACGTCAAAGCCGACAGCGCGGTCGAACCGATCATCGCCCTGCTGCGCAAGGCCAAGGCACTGCAACGGGTCTGCCTCGCCAGCTTCTCGGACAACCGGCTCGCGCGGCTGCGCCGCCAGGGCGGCCCGGAACTGCTGACGTCCATGGGACCGCGATCAGCCGGCGCGCTGTGGGCGGCGGGCCGGATCCCCCTCGCCGGACTGGCCGTGCGCGGACAGGTCGCCCAGGTGCCGGTGAGCCAGGGCCGGCTCAAGATCGTCGACCGGAAGTTCGTTCAGGCGGCCCACCGCCGGGCCCTCGAAGTACACGTGTGGACGATCGACGACGAGGCCGACATGCGGACGCTGCTCGATCTTGGCGTCGACGGCCTCGTGACCGACAGGCCTGATGTCCTGCGCGAAGTTCTCCGGTCGCGCAACAGCTGGTAACAGCTTGGACAGTCGGTCATGGGATGAGTCGGCGGACAAGTACAGTCCGCCGACATGAAGGTCAAGGGCGACGACGCCGCCGACGCCAACATCACCAGCCGACGCAGGGAACAGCGCGGCTGGGTCTGGTACGACGTGGCGAACTCCGTGTTCCCCACGTCCGTGATCACCGTCTTCCTCTCGCTGTACCTCACGAGCATCGCGACCAACGCGGCCAAGGCCGACACCGCGCTCAACGGCGCCAACCCGTGCGCGGGCGACAACGCGTTCGACCACTGCGACGTCACGATCCTCGGCCTGCAGTTCCCCTCCGGCTCGCTGTGGGGCTACCTGCTCTCCATCGCGACCGTGGTCCAGGTCCTCGTGCTGCCCGTCATGGGCGCCATCGCCGACCGCACCCAGAACAAGAAGAAGATGCTCGGCTTCTTCGCCTTCACCGGCTCCGCGGCCACCATCGCGCTCGCCACCGTCGAAGGCACCAACTGGAAGCTCGGCGTCGTCCTCTTCATCATCGCCAACATCTGCTACGGCTCCAGCGTCGTCGTCTACTACGCCTTCCTGCCCGAGATCGCGGCACCCGACGAACGCGACGCCGTGTCGAGCCGCGGCTGGGCCTTCGGTTACCTCGGCGGCGGCGTCGCCCTCGCCATCCAGCTCGGCATCACGCTGTCCGCCGACTTCCTCGGCATCACCTCCGGCGACGCCGCGCGCATCGCGTTCGTCATCTCCGGCATCTGGTGGGCGGCTTTCACGATCATCCCGCTGCGCGCCCTCACCGAGCACCAGAACCCGCACGGCCGCGAACACGGCGCCTCGGTCGTCTCCGCCGGCTTCAAGGAGCTCGGCACGACCCTCAGGCAGGCCAAAGCCTTCCCGCTCACGCTCGCGTTCCTCGGCACCTACCTGATCTACACCGACGGCATCGCCACGGTCGCGAACGTCTCCGCCCAGTACGGCAGCGTCGAGCTCAAGTTCGACCAGCAGACGCTGATCACCGTGATCCTGATCGTCCAGTTCGTCGCCTTCATCGGCGGCGTCCTGCACGGTTTCGTCGCCAAGCGCGTCGGCGCCAAGAAGACGATCCTCGGGTCGCTCGTGGTGTGGATCGTCGTGATCACCGCCGCGTTCTTCGTCAAGGCGGGCGACGAGCTGCAGTTCTACTTCGTCGCCGCGGGCATCGGCATCGTGCTCGGCGGCACCAACGCGTTGTCCCGCAGCCTCTTCAGCCAGATGGTGCCGCCCGGCCGCGAGGCGCAGTACTTCTCGCTCTACGAGGTCGGCGAGCGCTCCACCAGCTGGCTCGGCCCGCTGGTGTTCGCCGGTGTCGGCCAGGCCACCGGCAGCCTGCGCCCCGCCATCCTCGCCCTGATCATCTTCTTCGTCGCCGGCTTCGTCCTGCTGATCTTCGTGCCCGTCCGCAGGGCCATCAAGGCAGTCGGGAACGCAGAACCGACGCTCGTCTGACCGGTGCGGCGGCGCTGACCCCCACCAGCGCCGCCGCCACCAGCACGTACCCCCGCAGCTCCGGTGGAAGCCTCAGGTACGTGACCACAACGTCGGGCAGCAGCCACAGCGCGAGCAGCGACAACGCCCGCCCCAGCGCCACTTCCCCACGCACGTACGCGAGCACCCGCACCGCGAGCAGCACCACCGGCAGCACCACCGGGTACACCTGCCAGGCCAGCAGTTCCGCGGCGCCCACGAGCACCGCTCCCCCGCACCACCACAGCATCGGCCCGACCCGCGGCGTCGGCGCCTCCCGGTGAAAACCCAGGCACAGCGCCACGAACGCCACCAGCACCGGCAACTGCCACAGCACGCTCAGCGCACCGGCCGGCCCCACATCCGTCACCGCGTTCACCAGCCACGGCACGAACGCCGCACCGGCCACCACCTTCGCCCACGTCCGGTGCCCGCGCAGCAACAACGCGATCACCACCACCGGGCTGAAGTTCGCCAGCACCGCGTTCCACTGCGGCGCCACGACCTCGCCACTCGCCCGCACGACGATCTCGCTGTAGATCACGTGCACCACGTTCTTGAGGCCCAGCAACAACCCCAGCACGGCCAGCCACCGCGCGACCTCCCCCAGCCGCACCGCACGCTCCGGCGCGCCCGACGCCGCGAACCGCGTGCGGATCGCCAGCGCCAGCATCGCCCCCGTCTCACCCCAGCCGGGCCAGCTGTGCTCCAGGTCCAGCTCGTCGGTCCGCTCCACCAGGAACAGCCCGACCATCTCCTCCTCGCGGTCCTCCCGGTACCACCCCGGCAGCACCTTCAGCAGCGCGCGATACCGCCGCTCGAGGTTGGTCACGAAAAGCTCGGCTTCCTCACCGGCGCCACCGCACTGACCACGAGCAACACCACCAGCACGAGCGCGGCGGCGAAGACCTCTCCCCCGACGAGCAGCACCACGATCGGCCCCAGCTCCAGCACCGCGAACACCGACAACGCCCGCCCCAGCACGAAGTCACCGCGCACCAGCGCCACCACCCGCACGGCCACCAGGACACCGACGAGCGCGACCGTCCCCAGCCACGGCCCAGCGACCAGGCCCAGCAGCAGCGCTCCCCCACCCCACCACGCGAGCCGCCCGGCAGGCGGCGTCGGAGCCTCCCGGTGGAAACCCAGGCACAGACACGCGAACGTCACCAGCATCGGCAGCTGCCAGAGCAGCCACGACCCCGGTTGCGGCCCGAACAGCAGCAAGCCGGGCACGGCCGCCAGGAACGCCATGGACTTCGCCAGCGTCCGCTTCCCCGCCAGCAACGCCACGAACGCCGCGATCGGCAGCACGTTGATCACGAGCATCTCCGGGGCCGGCCGGGACAGCTCCGGGTTCCCGGTCGCGTAGAACGCGCTCCGCACCGACGCACCCGCCTGGAACACGCCGACGAGCAACCCGATCATGCCCAGCGCCCGCACGATCTCGCCGCGCCACATCACTCTGGAGGGAACACCGGTGAGCCCCGCCCCCGCCGCCAGGTGCGTCCGCACCGCCAGCCCGAGAACCGCCCGCGTCTCGCCCCACCCCGGCCAGCCGTGCTCCAGCTCCAGGTCGTCCGCGCGGCCGGCCAGGAAGATCCCGGCCATCTCCTCCTCGCGGTCCTCCCGGTACCACCGCGGCAGCACCTTCAGCAGCACGCGATACCGCCGCTCCAGGTTGCTCATCCCCTGCTCGCCCATGTCTGGACGCCCCTCCCCCTCAACACCGCCGAGGCCGCCCGCACGTTCGCGCTGAGCCTCGCGACCTCCGCCTGCAACGCCCGCACACCGGAGTCGGTGAGCTTGTAGTAGCGCCGCAGCCGCCCCTGATGCACCTCTTCGCGGTCGCGCTCGGCGAGCCCGTCCGCCACCAAGCGGTCCAGGACCCCGTACAGCGTGCCCACCCTCAGCACCATCCGCCCCTCGGACAGCTGCTCCACCGCCTGCACGATCGCGTAGCCGTGCAACGGCTCCTCGGCGAGCGCGGTGAGCACGAGGAACGTCTGCTCCGACATGACCCGACCACTCATGTCGCTGAATATATCGCAGCGCGAGCTATATCGGGAAGCCGCATATTTCGGCGAGCACGACACAGTCGTCCCACGGGGCGCTGACCGGGCTACGCGCCCCTGTCTTGGTGTTGTTGGGGGTCGGCACTGCGCGGGGGTTGGGAGCCGCGCAAGGTGTTGGACTTCGGTCAACACTGAAGTTATCGAGCAGCCCGAGTCGAGACGATGTTTGGTCGATCTGCGCAATGGCTATGACGTGCTCAGACATGCGGCGCCGACGCGGAGGACCGATCGATGGGCAGGGATACGCCATGGGGATGCCTGTTGATCAGGAGCCAGGCACTAGGGTGACCCGCCGTGGACGCCCTTCCCGATCCGACAGACGCCCTCTCCGCTGTACCTGTCGCGGGTTCCCGGCGATCGACGCCGGTGGTCGGGCACCTCAAGTTCTTCTTCGGCCCCATGGACTGCGGCAAGTCGACGCTCGCCCTGCAGATCGACCACAACAACTCGCGGCAGGGTCGCCGCGGGCTGCTGCTGGTGCGGCACGACAGGTCGGGCCGGCCGCAGATCTCCAGCCGGATCGGCATCACGCGCGAAGCCGCGGAGATCCGCGACGACGATCTCCGCCGGCTGGTCCGCGCGGAGTGGGCCGAGGGGCGCCGGGTGGACTACCTGATCGTCGACGAGGCCCAGTTCCTGTCCCCCGACCAGGTGGAGCAGCTCGCCGAACTCGCGGACGACGTCCAGGTGGACGTCTACTGCTTCGGTCTCGCCACGGACTTCCGCGGCGAGATGTTCCCCGGCTCGCAGCGGCTGTTCGAGCTGGCGGACGAACTGAAGGCGATTCAGGTGGAGGTGCTGTGCTGGTGCGGGGTGCCGGGACGGTTCAACGCGCGGGTGCGGGCCGGACGGGTGATTCGCGCCGGCGACACGGTTCTGGTCGCAGATACAGCTTCGGACACGGAACAGCACCGATCGGGTACAGAGAGCAACGGTGTAACCGATACCACGGAAACTACTATCCGTTACCAGGTGCTCTGTAGGCGTCACTTCCGATTGGGCGACCTGGGCCCTGACGTCGCACAAAGTGGCCAGCTGCGCTTGGCCTAGGCGGTTACACACAGGGTTGGCTAGGCCATTAGAGTGACGCATGAGCGCGATAGCTTGATAACGCGTCACGATCCTGTGGCGATCGCATCCATTAGTAGGAAGCCTTCGTTGACGAGTGAACGACGTCACTGTGGGCGACCATGAGAGCGAACCGGAAACAAACGGAGCAATCCGGGCGTTGCACACGGTGAGCAAGAAGCCTGGGCCCCGGCCCTGAGCCGAGCGAAAGGACACCGCCATGGCCGACCGCGTTTTGCGTGGCAGCCGGCTCGGAGCAGTCAGCTACGAGACCGACCGCAACCACGATCTCGCTCCGCGCCGGGCAGCGCGGTACGCCTGCCCGAAGGGACACGACTTCGAGGTCCCGTTCTCCGACGACGCCGAGTTGCCGCCGACCTGGGAATGCCGTCTCCACGGCACCGAGTCGAAGATCATCGACGGTGTCGAGCCGGAGGTGAAGAAGGTCAAGCCGCCGCGCACGCACTGGGACATGCTCCTGGAGCGCCGGTCGATCCCCGAGCTCGAGGAGTTGCTCGACGAGCGACTCGAAGAGCTTCGCGGACGCCGTACCCGCACGGCCTGACCTTCCCAGCGAAGGTCATAGACGCTTCAAGCCGTCCCGGTCTCCCGCCGGGGCGGCTTTTCGCGTTTCGGAGGGCGGTTCTCTCCGGGCGGGGGTCCTACGCCGTTGTGGTGACGAGCCGGCGTCCCCACCACAGGCCGACGGCCGCCAGCACCGTCCAGATCGACAGGGCCACGACGGACCGCGGTGACCCGAGGTCGCTCAGCGCGTCCCCCAGCACCGCGGCGAGCACGGTGGACGGCACCAGCCCCAGCGCCGTGCCGAGCGCGAAGTCCCTGCCCCTGACCGCCGTGACGCCCGCGCCGTAGTTGGCGAGCGTGAACGGCACGATCGGCAGCAGCCTGATCACGAGCGTCGCCTCCACGCCTCGGCGCGCGAAGACCTGTTCGAGCGTGTGCAGCCGCTCCCCCAGCCATCCCTTGATCGCGTCCCTGCCGAGTCCGCGGGCGATGCCGAACGCGATCAGCGCCCCCGCGGTGAACCCGGCGATCGCGAGCGCACTCCCCCACCCCCCACCGAACAGCAGGCCCGCCGCCGTGGCGAGTACCGGTTTCGGGAAGAACACCGCCGTGCCGAACGCGCAGATGGCGATGAACAACGCCGGTGCCGCGGCTCCCGCCTGGTCGACGAGTTCTCGCAGTCGTGCGCCGTCCGGGATGTCGATGAGTTGTGCGGTGGCGGCCAACGCGACGACGAGCAGCACCAACAACACAAGGCCCGCACGTCGCATCAGTCCAACGTACCGGGCATCCTGAGGTGCATGACTGTGGCGCTGCCGTCCGCTGAGACCATCCCCGCGCTCGGCATGGGCACGTGGATGATGGCAGAGAACCCCTCTCGGCGCGCTGCCGAGATCGCCGCGCTCCGTGCAGGTATCGACCTCGACATGACGTTGATCGACACCGCCGAGATGTACGGGTCCGGCGCGTCCGAGTCGCTCGTCGGCGAGGCGGTGGCCGGGCGGCGCGACTCGGTGTTCCTCGTGTCGAAGGTGCTGCCGTCCAACGCCACCGCCAAGGGCACTGTGCGGGCCTGTGAGGCCAGCCTGCGCCGTCTGGGCACCGACCGGCTGGATCTGTACCTCCTGCACTGGCGCGGCCGCGTACCGCTCGCTCAGACCCTGGACGGGTTCGCCGAGTTGATCGAGGCCGGCAAGATCCGGCACTGGGGCGTCAGCAACTTCGACCTGGCCGACGTGCGGGAGCTGACGGCGTTGCCGGGCCTCTGCCAGACCAACCAGATCCTCTACAACCTGTCGCGGCGCGGGCCGGAGCACGACCTGCTGCCGTGGCACGCGTCGGCCGGGATGCCGGTCATGGCCTACTCCCCCGTCGAACAGGGCCGGTTGCTGGGTTCGCCGGTGCTCGCGGAGGTCGCCCGGCGGCACGACGCCACGCCCGCTCAGGTGGCGCTGGCCTGGGTGTTGCGGCTGCCGCACGTGAACGCGATCCCCAAGGCGGGCACCGTCGAGCACGTGCGGGAGAACGCCGGGGCGCTGTCGTTGCGGCTGTCCTCAGTGGACCTGGCCGACCTGGACCGGGCGTTCCTGCCGCCGGACGGCCCGGAGCCGCTCGCCATGCTCTAGCTTCTGGTCCTATGGCATTGCCGAACGAGAACACCGCCAAGCTCGCCGTGCTCATCGACGCGGACAACGCGCAGCCGGGCAACGTCGAGGCGTTGCTGGCCGAGGTCGCCAAGTACGGCACCGCGCACGTCAAGCGCGCTTACGGTGACTGGACCGGCACGAACCTGAAGGGATGGAAGGACCAGCTGCTGGCCCAGTCGATCCAGCCCATCCAGCAGTTCGCGTACACGTACGGCAAGAACGCCACCGACGCCGCCATGGTGATCGACGCGATGGACCTGTTGTACTCCAACCGGTTCGACGGCTTCTGCATCGTCTCCAGCGACTCCGACTTCACCAGGCTCGCGGCACGGCTGCGCGAGTCCGGCCTGACCGTGTACGGCTTCGGCCAGCGCAAGACGCCCAAGCCGTTCGTCGCGGCCTGCGACAAGTTCATCCACGTCGAGAACCTCATCGACACCACCGCGACCACGCCCGACGCGGCACCAGCACCGAAGTCCACCTCGGCCACTCAGCTCAAGGGCGACACCGCGCTGGTGAACCTGCTGCGCAACGCCGTCGAGGCCGCCTCGGACGACGACGGCTGGGCGACGCTCTCGTCCGTCGGCAACATCGTCACCAAACAGCGGCCGGACTTCGACCCCCGCACCTGGGGCTACGCCAAGCTCAGCGACCTGATCACGGCGACGACGCTCTTCAAGACCGACCGCCGCAGCCCCGGCGAGGGCAAACCGGCGATCATCTTCGTGCGTGATCGACGCCGCGCCGAGCAGACCGCCTGAAACTGGGACGTCCGTCTCACTCTCACCCGGGACTCACACCGGGTTGGCTAGCGTGAACGACCGGTCTTACCAACCAGACACGAGGAAGCGAGGTGAGCGACACATGCCAGGCGACAGTAGCCCGCGCAGGTCTTTCACCTCGCACGTCCGTTTCGGGCACGCTTCAGTTTCTGGCGTGTGACGCACACCCCTGAACACAAGGGGAGTCACACGATGCACGTCTTCGACATGACGCTGCGCATTGCCGAGAGCATGGGCCTCGGCGCGTTGATCGGTTTCGAGCGGCAGTACCGCTCGCGCATGGCAGGCCTGCGCACCAACGCTCTCGTGGCGGTGGGAGCGGCATTGTTCGTACTGCTGTCCGCACAAGGTTTCGACGGCCAGGGCGACCCCACGCGGGTGGCGGCCCAGGTCGTGTCCGGCATCGGTTTCCTCGGCGCGGGCGTCATCCTGCGCGACGGGCTGTCGGTGCGCGGCCTGAACACCGCGGCCACGCTCTGGTGCGCGGCCGCGGTGGGCTCACTGACGGGTGCCGGCCTGCACGCCGTCGCGGCCGCCGGCACCGTCGCGATCATCGCGGTCAACGTCGGCCTGCGAGAGCTGGGCAGGGCCGTCGACCGCAAGGAGGAAGACGCCTAGCGAGGTTGGTAGGTCAGGCAGTTCGCGTGGTGGTCTCCCGCACCGGCACCGATGCGCACGCTCTGCGCCGTGCATTCCAGCGAGGCGTTGTGCGTGCAGTCGGTGCGCAGACAGGCACCCACCTGTGCCACGACCTTCTCCAAGCCGCCCTTGGTGCTCAACGGGATGAAGGTGCCGCAGTCGGCAGCCCCGTTGTCGCCGCGCACGGTGATCGCGAAGGCGTGGCAGCCGTCGTGGTTGTACGAGCATTCGCTCACGGAGCAATCGTGGACGGCGGGCATCGCCGGGTTCTCGAGGGTGGTCATGTCCGCTCCTGCCGTGGTGGGAAAGGTTCGGTGATTCGGACGATGCCACCACGGCAGAAGGCCCGCAATTCGAAGGGAATTAGGCGAGCCTATCCTCAAGAATTGTTTCTAGCCCGGATCGAGGATCCTTTGCAGGAATCGTCGCGTCCGTTCCTCCAGCGGGTCCCCGATCACCTGCCCCGGCGCTCCCCGCTCCACGATCACCCCGCCGTCCAGGAACAGCACCTGGTCGGCGACGTGCTCGGCGAACCGGATCTCGTGGGTCACGATGACCGTCGTCCAGCCCTGCGAGGCGAGGTCCTTGATCACCGCCAGCACCTCCCCCACCAGCTCGGGGTCCAGCGCGGACGTCGGCTCGTCGAACAGCACGACGCGTGGCTTCAAGGCCAGCGCACGGGCGATGCCGACGCGCTGCTGCTGACCGCCGGACAACTGGTACGGGTACGCGGAAGCCTTGTCGGCCAGCCCGACCTGATCCAGCAGAACGCAGGCCTCGGCGACGACCTCCTCGACAGGTCGCCGTTGAGCGACGACCGGGCCCTCGGTCAGGTTCTCGAGAACCGTGCGGTGCGGGAACAGGTTGTGCGACTGGAACACCATGCCGCTCTGCCCGCGCAGCCGTTGAGCGGCAGCACGCCCCGCCTTTCCGGCAGGCAATGAAGAGAAGTCCACCGACACGTCGTCGATGCGGACGATGCCGCGGTCCGGGGTGTCGAGGACGTTGAGGGAGCGCAGCAGGGTGGTCTTGCCGGAGCCGGACGGGCCCAGCAGGACGGTCGAGGTGCCGCGCGGGACGGTGAAGTCGATGCCGCGCAGGACGTCGAGCGAGCCGAACGACTTGTGCAGGCCGGAGACCTCGATGCGGATGTCGGTCATGCGATCACGTACCTGTTCAGCCTGGTCTCCAGTCGTTTCTGCCCGGCGGAGAGCGCCACGCAGATCAGCCAGTAGTAGAGCCCCGCGAAGGCGTAGAGGGCGAGGAACTCGTTGCTTTCGGCTGCGGCGAGCTGGGACTCGCGGAAGAGTTCGGTCAGCAGCACCACGGACCCGAGCGAGGTGTCCTTCAGGAGCGAGAGCAGCGTGTTGGACAGCGGCGGCACGGCGGTGCGGGCGGCTTGGGGCAGGACGATGCGGCGCAACGTCTGCGCGTAGCCCAGGCCGATGGTCGAGGCCGCTTCGAACTGGCCGCGGGGCACGGACAGGATCGCCGAGCGGACCACCTCGGCCGCGTAGCCCGCGACGTTCAGGGAGAACGCGACCACCGCGGCGGTGAAGGGCGGGAACTTCAGGCCTATCTGCGGCAGGCCGTAGAAGACGATGAACAGCTGGAGCAGCAGCGGGGTGCCGCGGATGATCGAGATGAACGCCCGCGCCAGGCCGGACAGCACCCGGTAGGGCGATATTCGGGCCAGGGCGACGAGAAGGGCCAGTGCCAGGCCGATCGCGAACGACAGCGCGGTCAGCGGGATCGTCACCTTGACCAGGCCGGCGAACATCGGCCACGCGGTGGAGCGCAGGACGTCCCACGTGCTGCGCGGACCGCGGCCCTCGGACAGGTCGGCGGCGCCACCGTCCTCAACGGACACGTCGGCCTTGAAGTACTTCTCGGAGATGCCGCGCAACGTGCCGTCGGCCTTCAGCGCGTCGATCGCCTGGTTCGCCTGAGAAAGCAGAGCGGCGTCCGTCTTGCGAAGCGCCAGCACCTGTTCGCTGCCCGCCTGGCCCGCGTCGCCGGCGATCTCGACGTCCTTCGAGCCGGTGGTGGCGAGGTAGTCGAGGACGGCGATGTTGTCGTTGACGATCGCGTCGACGCGTCCCTGCTGCAGCAGCGCGGCGGCTTGGGCGAAGCCTTCGACGGCCTCCACGTTGGCCCCGGCGTCGCGGGCGACCTTGGCCCAGTTGCTGGTGCTGGACTGGGCGGTGGTCTTGCCGCTGAGGTCCGAGATGGACTTGATCCGGTCGTCGCCGGTGCGGCGGACGATCACGCCGCGCGAGTAGGTGTAGGTGTTCGACAGGCCGTATTTGGCCGTTCGTTCGGGGTTGCGCGACACCTGGTTGGCGATCAGGTCGATCCGCCCGGAGTCGAGCGCGGGGAAGATCGCGTCCCACTGCGTCTCGACGAACTCCAGCCGCCAGCCGGCCTTCGCGGCGATCGCCTTGATCACCTCGATGTCGTAGCCGGTCAGTTCCTGGGTCTGGGGGTCGTGGAACGAGAACGGCGGGTAGGTGCCCTCCGTGCCGACCTTGACCACGGAAGGTTGCTGTTGTTGCGCGTTCGCCGGTGCGGGGACGACGATCAACAGCAGCAGGAGCAGCACCGCGCCCCTGATCACTTGTCGCATTCGGGCAGGGTAGAGCGAACAGGGCGGGTGCCGCTGATGATCCACTATGAGGGAAACCCGAGATGAGGTGTGGCATGGCGACGGTCATGACGGCCGACGGACAGCTGGTGTCCTACGTGGACCACGGCGGTGACGGCCCCGCGGTCGTGCTGCTGCACAGCTTCCTGATGGACGCGACGATGTGGGCGCCACAGGTCGCGGCGTTCGGCGACAGCTTCCGGTTGATCGCGGTCGACGAACGCGGGCACGGCGGGACGCCCGCGAACGGGCCGTTCGACCACTGGGACGTCGCCAGGGACACGCTCGCGGTGCTCGACGACCTGAAGATCGGCAGCGCGGCCGTCGTCGGCACCAGCCAGGGCGGGTTCGTGGCGCTGCGGATGGCGTTGCTGGCACCGGAACGGGTCACCGCGCTGGCATTGCTGGGCACGTCCGGCGAGACCGAGGACGAGCAGATCGCCGCCGCGTACCACCAGCTCGCGGAGGTGTGGATCGCACAGGGACCCGGGACGGTGATCGAAGCCGTCGCCAACATCTGCCTGGGCGACTACGACCCGTCCGAGTGGACGCCGAAGTGGTCCGAGGTCGAACCGGAGCGGCTGCGGCTGATCATGAACGCCCTGGTCGGCCGCGAAGCCGTGCTGGAACGGGTCGACGAGATCTCCGTGCCCGCACTCGTGCTGCACGGCACCGCCGACCTCGCCTACCCGGTCGCGAAGGCCGAGGCGCTCGTGGCCGCGTTGCCCAAGGCCGAGCCGCTGGTCGTGGTCGAGGGCGGCGCGCACTTCCTGAGCCTCACCCACGCCGCGGACGTGAACCCGCACCTGGAGCGGTTTCTCAGCGCGACCCTCTGACGGCCCACGCCTTGGCGGTCAGCTCGATCGGGCCACCGGCATCCAGGCGTGACTCCAGCAGGTCGCGGATCGCGGCCTGCTGGCCGGCGGGCAGCGTCGCGTAGTAGGCGGGTGCCGCGCCCGCGCCGCCCAGGAACGGTTCCCAGAAGTCGGCGAAGTCGCGGAACACCGTGGGCACGACGATGCCCGTCACCTCGACGTCCCGCAGACCGGCACCGGACCACAAGGCGCGCAACGGCTCCTCGCCGCTCACGTTGGCGAACCGCAGGCCTTCGTCGTGGGTGGCGGCGGAGGGGTCGACGTGCCGTGCCGCGTCCCAGAAGTGGCGCATCATCTGCATGCCGGCCGTGTAGTCCCAGACGTACGAGCCGACGAACGAACCCGCGCGGGCGAACTCGGCCACGGCGCGGGGCACGTCGGGCACGAAGGTGAGCACGAGCCCGCTGACCACGACGTCGGCCTGGAGGTCGCCCAGTTCCATCGCGTTGCCGACGTCGAAGGTGGCGCCGTGCACGCGTTGCCTGGCCAGTTCGAGGAAGCCCGGCGACGGGTCGACGCCCATGATCGACGCCGGCCGCGCGTGGGCCAGCACGGTCTCGGTGAGCGCGCCGGTGCCGCAGCCCACGTCGAGCCACGTCCGGTCCGGCGGCACGTCCAGCCAGCGCAGGAACTCCACCGCGACCGGCCTGCTCCACCGGCCCACGTAGCGTTCGTACGCGTCACCGAGATCCCACATTCCCGCGACGCTAACGCAGCGGACGGAAGCCCGCCCAGAGTTCCCGGGCGAACAGCTGTGGCTGTTCCCAGGCCGCGAAGTGCCCGCCGGCGGTCACCCGGTTGTAGTGGATGAGGTTGGGGTACGCGCGTTCGGCCCAGCTGCGCGGCGCCTGGTAGACCTCCTCGGGGAACACGCTCACCGCGACCGGCAGCGTGACGCCCTTGGCGGCGATCACCGAGTACTTGCTCTCCCAGTACAGGCGGGCCGCGGAGAGCGCGGTGTTCGTCAGCCAGTACAGCGAGATGTTCTCGACGACGTCCTGGCGCGTGAGGCCCTCGCGATGGCCGTCGAACGCCCGGACGATCTGCGCGAGGCTCGCGAGGTTGTGGTCGATCATGAACGACGCCAGCCCTGCCGGGGAGTCCGTGAACGCCATCAGCGTCTGCGGCCGGGTGCCCATCATGCGCGCGTAGGCCTGCCCCTTGCTGTAGCGGAAGAGCACGTCCTGCCACGCCTTGAGTGCACGCCGAGCAGTCCGGCCGGCTGGCGCAACGCCATGAGGTCGACGACCAGCGCGCCCCAGTCGCCGCCCTGCGCGACGTACCGGTCGTAGCCCAGTCGTTTCATGAGCTCGATCCACGCACCGGCGATGTGGTCGGGTCCCCAGCCGGTCGCCGCCGGCCTGCCGGAGAAGCCGTAGCCGGGCATGGACGGGATGACGAGGTGGAAGGCGTCCTCGGCCTTGCCGCCGTGCGACGTCGGGTCGGTGAGCGGCCCGATGATCTTCAGTTGTTCGATGACCGACCCGGGCCAGCCGTGCGAGACGAGCAGCGGCAGGGCGTTCTCGTGCTTCGAGCGGACGTGCAGGAAGTGGATGTCCAGGCCGTCGATCTGGGTCATGAACTGCGGCAGCGCGTTGAGCTTGCGTTCGGTCGTGCGCCAGTCGTACTCGTGCGCCCAGTAGTTCGTGAGCGCCTTCATCGTGCGCCGCGGCGGGCCCTGGGAGAGGTCCGTGACGGTCTCCGCCTCGGGCCAGCGGGTCGCGAGCACGCGGCGGCGCAGCTCGGTCACGTCCCGCTCGGGGATCCGCACCCGGAACGGCCGGATGGCGCCTGCCGCCTCCGCCGTACTGGCTTTGACCAGCCCGAACGTGAGTGCGGCCGCTGCCGAGGCGGTCAGGAAACTGCGGCGAGAGGGCTCGTTGGACACGGTTCACGACCGTAGGGAGGCGGTGCTGGCCGTCGCGAGCGTCGGGTGACGGCGTTCCGGTACGTCACCCCGGCGGAATAAACGGGGGCTGGTCCGGTTATGCTGGATGACACGTCAACTAGCCAGGTCGGGTGAGCTGTGAAGATCGCTGTTCTCGGTGCGGGCCACGTCGGTCCCGTCATCGCGCGCCTCGCCCTCGCGGCGGGCTGTCCGGTGGCCATCGCGGGTTCGGGTGATCCCTCGCGGATCGAGATGATCACCGAGTTCCTGGCGCCGGGCGCGGTGCCGCGGTCGGCCGCAGACGCGCTCGCGGACGCCGATCTGGTCGTGCTGGCGATCCCGTGGCACCGGCTCGGTTCACTCGAACCAGCGATGTTCGCGGGCAAGGTCGTCATCGACGCCATGAACCACTGGCCGCCCGCCGACGCGCCGTTGGGCACGAGCGAAGAGGTGGCCGCACGGCTGACCGGCGCGCACGTCGTCAAAACCCTCAACCACGTCGCCTACCAGGACATGGAACCCCCGAACGGCCGTGCCGTCGGCCTGGCCGGTGACTCGCCGGCCGCCGTCGAAGCGGTGCGGGAGTTCTTGTCCCGCATCGGCTTCGACCCGGTGCCGGTGGGCCCGCTGACGTCGGGACGCCTGCTGGAACCCGGCAGCCCGGTGTTCGGTGCCGCCGTCCGCCGTCCGGAACTCGAGAAGCTCGCGAAGGAGCAGTCATGAACACGTTCGGACTCGACACGTTCGGCGACGTCACCCACGACGCCGAGGGCAGGCCGCTGACGCACGCCCAGACCATCCGCAACCTGGTCGAGCAGGGCGTGCTCGCCGACCAGGTCGGCCTCGACTTCTTCGGCATCGGCGAGCACCACACCCCGGACATGCCGCTCTCGGCCGCCGACGTGGTGCTGGCCGCGATCGCCGCCCGCACCTCCCGCATCCGCCTGGGCTCGGCCGTGACCGTGCTGAGCTCGGACGACCCGGTGCGCGTGTTCCAGCGGTTCTCGACGTTGAACGCCGTGTCGGACGGCCGCGCGGAGATCATCCTGGGCCGCGGGTCCAGTGTGGACTCGTTCCCGCTGTTCGGCTACGACCTCGCCGACTACGAGGACCTGTTCGAGGAGAAGACGCACCTGTTCGCCGAACTGGTGAAGGGCGGCCCGGTGACGTGGCAGGGCAAGACCCGCTCGTCGCTGCACGAGCAGGACGTCGTGCCGTTCACCGAGCCGTTCCCCACCTGGATCGGCGTCGGCGGCAGCCCGCAGTCGGTGGTGCGGGCCGCTTCGCACGGGTTCTCGCTGATGCTCGCGATCATCGGCGGTCACCCCGGCCGGTTCGCCCCGTTCTCCGAGCTGTACCTGCACGCGCTGGAGAAGTTCGGCCGCTCGCCGCTGCCCATCGGGATCCACTCCCCCGGTCACGTGGCGCCGACCGACGAAGAGGCCCAGGAGGAGTTCTGGCCGCACTACCTCGACATGATCTCGCGGCTCGGCAGGACGCGCGGGTTCTCCACGCCCACCCCTGAGTCGTACGCGCACGAGGTCGGGCCGCACGGCGCGTTGTTCGTGGGGTCGCCGGAGACCGTGGCCGCGAAGATGGCGCGGACGATGAAGACGTTGCGCGCCAGCCGGTTCGACCTGAAGTACGGGATCGGCGGGCTGTCGCACGAGTCGCTGATGCGCACGATCCAGCTGTACGGGACCGAGGTCGTGCCCCGGGTCCGGGAGCTGCTCAGCTGATCAGCCGTTCCAC
Organism: Lentzea miocenica; assembly: GCF_033949945.1. NCBI lineage: Bacteria > Bacillati > Actinomycetota > Actinomycetes > Pseudonocardiales > Pseudonocardiaceae > Lentzea > Lentzea miocenica. Next base: position 223,871 of record NZ_JAXAVW010000006.1, read on the forward strand.
CTCGTCGTGGCTGATCGGCAGGTATCGGCTGTAGTACGCCTTGTTGATCTGTTCCTGCGGGCCTGTCGGCACCCAGCCGGCGGGCCCGGAGAACTTCTCCTCGATCTCGGCCCTGCGCCGGATCACCAGCCGTGCGCGGGAGAGGTCGAAGGCGGCCTCGCGGGTGGGGAAGATCGCGAAGTACTCGTACTCCTGGCCGCGGAATTTGACGGCCCTGCTGAGGTGCGCCGACCAGAACCGGTGGCCGGCCATGCTCTCCTCGTCCACCTCGCCGACGAACCACGACTGTTCGCCCGGCAGCCGGGTGAGCACGTCGGACGGCTCCCAGCCGAGGTCACGGGCTGATTCCTCGGTGGTGCCGGTGAGCCGGAGAAGTGCGACGGGTCCCCGGTCCCGGCAGCGCACCGCCAGGTAGCGGGACTCACCGGCGGCGAGCCTGGCCGTGACCGCCGCCAGGTCGGCGTCCCCGAGCGGCAGCAACGTCTGCTGACTCGACGGCCGTACCGCCGGCAGCCACTGTCCCGGCCGCACGAACACCTCCCACCGCTGCGGCGAGGCGTCCACAGTGGAGCGGATCACCGAGTAGGCGTTGCGGGTGTCTCCTGCCTCTCCAACGTTGTTGAACAGCCCGAAGTACTGGTGCGCACCGACCGCCGCGGCCTGTCGTTTCGCGTTCCTGAGGCGGAGCAGGTCCGTCAGGCGTTCGGCCTCCGACGTGTCCAGACGCACGGTGAACTCGTGCTGCTCCCCCGGCTCCGGCACGACCGCGCAGGCGGAGTCGAGGTCGAGCACGTCGATCAGGGTGCGGAACACCGCGTAGCCGCCGGTCAGCCCTGACCTGTCGCGCCGCCGCTGCTCGATCCGGGCCAGGACCTCGCCGGCCGCGGCCGGTTCCACCACTTCGACGCTCCACGTCGGTTCGGCCGACACGCGGTCGAGCAAGTCCGTCTCCGAACGGCCGTGGTACCCGTACCGCGAGATCTCCTGCGGCCGCCGCCCCCAGTCCCGGTTCTTCGCTGTCAGCACCACGGCGAACGGCGTGCCGTCTGCGGAGATGACGTGGTGGTGCCAGTGGGTCGCACAGGACTCGTCGATCAGGGACCTGAGTTCAAGCGCCTCGGCCTCGGTGATCGCGCTGTAGTCGTCGGTCCAGTCCCGGCCGGAGTCGAGGCGGTAGAGCTTGTCCGTGTGGACCCACAGGCCGTAGCCGACGTAGCTCTCCTCGCGATAGCCCTCCGGCCGTCGCACGAGCATCGACGCTCGGTCCATGCCGCCGACGCCGTTCTTGAAGACCGCGTAGTAGCGGAAGTCCGCGAGTTCCCGTTCAACGTTCATGAGACCGCCCCCCAGCAGATCCGTTGATCCAAGTCTAGACCAACGGATCGCTGCGGAGGCTCACTTCTTGGACGAGGCGATCTCGCACTCCTTCGCGTGTTCCAGGCCGAGCGTGATCGACGCCGCGTCGTTGTTGGGGCCGCCGAGCGCGTAGGAGACGATCTCTGCGCCGGGTTCGTTGTGCACCTCGACGTAACGAACTCCCTTGTCCCGCAGGCATTGCACGACGCGGTTGGCGAAGTCGAGTGCCTCGGGGTTGGTGACGTCCTTCTCCCACGGCGGCAGCGGGGTCTTCGACTCGCAGGCCTTCAGCGCCTTGTCGACCTCTTCCTTGGCCGGCTGCGGGCGGCCGCTGCCCTCGGGAGCGCGGCCCTTCTGGTCCAGGCCGAACCCGGCCATGCACTGGTGGTACGGCGCCTGCAGGGCCTCGTAGTCCTCCGGCGTCATGTCGAGGCGTTCGCGGGGCCGTTGTTCCTGCTGGGCCGACGTGGTGGCGGCGCTGCTCGGGGTCTGGATCGAGGCGACCTCCGGCTCGGCGGCGGGCTTGGAGCAAGCTGCCAGCAGGAGCAGGAGTACGAGCGCGGCCTTCTTCATCGGAGATTTTCCTTTCGTCACGCGGAGAGCGCCTGTGTCGGGGTGAGCCGGGCGGCGCGGATGGAGGGATAAAGGCCTGCCGCGGCGCCCACGACGAACGCGGCCAGCACGCCGGAAGCCAGGACTGGCAACGGAATCACGAGCGGCCAGTCGTGCAGGGCGGCGTACCCGGCGACTCCGGCGGCGCCGAGCGCGGTACCCGCCAAGCCGCCCAGGGTGGACAGGAGGACCGCCTCGGTGAGGAACTGGGCGCGAATGTGGCCGCGGGTGGCGCCGAGGGCCCGGCGGAGGCCGATCTCGCTGCGGCGTTCCAGCACGGAGATCACCATCGTGTTCGCCACGCCGACCCCGCCGACCAGCAGCGCGACCCCGGCCAGCCCGAGGAACAGCGCGCTGTAGGAGTTCTGCGTGGCGCGTTTGGCCGCCAGCGCGTCCGACGGCCGGCTCACCTGCACCAGCCCGGGGATCTCGCCGTACAGCGTGGCCGGCAGCACCGCGCGGACGTCCTCAATGGACTCCTCGCGGGCCTTGACGTACACGACGGTCGGGTGGCCGTCGAAGCCGAGCTGGGTGCGCGCGGCCTCCCAGCCGACGAGGACCGAGCGTTCGATGTCCGGGGCGAGGGGCATCGGCCCGAGCACGCCGACGACGGTGAACCACCGCTCCCCCACGAACACCGCCGGCCGGTCCTGGGCGTGCGCGATGCCGAGCCGTTGCGCGGCCGTGTTGCCGAGCACGACCGACGGGAAGTCGGGGCGTGGCAGGAACTCCCCGCTCTGGACGTGGCCGTTCACGGTCTCCAGGAGGTTCGGCGTGGCGGCCAGGACGGTGATGTCGGAGCTGTGGCCGGGGTCCAGCAGGTCGTTGCGGCGGACGCGGGTGTGGGTGTTCGCGACGGCCGCGGCGGCGGTCACCGGGCCGATGCGCTGGACCATCGCCACCGAGGACTCCGGGAGCAGCACCGGGTCCTCGGTGCGCTGGGCGGGCTGGGCTCTGAGGAGGTTGGTGCCCAGCGCGGTCAGCTCGTCCAGCAGGGCCTGCTGACTGGAGGCGGGGATGCCGGTCACGACGATCACCGTGGCGATGCCGAGGGCGATGCCCAGGGCGGAGAGGGCGGCGCGGAGCCGGCGGGTGCGAATGCCGAGCGAGCCGAGGGAGATCAGGTCGGCGAAGGAGAGGCGGGTCATCACGCGCCGCCGGTGTCGGGCCGTGGGAACTGAACGGTCGCGGCTGCCCCGGTGTCGGCGACCACGTGCCCGTACCTCACCTCCACACGCTCGCGCGCAACACCCGTGTCAGCCACGGCGGGCCCGCCCCTCACCTCCACCCGCTCACCACCGACACCCGTGTCCGCGACGATCCGCCCGTCCCGCAGCTCCACCCGGCGCGGCAACGACGCGGCGATGTCCCGGTCGTGCGTGATCAGCGCGATCGTCGTGCCCTGCCCGTTCAACTCCCGCAGCAACTCCAGCACCGCCCGCCCGTTCGCTGTGTCGAGGGCGCCGGTCGGTTCGTCCGCCAGCACCAGGGCCGGGTTGTTCACCACGGCGCGGGCGATGGCGACGCGTTGCTTCTCCCCGCCCGACAGCTGCGACGGCCGGTGATCGGTCCGATGGCCGAGGCCTACCCGCTTCAACGCCTCCACGGCCAGCGCCCGCCGGTCCTTGCGGCGCACGCCCGCGTACAACAAGCCCGTGGCGACGTTCTCCGTCGCGGTGAGGCCGTCGGACAGGTGGAACTGCTGGAAGACGAACCCCAGCCGGCTCCCCCGCAACACCGACAGGCGGCGGTCCGACAGGGACGACACGTCCTGGCCGTCGATCTCGACCGTGCCCGACGACGGGAGGTCCAGCGTGCCGACCAGGTGCAGCAGGGTGGACTTGCCGGAGCCGGACGGGCCCACGATCGCGAGCAGCTCTCCTGAGCTGACCTGCAGCGACACGTCGGACAGGGCGGTGACGCCGCCGGGGTGGTGCTTGCTCACCGCGCGCAACGCGAGGACCGGGGTCATTGGGCCGTCACCACTTCGAGGCCGTCGGTGATGCCGTCGCCGGAGATCTCGACCTTGTCCTGCGAGTACAGGCCGGTCTGCACGGCTTTCAGGCCGCCGGCGGGCAGTTGCACCGCATAGCCGCCCTCTTTCAACGCCACCAGCGCGGCCAGCGGCACGGTCAGGACGCCGGTCCGGCTCTCGGTCGTGATCTTCAGCCGGACCGGCGCGGTGTCCAGGTCCGCCACGTCGGCGGGGTTGTCGGGGGTGATCACGACGTCGATCTTCTGGCCGCCGCCGTTCTCCGCGGGAGGCGCGGTGGTCACCGACGTGACCTTGCCGGGCACCTCGCGGTTGTCCGGGCGCACGATCGTCAGCGGCAGGCCTGCCTTGAGCGCGCCGGCCTCCGTCACCGGCACCTGCACGGTGACCAGGCGGGTGGTCGGCGTGACCTCGAAAAGTTCCTCTGCCGCCGGGGCTCCCAGCTGGGCCTTCACGGTCGCCACGCGCATGGGGCGGTCCAGCACCAGCACGCGGCCGGGGGCCAGGACGCCGTTCTGCTCGACGCCGAGGGTCTTCTGCCACTTCTTCAACGCCTCGACGACGCGTGGGGTGAACTCGGCTTTGGCGGCATCGCGAGGGCGGGTGCCCACCTGGTAGCCGAGGGCGGCGAGGTTGTCCATCACCACGGCGACGTCCGAGCCCTTGAGGCCCGGCGTGTCCAGGGTGCGGAACAGCGGGGTCGCGCCGAAGAACACGACCACCGGCTGGTCGTCCACCCGGTACAGCTCCTTGCCCAGTTCGGTCGTCTGGCCGGCCGCGGGCAGCTTCGTGACGGTGCCGGTGCCTCCTTTGACCGGGCGAGCGGCGCCGAACCCCAGGTTGGCCTGCAGCACGCGGGTGTTCGTGAGGTCTCCTTTCTGCACCGTCGTCGTCTTGGAAGCTGGTGGAGGGGCCGCGGCGGGCTCGTCCGGCCGGCCGCGCACCAGCAGCACGACGGCGGTGACGACCACGACGAGCAACGTGGCCGCGATGAGGGCGTTGCGCATGCCGTGGATCTTGATCAGCACTTGTGAGGATCCTGTGTCGAACCGGTGATCGCCGCGAGGGCGTCCGTATCCTCGCGGCGTGAGCGCTCTGATCCTGGTCGCGGAGGACGACGAGAACCAGGCCGAACTCGTCCGCCGCTATCTCGAGCAGGACCACCACCGGGTGCTCGTCGTCCACGACGGACGGGACGCGCTCGGCGTCGTCCGGGCTCACCGGCCAGAACTCGTCGTGCTGGACCTGATGCTGCCGGGGCTGGGCGGGCTCGATGTCTGCCGGGCACTGCGGGCCGGTGAGGACCAACCCGACGTGCTGGTGCTCATGCTCACCGCGCGGTCCACTGAGGACGATCTGCTGCACGGGCTGGGGATCGGCGCGGACGACTACATGACCAAGCCGTTCAGCCCGCGCGAACTGGTGGCACGGGTGCGGACGCTGCTCCGGCGACGCCCGGCCGCCCGGCCCGCGCCGTTGCTGGAGGTCGGGCCGATCGTGGTCGACCCGGTGCGGCACGAGGTGACGGTGCGCGGTGAGCAGGTCGAGTGCACGCCCGGCGAGTTCGGGTTGCTGGAGGTGCTCGCGTCCGAAGTGGACAGGGTGTTCAGCCGCGAGCAGTTGCTGGAGCGGATGCACGGCATCGACAGCTTCCTGACCACCCGCACGATCGACACGCACGTCAAGAACCTGCGCCGCAAGATCGAGGCCGACGCCCGCGCGCCGGAGCACCTGGTCACCGTCTACGGCATCGGCTACAAGCTCACCGCTGGACGCCGTGATGCGCCGTAGCGTCTTCACCCGGCTGCTCGTGGTCGTGGTGCTGATCGCGGTGTGCTCGATCGCCGCGACCGCGTGGCTCGCCACCCAGCTGACCAAGGCGTCGATCGCCCGCGAACAGGGCCGCGAACTGGCGTCGGACAACAAGATCTACGCCACGCTGCTCTCGTACTCGACCGGCCACCGCGACTGGTCCGAAGTGGACGGTTGGCTGGAGTCGCTGGTGACCGAGCATCCGCACCGCCGCATCGCGCTGGTGACCAAGGACGGCAGGACGATCGCCGACCGGGGTGGCGACGGTGGTCAGCTGCCCGCGACGGCCGCCGCGGTGGTGGATCCGCTGGCGGTCGACCCGGTGCTGGTGCCGGACGCACCGGCCGACCGGATCGACGAGCGGGTGCTGGGGCCGTTCCGCACGCCGATCGACTTCCGCGACCGCGAGGACCGCACCGGATCGCTGATCTGCCTGCGGCTGCTCAAGCGCAAGGAGGTGAACATGGACTGCCGGGACTCGGAGCTGCCGTTCGACACCGCCGCCGACTTCTACGCGTTGCTCGACCTGGAGGACCTGGTCAACGCCTGCCTGGCGCGCAAGTCGCTGCCGCCGGTCGAGCTCGACCCCGACCACACCCCCGCGAGGAAGCAGACCACCGGCCTGACGGTCCCGGACGAGCCCGCCGTCGCCGCGTGTGTCGCCGCGGGGCGCAAGGAGCAGCTCACGCCGTACGTGGCGCCACCGGTCCTGCTCTACCTGACGAACCCGTCGGGCCCGCCGACCGCCGCGATCTCGTTGTCGGGCAACGGCTGGCAGGTCGTGGGTGCCGCGGCGGCGGTGCTGCTGGCCGCGGTCGGGGTGGCGGCGCTCGCGGGCGCGCGGATCACCCTGCCGCTCAGGGCGTTGACCGCGGCGGCGCAGCACATGTCCGGCGGGAGCGACATCCCTCCGGTGCCGGTGCGCGGTCAGGACGAGATCGCGGGGCTGACCAAGGCGTTCAACACGATGGCGGCGAACCGGGCGCAGCTGGAGCAGGCCCGCAAGGCGATGGTCAGCGACGTCGCGCACGAACTGCGGACGCCGCTGAGCAACATCCGGGGCTGGCTGGAGGCGGCCGAGGACGGCGTGAGCGACCTCGATCCCGCGCTGGTCACGTTGCTGCTCAAGGAAGCGCTGGTGCTCCAGCACGTGGTGGACGACCTGCAGGACCTCGCCGTGGCGGAGGCGGGTTCGTTGCGGCTGACCGTCGAACCGGTGCCCGTGCTGGCCGCGTTCGAGCAGGTCCGCGCGGCGCACGAGGCACGGGCGGCGCAGGCGGGCGTCACGCTGTCGGTCTCCGCGGACCCGTCGCTCGTCGTCCGCGCGGACGCGTTGCGGCTCAGGCAGATCCTCGACAACCTCGTCGCGAACGCGCTGCGGTACGTGCCGTCCGGTGGCTCGGTGAAGGTCGGCGCGGTCGAGCAGGACGGTGTGGTGATCTCCGTGGAGGACACCGGGGCTGGCATCGCCGAGGCGGATCTGCCGCACGTGTTCGACCGGTTCTGGCGCGCGGACAAGTCACGGGCCCGCAGCACCGGTGGCAGCGGACTGGGGCTGGCGATCGTCCGCAAGCTCGTCGAGGCGCACGGCGGAACGGTCGGTGTGATCAGCACGACAGGCCGGGGAACCACGTTCACCCTCCGGTTGCCGGAACTCACCTGATACTGCCAGCGTTAGTCCGCTGGAGAGGAAACCGGTGATTGTTCCCATGCCCACGAGCGCGCCCCGTCGCACGGGCTCGTTCGTACTGACCGAGGACGTCGCCGTCCGGGTGACCGGACAGGCCCGTACCGCGGCCGCCCTGCTGCGCGAGCACATCTTCGCGCAGACCGGCTACCTGCTCGCGGAGTCGCCTGACGGCATGCTGATGGTGTCGCACGATCCCGCCATGCGCGGGCTCGGCCCCGAGGGCTACGCCCTGCTGGTCAGCAACGACGCGGTGATGTTGCGGGCGGGCACCCAGGCCGGGCTGCGGCACGGCGTGCAGTCGTTCCGGCAGCTGATGACCCGTGACGCCACGGTCCGCGCGGCCGACCTGCGGGACTCCCCCGCGTTCGCCTGGCGCGGCGTGTCGAGCGCCCTGCTGCCGCCGGCCGAGATGCGCAAGGCCATCGACAAGATGGCCGCCTACAAGCTCAACGTCCTGCACGTGTTCCCTGACGGCGATCCCGACGCGTTGCGTGATCTCGTCGAGTACGGCCGCGACCACGGCGTCACGGTCGTCCCGGAGCTCAGCCCGGCGACGATCGAGCTGCTGGACCTGTTCCCGAGCCGCTGGGTGCACATCGGCAGCGCCAAGCTCAGCACCAAGTTCGGTGCGCTGCTGCACCGGCACGGCCGGCTGCCGGTGCGGTGGCACGACGGGAGCTCCGACGTTCTCGGTCCGCACGGCCGGCTCGCCGAGGGCGACGACGGACTGCGCGCGATCGCGACCGCGGGCTGGGTCGGTGGTGGCGGCACCACGTCCGCCGTGGCCCCCGCCTGGACGTAGCTGTTCACACCTGACGATTGATCGCAGGTCACGCCGGGCTCGCCGTTCACATGTTTATCGTTGAATTGCCGGTCCGGCACGATCGCAAAGCCGCGCGAACTTATCGAGGTCTGAGCCGAATGCCGCAACCGACCGTTTCGCACGGCGGCAGAACAGCGGAAATACCGCTGCACCCTGCCGTCCGGTCACATTTGTGAACCATCTCCCGTGCCTGTCCATTGGCTGTTGCACCACCTCCATGACCTGGTCCGACTCCCCGGCGGCGTGCCATTCTTCGTGCTGTGCGCCTGCTGCTCGTAGAGGACGACAGGGAGCTGGTGGAGTTGCTCTCCGCCGTGTTCCGAGGGGACGGACATGTCGTGGACATCGCGTTGGACGGGCAACGCGGACTGCATCTCGCACTGACTCGGCCATATGACGTGGTCGTGATAGATCGTGGACTGCCCGTTCTCGACGGGCTCGATCTCCTTTCCCGGTTGCGTTCCCGGTCCGTGCGAACGCAGGCATTGGTTTTGACGGCAATGGGCACTGTTCGCGATCGAATCGACGGGCTCGACGCCGGTGCGGACGACTATCTGATGAAACCGTTCGACCTGGGCGAGCTGCGGGCGCGACTACGGGCGTTGTACCGGCGAGCCGCTGAACTGGCCGCGGTGCTGCGGATCGGCGCAGGCCGGCTCGAGCTGGAGCAACACCAGGTGGTGCTGCCCGACGGCGAACGGGTGCCGCTGACCGCCAGGGAGTTCGCGCTGCTGCGGGTGCTCGCCACCCACCCCGACACCGTGCACACGCGGGCCGCGCTGCGGCGGACCGTCTTCCAGGACGCCCCATCGCCGTCCATTGTGGACACCTACGTGCACTACCTGCGGTCCAAGGTGGGGCGCACGGTGGTGCGGACGGTGCAGGGCGTCGGCTACCGGTTGGGGGCGCTGTGACGACGTGGGCCGAGGCCGAACGCGCGGAGGTCCGGCGGGCGCGGCTGCGGGTCAGCGTGCTGGTGGGCCTGGCGATCACGGTGATGATCGCGTTCGTCGGCGCCATCGCGTACGTGGTCATGGTGCACGCGCAGGAAACGCAGGTGGCGCGCGAACTCCGGTACAACGCCCGGTTCGGCGTGCCCGACGTCGCGCCCCGGTGCGCCTGGGTGTTCGTGCTGGAGGACGGCGTGCTCGACGAGGGCGTGCTGACGGTGCCGGGCGGGTTCCCGTTGCGCGGTGATCTCGACGCGGTGCGGTCGTCGGGTGCCGCGGTGGAGCGTGACGTGTCCGCGAACGGCACGGAGTACATGGTGCTCACGACACCCGGCGCGGATTCCACGACGGTGCAGGCGGTGTTCGACATGCGGTACCTGCTGGCCGACCGCCACCACCTGTTGCTGGCACTGGGGATCGCGCAGGTGGGCGGACTGCTCGCGGCGGCGCTGATCGGCCTCGGGGTGAGCCGCCGCACGGTCGGTCCGCTGGCGGAGGCGCTGGCCAGGCAACGGCAGTTCGTCACGAACGCGAGCCACGAACTGCGCACCCCGATCGCGCGGGCGTACCTGCGCGCCCAACTGCTGTCGTCGGCCGCGGACCTGCCCGACGACCAGCGCGACGGCCTCGACGCGCTCGCCCGGTCGATTCGCGGGCTGTCGGACGTGGTGGACGACCTGTTGCTGTCGGCGCAGCTCAACCGGGAGTTCGACGGGCAGCCCGTGGACCTCGCCGCGGTGGCCGAGTCCGCGGTGGCGGGTGAGAGCGAACGAGCTGCGGAACGCCGGATCGCGCTGTCCCTGGAGCTTCCGAGTGGTCCGCTGGTGGTGTTCGGCGTGGAGACCGCGTTGCGGCGGGCGGTGGACGAACTGCTGGCCAACGCGGTCCGGCACACGCCGGAAGGAGGACGGATCTCGGTCCGGGTGGCGCGTCGGGACGGGCACGCGGAGGTGACGGTCGCGGACACCGGGGACGGGTTCGAGGCGGTGGAGGCCGAGCGGCTCTTCGACCGGTTCCGGCACGGGCACGGCGAGAAGCGGTTCGGGCTGGGGCTGGCTCTGGTCCAGGAGATCGTGGCCGGGCACGGCGGCACGGTGGAGGCGTTCGGGCATCCGGGCAGGGGCGCTCGCTTCACGCTGAGGTTGCCGATGACGGGGAGGGAATCGGTGCCGCCGCGCGAGAGGATCACGTCCGCCTGCCCGTGATCACCCCTGCCGTGCTCACCACCGCCTCCCGGTGACCACGTCCGCGGCGACCCGCACGTCCACGTCGAGCGGCCGGTCCGGGTCCACCGGCTCGATCGCGTCGGCGAGCGCGTCCAGCAGCGCGGCACAGCGCGGCGCCGTCGGTCGCCTCCCACCCACGTACACGGCCTGCCGCAGCCCCAACGCGAGCGAGCCGCACAGCAACCGCAGCAGGTCAGCGAGGTCGTAGGCACGCAACGCGGACTGGGTGCCGAACGGCACGACGTCCTGGTTGTGCAGGTTCGTCGGCAGACTCTGCGTGCTGGCCGGCAGCACGTTGCGCCGGATCTCGGCGATGAACGCGGTCGTGGCCAGTTGCACGCCCTGCAACCCGTGCTGCTGACCGGGTCCCGCGGCCAGCATCGGTGGCAGGCCGGTGTTGCGGGCCGGGTCGACCAGCAGGTCCAGCTGCCGTTCCGCCAGGTTGCCCAGCGACGCCGTGACCATCGCCAGCACGTCGGCGGCGAACGCGGCGGGCTGGCCGAAGAAGTTGCCGCCGTGCGCCACCAGGTCGTCGCCGGGGAAGAACAACGGGTTGTCGCTGACCCCGCCGAGGTCCGCCGCGACCACGCCGTCCACGTAACGCAACGCGTCCTCGGCCGCACCGACCAGCTGCGGCGCGCACCGGATGCTGTACGGCTCCTGCAACGCCCGCGATCCGCTGGGACTCGTTCCGTCCAGCAACCCGCGCATGTCCGCGGCCACCGCGACAGCACCGGCGTGACCGAACGCGGAGATCAGCCGCGGATCCAGGAACCCGGGGTCGGCGCCGAGAACGTCCACCAGCAGACAGGTCAGGTCCGCGACGGCACGAAGCGACGCACGCACTGACGACAGCGCGAGAGCCGTGGCGGCGGTGGTGACGGACGTGCCGTTGACCAAGGCCAACGCGTCGCGGCCGTCGAGCTGCAACGGTGACAGTCCCGCGGACGCCAACGCCTCCGCGGCAGGCAGCCGGACGCCGTCGAGGTATGCGTGCCCGCGGCCGCGCAACGCCTGGGCCGCGTAGGCGAGCGGGATCAGGTCACCGCTGGCGCCGACGGATCCGTAGCGCGGGATCGCCGGCACGAAGGTGGTTCCGAACATCGCCGCGAGCCCGTCCACGACGTGCGCGGACACCCCGGACAGGCCCTGGGCGAGCGACCAGGTTCGCACCAGCATCGCGGCGCGGGCGATGTCCAGTGGCAGGTCGGGGCCTTGGCCGGCACCGAGGTGTGCCAGGGTGTTGTCGCACTGGTCAGCCTCGGAGGCACGGCCCGCGAAGCCCACCAGGGCGCCGAACCCGGTTTTGGCGCCGTACACCGGTCGTTCGTCGTCGGCGAGCACGGTGCGCAGGAACGCGCGGCCCTCCGCGACGCGGTCCGCGACAAGTGCCCCGAACCGCACGTGCAGCGGCGCGGAAGCCCGCAGCAGGTCGGTGATGGCGAGCGGCGAACCGAGGTCCACGGACGTGTCTGAAGCGGTCGTGGTCACGGCACGGACGGTAGGCAGCCGATCTCAGAAAGTTCTGAGATCGCGTGGGTAGCTTCCCCGTCCATGGCGCACGACTACCTGATCATCGGCGCGGGACCGGCCGGTTTGCAGCTCGCCGCACTGCTGGAGCGGGACGGTCGCGACTACGCCGTCCTCGAACGCGGCAGCGGGGCCGGCACGTTCTTCACCCGCTATCCGAGGCACCGCAAGCTGATCTCCATCAACAAGGTCCACACGGGGTCCAAGGATCCGGAACGACGCATGCGGATGGACTGGAACTCGCTGCTGCTCGACGATCCGGACCTGCTGTTCACCCGCTACAGCCCGAAGTACTTCCCGGACGCCGACGACATCGTCCGGTACCTCCAGGACTGCGCGGCCACTCTGAAGATCCAGTACGACATCGATGTCACCACCGTCGAACGCGACGGCGGCGAGTTCGTCGTCACCGCCAGCGGTGGACAGACCTGGCGGGCGAGGAACCTGGTGATGGCCACCGGGGTCTCACAGCTGTACGTGCCGGAGATCCCCGGCATCGAGCACGTCGAACGCTACGACACCTTCGACACCGACCCGGAGTCGTTCACCGACCAGCGGGTGCTCGTGATCGGCAAGGGCAACTCGGGTTTCGAAACCGCCGGCGCACTGGTCGAGCACGCGGCCGTGATCCACGTGGCCGGGCCGCACTCGGTGAAGCTCGCCTGGCAGACGCACTACGTCGGGCACCTGCGCGCGGTCAACAACAACTTCCTCGACACCTACCAGCTCAAGAGCGAGAACGCGGTCATCGACGGCTCGGTCGAACGCGTCGAACCGCGGCCGGAGGGCGGGTTCCGCATCCAGTTCCGCTACGCCCGCACGGTCGAGAAGCTGCGCGAGCTGGAGTACGACCGGATCATCGCGTGCACCGGCTTCCGGTTCGACGCCTCGATCTTCGCGGAGAACTGCCGGCCGGCGCTGATCATCAAGGACCGGTTCCCGCGGCAGACCTCGGCGTTCGAGTCGACGAACATCCCCGGCCTGTACTTCGCCGGCACGATCACGCAGTCCCGTGACTTCAAGAAGTCGACCAGCGGGTTCATCCACGGATTCCGCTACGGCGCACGCGCGCTGCACCGCGTGCTGAGCGCCCGCAACCACGAAACCCCGTGGCCCGGCAGGGATCTGGAGCTGTCCCCGGAGGCGATCAGCGACGCGCTCGTCGCCAGGGTGAACACGTCGTCGTGTCTGTGGCAGCAGTTCGCGGTCATGGGCGACGTCGTCACCGTCGACGCCGACTCCGCGCGGTACGAGGAGGAAGTGCCGGTCGCGTACGTGGCCGACCGCGGCCTCGGCCCGGCCGAGCACCGGTTCGTCGCGACGCTCGAGTACGGGCCGGACCACGACACCGTGGACCCGTTCGACATCACCGTCCCGCGCGTCGCCGAGAACGACCCGGTGAACGCGGCCGACGCCGGCTACCTGCACCCGGTGGTCCGCCACTACCGCCACGGCGTGCTCGCCGCGACCCACCACCTCGCGGAGAACCTGGAGAACCACTGGGACCTGCCGGAGGTGCACCAGCAGCCGCTGGCCGTGTTCGTGAAGGAATGCCTTGCCGGCGCGTGACGCCGAGGCGTTCCCGCGCGCGGTGCTCGACGTGCTCGGCGCCGCCGCGGACCGGCCGGTGTTCGAGCACGGCACCCGCGTGGTGACCGGCACCGCGATGCTCGACCTCGTCTCGCGGATCGCGACCGGGTTGCGCGCCAACGGACTCGGCCCCGGTGACGGGGTCGCGTTGCTCCAGGGCGTCGACCCGGAGGCGTTCGCCACGATCCTGGCCGCGCACACGGTGGGTGCACGGGTCGTGGGCGTGCGGCCAGGACTGACCGACGCACAGGTCGAACACCTGCTCAGCCTCGACATCAAGCTCGTGGTCCGCGACACCGACGACCTCGCCGAGCATCCGGCCGAACCACTGCGCTGCGCTGGCCGGCCCGGCGACATCGCCCGGCTCATCCACACCAGCGGCAGCACCAGTGCACCCAAAGCCTGCGCTCAGACCTATGCGTCCATGACGAACGCGTGGACCGCCCGGCCCGACGCGTGGCCGCCCGCGATCCGTGAACTCGCCAGCAGGCTTGACCGCTACCTGGTGTTCGGATCGCTGTCGAGCCAGGTGATGTTCGAGTACGCGATCCTCACCCTGACCGCCGGTGGCACGGTCGTCGTCGCCGACAACCCCGGCGCCATCGCGCAACACCGAGCGACCGCACGCGTGATCACCGTGCCCGGCCTGGCGAAGCTCGTCGCCGGCCAGCGCCGCTCCCCCGCCGACCTGTCGACGTTGCGGGCGCTGCTGGTCTCGGGCTCACCATTGACGACCGAACGCCACCGCGAAGCCCTGGAAGTGCTGGGACCGGTGCTGTTCCACGGTTACGGCCAGACCGAGACCGGGATGATCTCGATGGCCACGCCCGCGGATCCGCCCGGCACGGTCGGGAGGCCACCGGTCGACGTGGAGGTCCGCGACGGCGAGCTGTTCGTCCGCACGCCCGGCCAGGCGAGCGGGTACTGGGCGAACCCCGAGGAGTCGGCCGAGGTGTTCGTGGACGGGTGGATCCGCACCCGCGACCTGGGCAGGTTCGACGCCGACGGCTACCTGCACCTGACCGGCCGGGCCAGGGACGTCGTGATCGTCAACGCGAACCTGCACCACATCGGCCCGATCGAGCACGTCATCGCCGAGCACCCGGACGTCGCCGAGGCCTACGTGGTGGCGGCGCCGGACGACGACACCGGCGAAGCGGTGCACGCATTCGTCGTGCCCAAAGGTGATCGCGTTCCCGAACTGGAAGAGCTGCGGCAGCTGGTGACCGAACGGCTGGGCGCGGCGTGCGCTCCTGTTCACGTCACCGCGATCGCCGAACCTCCTGTCGCCCCGAGCGGCAAACCCGACAAGCGCCAGTTGGCCAAATTGGTGAACACCGCGTGAGGAGAGAAGTCGTGTCCAGCGAGGTTTCGACCGAATGTCTCGTGATCGGCGCCGGTCCGGCGGGGCTGCAGGCGTCCTACCTGCTCAAGCAGGCCGGACGTGACCACCTGGTGCTGGAGGGCGGACCGGCGGCGGGAACGTTCTTCACCCGCTTCCCCCGGCACCGGCAGCTGATCTCCATCAACAAGATCTACACCGGCTGGGACGATCCGGAGCTCAACCTGCGCGTCGACTGGAACTCGTTGCTCAGCGACGATCCCGAGTTGCTGTTCACCGGCTACACGCCGCGCTACTTCCCCAACGCCGACGACATGGTCCGCTACCTGGGCGACTTCGCCGTCAAGAACGACCTGCCGATCCGCTACGACACCCGCGTCGTATCGGTGAGCAGGCCGGACGACTTCGTGCTGCGCGACCAGCATGGCGTCACCTACCGGGCCAAGCGGATCATCGTGGCCACCGGCGTCTCCCAGAAGTACGTGCCCGACATCGAGGGTGTCGAGCACGCCGAGCACTACTACGACGTGTCGGTGGACCCGGCGGAGTTCACCGACAAGAAGGTGCTCATCATCGGGCGCGGCAACTCGGCGTTCGAGACCGCGGACGCCCTGATGGAGACCACGTCCGTCATCCACGTCGCGGGCCCCGGTTCGCTGAAGCTGGCGTGGCAGACCCACTTCGTCGGCCACCTGCGCGCGGTCAACAACAACTTCCTCGACACCTACCAGCTCAAGTCGCAGAACGCGTTGCTGGACGGGCACATCGCGGGCATCCGGCGCGACGGCGACGGCTACCTCGTCAAGGTCAGCTTCCAGCGGGTCGACGAGGTGATCAAGGAGATCCGCTACGACCGGGTGATCCTCGCGACCGGGTTCCGGTTCGACGCCTCGATCTTCGCGCCGGAGTGCCGGCCGCGGCTCACGATCAACTCGCGTTTCCCGGACCAGACCGCGGCGTGGGAGTCGGTGAACGTCCCGGACCTGTTCTTCGCGGGCACGATCACGCAGATGCGCGACTTCAAGAAGTCGACCAGCGGGTTCATCCACGGCTTCCGCTACGGCGTCCGCGCGCTGCACCGGATCGTGGAACAGCGGTATCACGGCGTGGACTGGCCCAGCCGCGCCGTGGCCGCGGGGGACGTCACCGAGGCGATCATCGAGCGGGTCAACCGGACTTCCGCGCTGTGGCAGCTGTTCGCGTTCATGTCCGACGCGGTGCTGATCGCTCCCGACGGCACCGTCCGGTACGTCGAGGAGGTGCCGGTCGCGCACCTGCACGAGGCCGTGGCGCGGGGCGAGTTCGGTGACGTCGAGACCTACCTGACGGTGACGCTGGAGTACGGCGCGGACCACGACAAGGTCAACCCGTTCGACATCACCGCCGGACGGAACTCGCAGCAGGACACCAGCGGGCTCGACGGCCGCTACCTGCACCCGGTGGTCCGCCGGTTCCGCGCCGGTGAGCTGGTCGACGAGCACCACGTCACCGAGAACCTCGACAACGAGTGGGACAGCGAGAAGGTGCACAAGGCGCCGCTGCGGGCGTACCTCCGGTGAACCCGGTGCTCGCGGAGCTGCACGACAAGGCACGCGCGGTGCTCGACCCCGTCCACTACGACTTCTTCGCGGGCGGGGTCGGGGACGAGATCGTGCTCGCGGACAACGAGGCCGCGTTCCGGCGCCACGCCCTGCTGCCACGGGTGTTGCGGGGCAAGGGAAACAGCGCGGAATTCCCCGTGTTGATATCGCCGACCGCCTTCCACAAACTCGCTCACCCCGACGGCGAACTGG
Source organism: Lentzea miocenica (assembly GCF_033949945.1). Taxonomy (NCBI): domain Bacteria; kingdom Bacillati; phylum Actinomycetota; class Actinomycetes; order Pseudonocardiales; family Pseudonocardiaceae; genus Lentzea; species Lentzea miocenica. The sequence continues at coordinate 240,588 of NZ_JAXAVW010000006.1, forward strand.
CGACGGCGCGGGCCGCGGAAGGCACGGTTCTGGTGTCGAGCATGGCCTCGACCGTGCCGATCGCCGACGTCGTGGCGGCCGCGACCGGGCCCGTGTGGTTCCAGCTGTACCTCCAACCGGATCCGCGCGTCACGGAAGCCCTGGTGCGGCGGGCGGAACAAGCCGGATGCGAGGCGTTGGTCGTCACGGTCGACTCCCCCGTGTTCGGCAGGCACCGCAGGGACATCGCCAATGAGTTCCACGACCTGCCTTCCGGCTTGGCGGCGGAGAACATGCGCGATCTCGCCGGTGTCGCCGGTCCGCGCGACATCGAGATGGCGGCGTTCTCGTGGCAGGACGTCGACCGGTTGCGCGCGTCGACATCGCTCCCGGTGTGGTTGAAGGGAGTTCTCCACCCCGCCGACGCGGTGCTCGCGGTCGGGCACGGAGTGGCGGGGATCTTCGTGTCCAACCACGGCGGCCGCCAGCTCGACGTCGTACCGGCGGCACTGGACGCGTTGCCCGCAGTGGTGAAGGCGGTGGGCGGGCGGGTTCCGCTCGTGCTCGACGGCGGTGTCCGGAGTGGAGGTGACATCGCGCTGGCGCTGGCGATGGGGGCTTCTTCGGTCGGCATCGGCAGGCCGGTGTTGTGGGGGCTCGCCGCCGATGGTGAGGCGGGCGTGCACCGGGTCCTCGGCGTGCTGCGGGACGAGTTCGAGCACGTCCTCGCGATGTGCGGCGGGGAGTTGAGCCACGACATGGTGGTGGCCCGATGCTGAGCTGGTTGCCGGCGCGCGTGGTCGCGTTGCGCGCCAAGGTGTTCGAGAAGGTCAACGGCGACAACGCGATCACGTTCCCCAACGACCAGGTGGGCCCGGACCGCTTCCTGGAGCTCTACAGCCACCCCGCCGCGAACGGCCGCAGCAAGGGCGCTGGGCTGTCGGACCTGTTCTGGTACTGGCTCTCCCCCGGCCCCGAAGTGCACCAGGAACACCTGGAGCCCGGGCCGCGCTACGACGACGTGGCGCGCGCGACCCGCACGTTCCTCGCCGGACCAGCGGAAACCCTGTCGGCGCTGGCCAGGAACTGCACCGGCCGCGTGCTGGACGAGGCACTGGCCGGATCGGTCACCCACGTCCGGCTGCGCGAGCTGATGATGCCGATCTGGGCCGAGTACTTCTACGAGCTGGTGTTCGGCGAACCGTGCCCGCGCCCGGCCCGTGACCTGATCGTCGGGCACGCCGACGACGTCGTGACCTCGTTGAAGTGCACCGGTTTGCGCCACCCCGCCCGCCGCGCCCGCCTGACCCGGTATCTGGAGCAACGGCTCGCGGACGTCCAGCACCCGCTGCCCGCAACCTTGTCCAAGACCGAGCAGGTCCACTACCTGCAGGGCACCTACTTCAACACCGCCGTCGTGCAGATGTCCGAGGCGATGGCGCACCTGCTGCTCGCACTGGCCCAGCACCCCGAGGTCGCGGCACGACTCGCGGAGAACCCCGACGACGACAGGTACTTCACCCACGTGCTCGACGAAACCTTCCGCCTGTACCCGTTGTTCGGCATCGCACACCGCATCACGACCGCCGACATCGAACTCGACGAGCACACGACGTTCCCGGCCGGTTCGGTGCTGTGCTTCAACTATCCCGCCTACCACTCGACCGGATACCCGAACCCGGACGAGTTCGACCCCGGCCGCTGGGAACACACCGCGGCCCGCAACGAGCACCACATCCCGTTCGGCATCGCCGCCAACCGACCCTGCCCGGCGTGGCGGCTCTCCCCGATCGCGATGCGCGCCGCCACAAGAGTGGTGCTGCGCCGCGTGACGCTGCACTCCTCCGTGACGCACACCCGTTCGTTGCCGAGCCGCGGCCCGTGCCTGCTCGTCCGCGACGGCACGATTCCCCGCTCCCGCTTGGCCTTCATGCGCCTGCGCGACCGCTGGGAGGACGTCTGGCGCAGCGTCGTCCAGCTCGTGCTCGGCACCGCGATGGTGCTGCACGCCCACCGGCAGCGGCTGGCGGGCCGGTATTTCGACACGCACGACACGCAGGGTTGCCCGGTCCGGCACTAACCCCAGGAGATCCCGGTGAACCAGATCCACTTCGCCTTGCAAGTCTTCGCCGCACTGGCGGTGGTGCTCGTCGCGACGACGGTGTGCGGCCGCCTCGCCATGCTGGTCCGGCAACCCAGGGTCGTCGGCGAGATGGTCGCCGGCGTCCTGCTGGGCCCGGCACTGCTCGGTGCCGTGGCGCCCGGCGTGCAGGCCCAGCTCTTCCCCTCCGACGTCAAAAGCACCCTGTACGTCCTGAGCACCATCGGCCTGACGTTCTACATGTTCCTCGTCGGGTCCTCTTTGGACCACGGCATGACCGCCGGCGCCAACGCACGACGAGCCGGAGTGCTCGCCGTCTCCGGCATCGTGCCGACGTTCCTGCTCGGCGCGGGCGCCGCGGTGATCTTCTTCGACTCGCTCAGCCCCGAGGGGTCGAGCCTGTGGGTGTTCATGCTGTTCCTCGGCGGCGCCCTGTCGATCACCGCTTTCCCGATGCTGGCCCGGATCCTCCAGGAACGCGGCATCGCCAACACCCCGATCGGCGGCCTGACCCTGGTAGCCGCGGCGATCGACGACGCCGTGGCGTGGGGCTTCCTCGCCCTGATCATCGCGGTCGGCACCTCCGGCAGCCCCGCCGGCGCCCTGCGCACCATCGGCGGCGCCGCCCTGTTCGCGGTGCTGATGCTCACGGTCGGCCGCAAATGGCTCGCCAAACTCGGTGAACGCGCCGAACGCGACGGCAAGCTCAGCCGCGACATGATGGCGATCATCCTGCTCGTCGTCCTGCTCGCCGGCTGGTTCACCGACTTCATCGGCGTCTTCTCGGTCTTCGGCGGCTTCATCACCGGCCTCGCCATGCCCAAGATGAAGGTGATCCGCCACGAACTCGAAACCAAGCTCACCGACCTCAACTCGATCCTGCTGCTACCGGTGTTCTTCGCCTTCAGCGGCCTCAACACCCAGGTCTCCGGCTTCGGCGCGGGCGGAGCGCTGTGGTTCCCGCTCGCCGTGATCATGCTGGCCGCGTTCGCCGGCAAGTACCTCGGCTGCGGCCTGGTCGTGCGCGCACAGGGCTTCTCGTGGCGCTACGCCTCCGCGGTAGGCGGCCTGATGAACGCGCGCGGCCTGATGATCCTGATCTTCATCAACATCGGCCTCGCCTACGACCTGGTGACACCGGAGATGTTCGCGATCCTCGTGCTGGTCGCGATCGTCACCACCGCGGCGGCCATGCCGATCTACCGCGCGTCCCTGTCCGATCACCTGGAAGCACAGGCGGATGTCAAACCCGCGCCGGCCACGGTCAAGTGAACCCCGGGTCGGCGAAGGATTGAGATTAGTCAGCACTGAAGTTATAGAGATGGGGGAACTGGGCTCCCCGCTGCTCGACGACAGCGTGGAGTTGGTCGAAGCGGTGCTGGCGGTGGCGCGGGCCGCGGCGGTGTGCGTGTTGTTGAGTCCGTACGCGACAGAGGCCGAGCTTCGGCAGCTGCTGCACGACTGCGAGCCGTCGCTCGTGATCACCGATCCGCGTCAGCTGCCGAAGCTCCCGGCGTCGTTGCGCGTGGTGGTGAGCGGGGAGGAGTTCGAGGCGCTCACTGCCTTTGCCGGCTCGCCGCGTGACGACCTCGGGAGCGACGAGCACGCCGGCGGCCGCGATCCGCGAGTGGATCAGAGGACGTCGATGGTGATCGCGGCCTTGTGCACCTTGCCGCCGTGGGCGAACTCCAGGAACAGCCGGTACTCGCCGCGGTCGGCGAACACCGCCTGGAAGCTCAGTTCCCCGTTGGTCAGCGGAATGCCCGCGAGTTCGACCGGGTGCAGGTGCGTGGCGGACAGCAGCATGGTGTGGAAGCCGGTCATGTGCCCGTTCGCGCCGAGGTGGGGTTCCAGGGCGCTCACCGGAACGCCGTCGGGGCCGCGGATCGAGAACTTCAGCTGCTGCGCGCGCAACGCGGTTGGTTGAGAAGGCGAGTCCACGCGCGTGACGCGGTAACCGTCGCTCACGGTGGCATCAGCGGCAGGAGCGGGCACCGGGACGAAAGTCGTGTCGCCGGGGATGCTGAACGGCACACCGAGCACGACCGGGTGCCGTGCGTCCTTGGTGTCGAGCGGCACGAACTCCGCGAACATCCGGTACGCGCCGCCGTCGGGCAGCGTGAGGGTGGTGTGCCAGGTGTCGCCTTCCAGCACGGGGTGGACGTGCTCGTGCACGTTCATGTCCTCGCGGACGGCGAAGAAGTGCATCTGCTTGGTCTGGTTGTCCAGGAACCTGGTCACGGCCTGGCCGGCGCCGTCGCGGATCCGGAACGCCACGGGCACCGCGGTACCGCGAGCAAGAGGCGTTGTCACGGGTTCGAACCGGTAGCCGCTCTCCACATCGGACAGTCCGTCGCTGTGCGCCGCGGGCGCCACGGGTCCCATGTTCTGGTGCTGCACGGGTGCGGCGGTCCTGGCGAACACCATCACCCCGCCGCCCGCCACGACGAGGACGGCGACCAGGGCGAAGATCCAGTCCACGAAACGCAACTTGCGCATGATCACTCCCAGGAGCGGGTGGGCGGACGAGGCCGCCCACCCGCGTCAGGTTCAGAACTGCAGGCTCCACGCGTCGATGTAGCCGGTGTCGGCGCGGGCGGTGTCCTGGACCTTGAGCTGCCAGGTGCCGTCGGCCGCCTCCGCCGAGGCGTTCACCGTGTAGGTGGTGATCACGTTGTCGCCCGAGTCGGAACTCGTGCCCTTCAGACGGAACGCCGTGCCGTCCGGTGCGACCAGGTCGATCGTCAGGTCGCCGCGGTAGGGGTGCTTGATGTCGACGTTCACGCTCAGCGTCGCCGGCGCGTTGCCGGACCGGCCGGTCACGTTCACCGCGGACGTCACCGCGGCGCCCGCGTCCGGAATGGACACGTCGGTGGTGTTCTCGAACTTGCCACCCGCGGGCGGCGGTTCGACGGCGCCGAGGTTGGGCTTGACCACGACGAGGCCCTGCTCGATGCCGTTGACCAGCACGATGCCGCTGGCGAAGTACGGGTAGTTGCTCCACGCCCCGTTGAACTTCGCCTCGTTGGCCGCCGGGTAGATGTCGAAGTACCCGGCCTCGGTCAGCTGCGCGGAGGCGATGTTGCTGACGTCGAGGATGCGCAGGCCCGCCTGGTAGTTGGCCTGGTAGGAGTACTTGCCCTTGATGTACTGGTTGTGGTCGATCGCCGTGGCGGGCGAGTTGTAGACACCGGTGTGCACCGGGTTCGCGAGGCTCGCGAGGTCCCAGATGTAGGTCTTGGTGCGCTTGTCGGTGCCGCGCGACTCGTCCAGCTCGTCGTCGAGCAGGAAGTACCGCTGGTCCTCGGTCAGCCAGCCCTGGTGCGAGTACTGCGCGCCGGAGTAGGCCTTGCGGACGATCTGGACCGGGTTGGCCTTGTCGGTCACGTCGACGATCGTCAGCGTGTCCTCGTTGGAGTTGAAGCAGATCTCCCGGCCGCGGTAGGTGGCGTCCGGGCCGCGGTAGATCACGCACTGGTTGTCGTGCGTGTACCCGTCCTGTGCCACGCAGCCCGCCTTCTTGGGCGACTTCGGCGTGCGGATGTCGACCATGTGCGGGCCGCCGCTGCAGGTGTTGGAGCCGATCGCGTAGGCGTACCCGGTCTCCTCGTTGATGGCGATGTTGTGCGCCGGGCCGAACTCCTTGTACAGCGCGTCGGCGGTGAGCGTCTGCGGTGTCGTGATCGTCCGCAGGCGGGTCAGGTCGAACACCTGCATGCCGTGGCCGGTGATGAAGTCGGCGACGATGAACGCGTGGTCTTTGTAGACCTTCATGTCACGCCACGAGCTGCTGCCGCCGTTGGACGGCAGGTTGCCCAGGAACTTCGGCGCCGTCGGCGTGCTGACGTCGACGAACGCGGTGCCGTTGGTGCGGCCGACGATCGCGTACTCCTTGCCGGAGGACGGATCTGTCCAGCCCCAGATGTCGTTGCCGTTGCCACCGCCCATCGAGGACAGCGGCAGCACGCTGAGCAGGTCGACGTTCTTGCAGGGGTAGATGTCGGCCTTGCCGTTGACGCACGGCACGCCCGCGGCCTGCCCGGTCACGGCGTGCCGGTCGGCGGGGAGGTGGTCGGCCAGGAACGTTCTGGCCGCCGCCTGCCCCTCGGCGGTGTTCGGATCGTGGGCGGATGCGCCCGTCATCGAAAGGGCGACCGCTGAGACCGTCAAGACGGCCAGCGCGCCCATGCGCAGGGATTTCATGTAGTTGTGCTCCTTCACCGGAAAGCAGGGGGTTTCCGATCAAGTACTCACGGTAGGAGCCGCGCCCACTCCTCGTGAACCTTCGTTCGTCTGGTCCCCCGCTAATCTCGGATCATGGACAGCAGCCGGCAGACCCGTGTGCACCAGGCGTTCGACGACTTCTTCGCGGCCTCCGCGCCTCAGTCCGAGAGCTGGGTGCTGGACCTGTTCCTGCGCACCGCCGAGACCGTGCCCGCCTACCGGAAGCTGTTGCGGGAGAACGACATCGACCCGGCGGCGATCACGACGTTCGACGACTTTCAGCGGCTGCCGCTGCTCGACAAACCCAGCTATCACGAGCGATACCCGTTGCCGGAGCTGTGCCGCGACGGCGCGCTCGCGAGCTGCGACATGATCGCCGTCTCGTCCGGATCGAGCGGGCGGCCGACGATCTGGCCGAGAACCCTCGAGGACGAGTTGCACGTGGCGCGGCGCTTCGAGCAGGTGCTGGTGGACGGGTTCCACGCGGACTCACGCACGACGCTGGCCGTGGTGTGCTTCCCGCTCGGCACCTGGGTCGGCGGGCTGTTCACACAAGCGTGCGTGCGGCATCTCGCGGCCAAGGGCTGCCCGATCACCGTGGTGGCACCCGGTAACAACAAGGCGGAGATCCTGCGCGTGCTGCCCGAACTGGCGCCGCACTTCGAGCAGGTAGTGCTCCTCGGTTACCCGCCGTTCGTCAAGGACGTCATCGACACGCCCGGCGTCGACTGGCCCGCGTACCGGATCAAGCTGGTGCTGGCCGGTGAGGTGTTCAGCGAGCAGTGGCGGGATCTGGTGTCGCGGCGGGCGGGCGTCGCCGATCCCCTCAGTGACATCGCTTCCCTTTACGGCACAGCGGATTCCGGCGTGCTGGGCAACGAGACCGCGCTGTCGGTGGGCGTTCGCCGGTTCTTCGCGCTCCGGCCTGATCTGGCGCGGGAGGTCTTCGGCGACTCACGGCTCCCGACGCTCGTGCAGTACGACCCGGCCAGCCGGTTCTTCGAGGTGCACGACGGCACGCTCGTGTTCACCGCGGACGGCGGGATTCCGTTGATCCGCTACCGAATCGCGGACGAGGGCGGGATTCTCGGGTACGACGAGCTGATGGAGTTCTGCGCCGGGCACGGCTTCACTCCCCCGCCCGGACCGGAGCTGCCGTTCGTCTTCCTCTTCGGGCGATCGCTGTTCACGGTGTCGTTCTTCGGCGCGAACGTCTATCCGGAGAACGTGACGGTCGGCCTGGAACAACCGGGCATCAGCGACACGGTGACCGGCAAGTTCGTGATCGAGTCGGTCGAGGACGCCGACCGCGACCGGTCGCTGCGGATCACCGTGGAGACCGCGCCCGGCCAGACCGCCGACGCCGCCGTGATCGCGGCGTCGATCAGGGACGAGCTGCTGCGGCTCAACAGCGAGTTCGCGCACTACGTCCCGGCCGAGCGCCAGCTGCCCGAGGTCGTGCTGCGGCCGTCCGGCGATCCGGAGTACTTCCCGGCCGGCGTGAAACACAGGTACACCCGACGGCCGTGAAATGAGCTTTTGCGCTACGGAGCAATAGCTTTTCCAGGATTCCTCTCTCTGCTTAAGGTGACATCGGCGGAATTCAAGCCATGGGGTGAGGGAGGAAATCCTTGAGGTTCGTTCAGCGTATTTTTCTGGCGTTGATGCCGCTCGCGATGCTCATGGTCGTCGGGCTTGCTGCCCCGAGCGCGCAGGCGGAGGTTCCGGTCGCTCAGGCCGCCGCCGTGGGTGCTGCCTACGACACCGAGACCGGCCAGGCGCTCGCCGCCTGGGACTGCAACACCGGCCACGTCTGCTTCTGGAACGGCTTCGGCGGAACCGGTGGGCGCTGCATGTGGGAGGTGGCCGACCCGGACTGGACGGCCGGCTCCATCAAGTGCTCGTGGGCCACGACCAAGGAGGTCAAGTCCGTCTACAACCGGGGCACGTCCTCGGCGACGGGCGTCGTCTTCTACCGCAACACCGGGTACAACAACCGCATCGGTTGCACCAGGCAGGGGCAGAAGGGCGACCTGGCCGGCACCTACCAGGTGCGTTCGCACCAGTGGACCAGCGGCAGCTGCGGCTGATCCGGCGCTGATCACAGAACCGGGCGTGAGGCAATGGCCTCACGTCCGGTTTTCGTTGCGTAATTCGGCGGAGTGACACGCCGGGTAATGTGTTCCACGGTGACCTGGGCCTGGGGAGGTTGCTGTGTTGCGCATCCATTTTTCGCCTGGCGATCTGGAGCGTACGCAGATAGCAGAAAGGGTCGATCCGCTCTGGGAGATGGTGTTCAGCCGGAACAGGCTGACCGAAGGCGACAGCGGCATGCTGTTGCAACCGTGGCTGCGCGACATCCGGCGCAACGGCAACACGCAGGTGATCCGTTCCGGCGTGCGGCTGTTGTCCGTGCTCGCGCCGTTGGGTCCGTACTTCCCGGACTTCCTCACACCGCCGGAGGGCGCAAACGGCCTGACATCAGCACTTGACGCGATCCGGTCGACGCCACGTGCCCGGTTGCGGGAGGAGTTCAAGCTGCTCGCGGACGTCACCCCGACGCCCACGTGGACACGTCCACTGGCGGAGGGCTGCGACGGCGCACTGGCCGAACTCACCGAGACGCTCTCCCGGTACCACGGCGCGGTGATCGAGCCGTACCGCGACCTGATCGACGAGGCGGTCGAGACGGACCGCCTGCACCGAGCCGCGTCGGGGGCCGAGGGGCTGCTACGGGGCATGTGGCCGTTGATGAACTGGCGTCCGCCGATCTTGGAGGTCCAGTACGCGTACGACCGGGATCTGCACCTGAACGGGCGGGGGTTGCGGCTGGTGCCGTCGTACTTCTGCCGGCGAGCCCCGGTGGCGCTGGCCGATCCGGGGTTGCCGCCGACCGTTGTCTATCCGGTGCACCACGACTGGACCTGGCAGCGGCAGCTCGCGAGTGGACGCCGCCAGGTAGGGGCGTTGGCGGCGTTGCTGGGCAACACCCGGTCCGCGGTGCTCGCCGCGGTCGGTGCCGGGGCCACGACCAACGAGCTGGCTGAACGTCTGGGCGCTTCGGCGTCCGCGGTCAGCCGGCACACCACGGTGCTGCGAGAGGCGGGACTGCTGACCACGGAACGACAGGGGATCTCGGTACTACATCAACGAACGCTGCTCGGGTCAGCTCTGCTGGGCAGCAACTTCGGCAACAACTGAGGCCCGGCGGCGCATCCACAGCCCTGCCACGCACGCGGCGAACGCCGCACCCGTGAGCAGGACGTGGATCGCGCCGCCGAACCTCGTCGCGAACGTCAGGCCGGTCCGCAGCGGCACGGAGTCCACCATCAGGTCCTCGGTGAACATCCCGGTCGACCGCACCACGCTCCCGTCCGGACGGACGACCGCGCTCACCCCGCTGATCGCCGCCACCACGACCGCACGGCCGTGTTCGATGGCGCGCAGGCGGGCCATCCCGAGCTGCTGGTAGGTCATCTCGCCGCGGCCGTACCAGGCGTTGTTCGTGGGCACGACCAGCACTTGTGCGCCCGCCGCCGCGCTTTCACGCAGCACGTAGTCGTACGCGACCTCGTAGCAGATGCCGAGGCCCACCCGCGTGCCGGCGATGTCCAGCACTCCGGGTTCGGTTCCGGCTTCGAGGTCGGGTTGATCAGCGAACGGCGTCACGAGCCGGGCCAGCGAGCGCAGCGGGATGTGCTCGGCGAACGGGACGAGCTCCTGCTTCGCGTACGACTTCCCCGCGCCGCGTCCGGGTTCCCAGGCGATGACCGAGTTCTTGCCGTTGCGCAGCGCGCTGACCAGCACGGGCACGCCGAGGTCGTCGACGGCGCGGTCGAGCACCGGGTCGCGGTCGCCGGTCCTGGTCGCGCTCTCCGGCCACACCACGAGGTCCGGTTTCGGGATCGAGCCGCCCCGCACCAACGCGGCCAGCTCGGCTGTTTTGCGCAGGTGGTTGGCGCGCAACGTCTTCTGCTCGGTGAGCAGGCCAAGGCCGATGTCCGGCGCGTTGCCCTGCACGACGGCAACGGTCCGTTGGCCGTTCTGTGCGTCCACAGCGACCAGCGGGCCCACGGCAAGCGCCGCAGCGACCGGCAGCAGAGCCCAGGAGGCCTTCACGCGGGGCAGCCAGGCCGCGAGCCCGAACCCGGTCACGACCACCGCGAAGGTCACCAGCGGCGCGCCGCCGATCACCGCGAGCCGCGCGAACGGGCCGTCGACCTGGCCGAACGCCACGCGGCCCCACGGGAAGCCGTTGAACGGGATCAGACCCCGCGCGGTCTCCTGCAGCACGAACAGCGAAGCAGCCCACACCGGGGCCGCGGGCAGCCGCGAGACCAACGGGAAGAGCGCGCACACCCCGGAGATGAACAACGCCATCAGCGCCGACAGCACGAGCCACGGCGCGGGACCGAACTCGTTGCCGAGGAAGTGCTGGATCCACCGCAGGTGCGGCAGGAAGAACGCCAGCCCGAACACGAACCCGAGACCGGCCGAGCGACGGGCACCCGCACCGTTCAGCGTCAGCCACAGCACGACGAACGCCGGCACCGCCAGCCACCAGAACGTGCGCGGCGGGAAGCTCAGCGCCAGCCCAGCACCGGCCAGGGCAGCCGCGCCGTACCGAACGAGACCGGCCCGGAGGAGACCGACCCTGAGGAGATCAGTTCTGGACGGCAACGGGCACCCGGCGCAGGACGAAGTAGGCGCCACCGACCAGGGCGATCCCGAGCACGTAGGCGAGGACCAGCTCGGGCACGCGGCCGGCGAAGTTGCCCGCGAGCGGCGGCACCAGCAGCGCGAACACGCCGACGAGAACCGCGACCCTGGTCCGCCACTTCCCCACCGGCAGGCAGGCGGCCAGTGGCAGCGCCGCCCACAGCAGGTACCACGGCTGGATCACCGGCCCCAGCACCACGATCACGCTCATCATCATCCCCAGCGCCGTCACCTGAGAGACCCGTCCGCGCAGCTGGAGGTTCAACACCACCGCGATGCCACAGAGGATCAGCACGAGCCCCGCGATCCGTGCCGAGGAAATCATCGCCTGACCGGTTTCCCGGCCGAACACCGCACCCGCCAGAAAGCCCGGCCAGTTGGTCGGCGCCATCCAGCTGTTGACCTTCGACGGCGTCCCGAGCGCCTGCACCCAGCCGAAACCGGCTCCTCCGGCGAGCGACGTCACGACCGACACCCCGACGGCGGCCGCGACCATCCCCAGGCCCGCTCCCACGAACCTGACCACGCCGCCGCCCAGCCGTCGGGCCAGTGCCGTGCCGACCACCGCGAGAGCGACCAGCGCGGGCAGTTTCACCTGCGCACCGAGTCCGATGAGGACTACACCGGCCGTGAGCTGCCACCACCTGAGGTCGTCGAGTGCGTGCAACGCGACGACGGTGCCCGACAGCATGAGGCCGAGCATCAACGCGTCGTTGTGCACGCCGCCGATGAGGTGCCACAGGACCAACGGGTTCAGCACGCCCAGCCACAACGCCGTGCGCTCGGACGTCCCGGCCATCTCCGCGAGCCTCGGCACGGCCCACACGACGAGCAGCAGACCCAGCACCGCGACCAGCCGGTACAGCGCGATGCCGAGCACCGGATCCCCGCCGGTGACCTGGGCGATCGCCCGTTCGACCGTGCTGAACAGCGGCCCGTACGGCGACGGGGTCTCACGCCAGTAGACGCCGACCCGCGCCACCGCTTCCGCGCTGGCTCCGGCAGCCGGGCTGACGACGTTCGGATCGAGCCCGCGCGCCGCCACCTCGCCCTGGGCCAGGTAGCTGAACACGTCGGCGCTGAACAGCGGTGGCGCCACCAGCAGCGGCCCGCACCACAACGCCAACGTCCGCCGCAACCACGTCGCGTCCGGCCTGGCGCGGCCGAGCAGTGCCCACGTCAGCACGACCAGCCCGGCACCCGCGATCGCGGCGCCCAGGGCGACCGGTACCGCTCTCGTGGCCCACGCTCCGGCGGTGAGCAGGACCGCGCCACCGAAACCCGTCCATCGCAGGACGTCCGGGGTTCCGGTGGTGACGGTCGCGGGCGTGCGCTGAGCAACGGTCGACGGCATCTGCACGGTGGAGACAGTGCTTTCCGGACGGATCGTCACGCGTCCGACTGTGGTCGCGTTCCCACGTACGACCACAGGATGATCTTTTCTAGCCCGAAGTCGGTCAACGCCCGGCGAAGTCGTGAGTCATCCACACGGTTCCCTTGGCGTCGCGGATCACCACGATGCCGATGCGGGTGGACGAGTTGCTGAGAATGTTCTTGCGGTGGCCGTCGTTCGGCGGCTTCTCGTCGATCATCCCCTGGGTCAGGCCGAGCGCCATCTTGGAGATCGCCTCGACCGTGTCTTTTACCGGACCGCCCATGCCGACGTTCTCCGCCACCGAACTCCACTTGACGCCCGCCGCCGTGCTGCGTTCGCCCAGGCCGCTCTCGCCGGGGCACTGATGCGACAACCCACAGCCGTTGGTCATCATGGCCTTCGTGTGCCGTTCGGCCGCGACGACCAGCGCCGGGTCCACGGTCAACGGTGGCAGGCCTGCCTTGGCCCTGGTCTCGTTGATCAACGCGAGGACGCGTTCCTCCGGCGTGGCCGCCCGCACCGGTTCCGGCGTCTGGGTGGTGGTCGTCGTCGTGGTTGTGGTGGTGGTCGACGGCGTGCTCGAAGCGGTGGACGAGGTGGTTTCCGCGACGGACGACGAGGTCGTGACGGCGGCAGCCGCCGGAGTGTTCGGGTTCGCCACCGCGGCCGGCGGGTCGGACGGGAACAGCACCATCGTTCCGACGACACCGACGAGCGCGCACACCGCTACGGCACCCGCCACCGCGAGAACGGGCTTGCTGGTCAGCCCTGCCACCTTGCCCAGGAAACCCGCGGGTTCGGCCAGGTGGGCGGCGTCGCCTTTGGCCGCGCCCAGGTGGTAGGCGTGCGCGACCTGGTCGAGCGCGGGGCCGCCGAGGTTCTCCAGCAGGTGGGGCAGGTAGCTCGCCGGGACCGTGAGCAGCGCGGCACCGGTCAGGATCCGTTCGACCGGCATCGCGTCGGCGACCCCGCGCCGGCACCGCCCGCACTCGTCGACGTGCCGCAGGAGCCGCTTGCGCCACAACGGGTTCGGCTCGCCGTTCCAGCCCTGCGCCGCCTGCGCCAGCCCCGCGCAGCGCGGTTCGGCCGACAGGGCGCGGACCAGGTGCCGGATCGTCTCCAGGCGGCCCTTGAGCCGGCTGACCCGCACCGTGACGGCGTGCGCGTTGAGGTCGAGCGCGTCGGCCACCTCCGCGCGGGTCAGCTGCCCGACGCGTTCGAGCGTCCACAACGCCAGCAGCTCGCGGTCGGCCGGGTCCAGCCAGCGTGCGGCCTCGTCGACCTCGCGCCGCTGCTGAGCCATGTGCAGCCGGGACAGCGCGACCTCGACGAACTCGGCGCTGGGGTCGGCCCTGTCGTACTCCTCCAGCGGCGCGGGTGCGGCGTCGCGGCGGCGGTAGTGCTCGCGGACCTGGTTGATCGTGACGGCGACCAGCCACGACCGGAACCGATCGGGTTCCCGCAGCGCGTCGATGCCGCGGATCACGCGGAACATCGTCTCCTGCACCACGTCGTCGACGTCGGCATCGGCGTTCAGCGCCCGACCGGCGACGTTGTAGACCAGTGGCAGGCAGCCCGCGACGACCGCGTCGAGCGCCGCCCGATCACCGGCCCGCGCGGCCTCCACCTGCTCCGCGTCCACCTGCCCCAGCCACTCCCGACCCGTCACTTCCACACCCTTCGCCGACGACTTTCTGTACGTCATGGGAGACCGGGCAGTCTCACCTCAGGTCACAGAAACCGGGCGAATTGGTGACCCAGGTCACACGGCGACCACCGCCACACCGGTTCGGCCGCCGTCGACGTCGATCACGGTGCCGTGCACGAAGGCCGATTCGTCCGACGCGAGGTAGACGGCGGCGGAGCCGATCGCGTCGGGATGTCCGGAACGTCCGGCCGGGGTGCCGTGCATCATCACCTCGCCGGGGTGATCGGTCGCGGAGTCCCAGTCCGGCGAGACGACGACGCCGGGCGAGATCGCGTTGACCCGGACGCCCCGCGGGCCGAACTCCGCGGCCCACGCGCGGGTCAGCGTCTCCATCGCACCCTTGGTGGAGCTGTAGAGGGAGCCGATCGGGACGCCGAGCCGGGCGATCCACGAGCCGAGGTTGATGATCACGCCACCGCCGGCGCCGATCATCGCGGGGACGAGGGCCTGGGTGAGGAAGAACGGCGCCTTCACGTTGACGCCGTAGACGCGGTCGAACGTCTCCTCGTCGGTCGTCGGGGTGGTCGACGCCGGGTAGATGCCCGCGTTGTTCACCAGGATGTCGACGCGGCCACGCAGCACGTCGGTGGCCGCCGAGGCGAGCGCCCGGCTGGCGGCGGCGGTGCCGTCGAGGTCGGCGCGGACGAAATCGGCCTGGCCGCCTTCCGCGCGGATCTGCTCCACGACCGCCGCTCCCCTGGCGTCGTCCCGCCCGGAGACGACGACGTGCGCGCCCTCCCCGGCGAGGGCGATCGCGATCGAACGGCCGATGTTGCTGGTGGACCCGGTGATGAGGGCGGTCCTGCCCTGAAGTCGCTGTGCCATGCCATCGAAGTTAGGCACCTATTTTTGGACCAAAAAGTCCAGAACTTCAGGATTTGAGGTAGTCGACGAGGGTGTCCAGCGCCGCTTCCAGATGCGCGACGCCGCCGGTAGATCTGAGCACCTGGACACCGCCCTGGATGCCCGCGATGAACGCGGCGGCGACTCGATCGGGGTCGATGCTCGCGCGCACCAGCCCGGTCTCCTGCATCTCGACGATGCCTTCCTGGACGTGGAACTGCCATCGGTTGAGCAGCGCGGTGACCACCTCGTTCGCGCCCGGTGTGCTGCCGACCTGTCCCATCAGCGCCCCCAGCGGACAGTTCCGCCCCTGCGCGCGGTACCGCGCGACCACCGCGTCCCGCCAGCGGTCCCAGGCCGCCCACGAGGTCAGCGCGCCGAGGTGCGGCTGCTGGTCGTCAAGCACGCGGTCGGCCTCATAGCGCGCGACGGCGAGGAAGAGCTCCTCCTTGCCGTCCGGGAAGTAGTGGAAGATCTGGCCCTTGCTGGTGCCGGTGATGGCCCGGATGTCGTCCAGCGTCACGCCGGCCGGATCGTCGCTGCGCAGGTAGGCCGCCGCGCCCTCGATGATGCGCTGCCTGGTCGCGCGCCCCTTGACCGTGAGTGCCATGCCTCGATTCTAACGTTCTGGACCGCTCAGTCCACCGTGGTTGACTGGTCCCATGCTTCCTTGGGAGGGCCCGCTCGCCGGCCGGCTGGACCGGCACACCGTCGTTTCCGACCTGCTGCGCGGCAACCCGCTCGGCGATCCGCACGAGCGTCCGCTGTGGGTGTACGTCCCGCCGGGCTACGACGAGTCCGCCGAGCGCTACCCCGCTGTGTACGTCATCCAGGGCTACACCGGACACGTGTCGATGTGGGCCAACCGGATGCCGTTCCGCCAGCCGTTCATCGAGACCGCCGACGCCGTGTTCGCCGACGGTGCGCCGGGCTGCGTCGTCGTGTTCGTGGACGCGTGGACCTCCTACGGCGGTTCGCAGTTCGTCGACTCACCGGGGACCGGCCGCTACCACTCGTATTTGTGCGACGAGATCGTGCCGTGGGTCGACGCGCACTACCGGACGATCCCGGACCGGGAATCCCGCGCGATCGCGGGCAAGTCGTCGGGCGGGTTCGGGGCGATGATCACGCCGATGCTGCGTCCCGACCTGTTCGGCGCGCTGGCCACGCACGCGGGCGACTCGCTCTACGAACTCTGCTACCTCGCGGACTTCGGCAAGGCGGTGCGCGGCCTGCGCGAGCACGACCACGACATCCGGACGTGGTGGGCGGACTTCTGCTCGCGTCCGTCGTTCACCAAACCCGAGGACATGACGCTGCTCGGCGTTCTCGGTGTCGCGGCGTGCTTCTCGGCGGCCGAGGACGGTACCCCGGAGCTGCCGTTCGACCCGGTGACCGGCGTGGTGCTGCCCGAGGTGTGGCAGCGCTGGCTCGACTGGGACCCGGTCCGGATGGTGCCCGTTCACGCGGACGCGGTGCGCTCGCTGCGGGCGGTGTGGATCGACGCCGGCCGCAGCGACGAGTACTTCCTCGACCTCGGTGCGGAAGCTTTCCGTTCCCAGCTAAGGAAAACCGGACTACCGGACGACCGGGTCCACTTCGAACTCTTCGACGCGGGACACGGTGGGATCGACTACCGTTACCCGCTCTCACTCGCATGGCTCGCGGAGAGGTTGGCACGTTGATAAACGAAGTGACGTTGAGGGGTCTCGAGGACGCGGACCTCGACACGTTGTTCGAGTTCATGCGGGACCCGGAGTCCGTGCGGATGGCCGCTTTCACCGCGAAGGACCCCAACGACCGCGAGGCGTTCGACGCGCACATGCGCCGCATCCGGGCCAATCCCGAGACCATGAACCACGTCATCCTGGGCGACGGTCAGGTCGTCGGCAGCATCGCGAGCTTCGTGATGGAGGGCGACACCGAGATCACGTACTGGATCGACCGCGCTGTGTGGGGTCAGGGCGTCGCCGGGCGGGCGGTGGCGTTACTTCTCGACCTCGTGTCCACCCGGCCGCTGCACGCCCGCGTCGCCACCGACAACGCCGCCTCGCTGAGGGTGCTGACCAGAGCCGGTTTCGAGATCGTCGGCACCGACGTCGGCTATGCGGAGGCCCGGAAGGCGGAGATCGAGGAGACGATCCTGGTCCTCAACTGACGAACTTCTCCGTGTCGAGCACGGCGACACGCGAACACCAGCAAGCCTGCGATCGAGGAGACGATCCTGATCCTCAACTGACGAACTTCTCCGTGCCGAGCACGCCGAGCAGCTGGAGCTTGTCGAACGCCTCGGTGCGTGGCGGCGCGGTGAGCACCAGCAGCGCCTGCGACTGGTCCTCGGTGAACAACGCCTGGCAGTCCACCTCGATCTCGCCGAGCTGCGGGTGGACGAGCACCTTGTGGTCCTCGAACCGGTTCGAGACCTCGTGCCGTTCCCAGATCTCGGCGAACTCGGCGCTTTCCTTCTGCAGCACGCGGACGAGTTCGCCGGCGCGGGACTTCGGTCCCATCGTGGCGTAGGCGGCGCGCAGGTTCGCGACCTGCGCGCGGCTCTGCCGGTCGCGGTCGTGCTCGGGGTAGACCAGGCGCTCGTCCGGGTCGGTGAACCAGCGGTAGATCCCGCTGCGGGCCAGACCGGTGAAGTGGGAGCTGTCGCCGTACAGGGCCTCGGCGAACCTGTTCTGCATCAGCACCTCGCCGAGGTTGGACAGGATCAGCGCGGGCGTGTCGTTGAGCCGGTCCAGCACCCGTTGCAACGCGGGCGCCACGTGCGTGCCGCCGGCCTGGTGCGACGGGGCGTTGCGCCCGGCGACGCGGAACAGGTAGTCGCGTTCGTCGTCGCTCAGCCGCAGCGCGCGGGCCAGCGAGCCCAGCATCTGCTCGCTGGGCTGCGGGCCACGTTGCTGCTCCAGCCGCGTGTAGTAGTCGGTGGACATCGCCGCCAGCGACGCCACCTCCTCACGCCGCAACCCCGGCGCACGCCTGCGCGCACCCACCGGCAAGCCGACGTCCTCCGGCCTCAGCTCTTCCCGGCGGCGGCGCAGGAAGGCCGCGAGTTCGACACGATCCACAACCCCAGTATGGAGGCGATGCGAACGACAACCAGGGATCGCCGATCCCCCGACAACCGGTCTCTGCCGTGATCTTGTCCGGCGCCCGAAGCTCGGTGCATGAACATCACCGGAAACACCGTCTTCATCCCCGGCGCCACCAGCGGCATCGGCCTGGCGCTCGCCCTCGCTCTGCGGGAGCGCGGCAACACCGTGATCGTCGGCGGCCGCCGCACCGAACTGCTGGAGAAGATCGCCGCCGAGCACCCCGGCGTCGAGACCGTCCGCATCGACACCACCGACGCCGACAGCGTCCAGACCGCGGCCAAGGACGTGTTGTCCCGCTTCCCGTCGCTCAACGTCCTGGTCACCATGGCGGGCGTCATGCGCGTGGAGGACTGGCACAGCCCGGCGTTCCTCGAGTCCGCCGAGAACACCATCACGACCAACGTCCTGGGCCCGATCCGCCTGATCGCCGCGTTCGTCGAACACTTCCAGACCCGTCCCGACGCCACGATCATGACCGTCTCCTCCGGCCTCGCCTTCGCGCCGCTGAAGGTGACGCCGAGCTACAACGCCTCCAAGGCCGCCATGCACATGCTGAGCGAAACGCTGCGCCTGCAACTGGCCGACACGTCCGTGCGCGTCGTCGAACTGGAGCCGCCGTCGGTGCAGACGGACCTGTTGCCCGGCCAGGCCGACAACGAGCACGCCATGCCGCTGGACGAGTTCATCACCGAGGTCATGAGCCTCATCGAGACCCAGCCCGACGCCCACGAGATCCAGGTCGAACGCGTGAAGTTCCTGCGCTACGGCGAGGCGCGGGGCGAGTACGACCAGGTCGTGGCCGCGCTCAACGGCGCCGACCCGCACGGCAAGTGACACCCCAACGGCGGGCTGGGCGGTGTCGTCCTGGACGCCATCACCCGGCCCGGTCAGCACCCGAGCCGCTGGCCGGGACACTCAGCGCCAACAGGGCAGTGTCGTCCTCCACACCGTCACCGAACTCAGTCAGCAGCCGGGTCGCCGCCGCGATCACCGTCGAGGCGGTCGCCGGGGCCATCCCGCCCAGGTCGTCGAGCAGCGCTTCCTCGCTGTAGCGGGTGTCCCCCTCGATCCGGGCCTCGGTCAGCCCGTCGGTGTAGAGCAGCAGGGTGTCGCCAGGCCCGAGGCGCACCTCCGCCGTGGTGAAGCGGGCGTTGGGCAGCACGCCGACCAGTTGTCCGCCGGGCATGCGCACCAGCTCCGAGGTGCCGTCGCCGCGGATCAGCAACGGCGGTGTGTGCCCGCCGTTGGCCAGCGTGACCACGGCGCCGTCGTCCGTGGGCTGGATGCGGCCGTAGATGACCGTGCACAGACGTGGGTTCGTGTAGTTGAGCACGGTGTTGAGGTGCTTCAGCACGCTGACCGGGTCCGCCTCGTGCACCGCGGCCGCGCGCAGCGTGTAGCGCACCAGGGACGTCACGACGGCCGCGTCCACGCCCTTGCCGGAGACGTCGCCGAGGAAGAAGCCCCAGGTGTCGCCGGTGAGCGGGAACAGGTCGTAGAAGTCGCCGCCGACCTGGTCGAGCGAGGCCGGGTGGTAGCCGGCGTCGACCTGCACGCCGGGTACCTCGGGCAGGGCGGGCGGCAGCAGGGTTTGTTGCAACGTCCTGGCGAGCTGCTGGGCGCGGTCACGTTCCCGTTCGGCCTGCTGCCGGGCTCGCAGCAGCTCCTCTTCGTAGGCGCGTCGGTCGCCGGCGTCGAACACGGTGGTGCGGATCAGCTGCGCCTCGCCGCCGGGACCTGCCTTGACGGTCGAGGTCAGCAGCACCGGAAGTCGGGTGCCGCTCGCGGTCTTCATCTCCAGCGCGACGCCACCGAGCTCGCCCTGCATGTGCAGCAACGGCGCGAAGTGGGTCTCGTAGTACATCCGGCCGCCGGCCGTGAGCAGGTCGGGGAACCTGCGGCGGTCCACCACGTCCGCGCTCTCGTAGCCGAGCCAGGCGAGCAGCGTCGCGTTGATCTTCGCGATCGTGCCGTCCAGCAAGGTGGAGACGTAGCCGCAGGGGGCGTTGTCGTAGAGGTCCTCGGCGCTGTCTTCCAGCAATCCCGCGAAAGCCACGCCATCGGGACAAGTCATCGGCCGTCCACGAACTCCAGTATCGCCTCTGCCGTGGCCTCCGGCGAGCTGAGCTGTGGGCAGTGGCCGATCGCGTCCAGCGTCACCAGTCGGCTGCCGGGGATCTGCTCGTGGGTGAACCGACCGACCTCCGGCGGTGCGATGGCGTCCACCGCACACTGGATGACCAGCGTCGGAACGGTCACCTTCCGCAGGTCCTCGCGGTTGTCGGACAGGAACGTGGCCCTGGCGAAGACCCGCGCGATGTCCGGATCGGTGCGGCAGAAACTGTTCTTCAGCTCCTCCCCCAGCTCCGGCCGGTCGGGGTTGTCCATGATCACCGGCGCCATCGCCGCGGACCAGCCCAGGTAGTTCGACTCGAGCGCGCCGAGCAGCTCGTCGATGTCCTCCCGGCTGAACCCGCCGCGGTAGTCGCCGTCGTCGACGTAGCGCGGTGACGGCGTGAGCAGCACCAGCTGCGCGAACCGGTCCGGCTCGGCGTTGGCGGCCAGGACCGCGATCATGGCGCTGACCGAGTGCCCGACCAGCACCACGTCGTGCAGGTCGAGTTCGCGGCAGATCTCGAGGACGTCCTCGGCGTACCCGCGGAGGTCGCTGTAGCGGCCGGCGGACCAGGCCGTCAGGTCCGAGCGGCCGCACCCGGTGTGGTCGAACAGCACCACCCGGCACCGCTCGGCGAGCTGCGGAACGACGCTGCGCCACAGGTTCTGGTCGCAGCCGAAGCCGTGCGCGAGCACCACCGCCGGTCCGGTCTCGTTGCCGGTCACGACGACGTTGTTCCTCCGCAACACGTCCACGAACAGATCCTAGGTGCAGCCGTGTGATCACCCGCCGAAGCGGGTAACTGAGCCTCAGCTTCTCCGGGGAAGGAACACCATGCCGCGCCGTCTCGTCGTCCTGCCACTCGCACTTCTCGCCATCGCGGCCGGACTCGACCTGCTGCACCTGCTCACCGGCAGTGCGACGCTCGCCGCCGCCTCGTGGCACCTGATCGCGGCGGGTCTGCTGCTCGGCATCGCGGTAGCGGCGACCGAGTGGCTCGACCGGATTTTCGCGGAATCCGCCGACCGCTCGCCCGGCCGGGATCTCGGCATCGCGGTCGTCCTCGCGTTTTTCGCTGTCAGCTGGGCGTTGCGGCTCGGCCAGACCGGGTGGGAACCGACGTGGGCGGCGGTGCTCGCCGGATGGGCCGGCGCGGCCGGGTGGCTCGCGACCTCGATGGCCGGGCGCCGCGCTCAGCTCAGTTCGGCCTGACGCCGTTTCAGCTCGTCGATGGTCGCGTCGACCTCGTCGCGGTGCTTTTGGAGCCGTTCCAAGGCCTTTGCGGTCTCGGCGCGGATCTCGTCGACCTTCTCCCGGTCGACCTCGGCGTAGTCGCCGTGGAGTTTCGTGCGGTCACTCGGAACCAGCCGCACGTCCCACCGGGGGAAGTGCCCCAGCCGGTTGTTGATGAAGTCGTGCAGCCCGTCCATGCTGTCGTTGAGGCGCTCCACCCAGGACCGGCGCCGCTTGGCCTCCTCCTCCGGATCCTTCGCGTTCCAGGACGCGTCACGCATCGTGCGGGTCAGCGCTTCGTCGGTCGCGCGGAAGTTCGACAACAGCCGGGTGATCGCGTACCGGACCGACTCGACGTCCGCCGGTTCCGCGTCCGCCCGCTTCGACCAGCTCCGCTCGCCGCCGCGGCGTTTGTAGTGCTGCTGCATGGCCTGCTTGGAGCGCTCGCCGTATTCCGCGCCCAGCTGTTCCCAGGTCCAGCCGCTGTCCATGACGGACTCGATCAACACCCGTTCGGCCCGGTCCACCGACTCCCGGGCCCAGGGCATCATCCGCAACGCGCTCAACGACTCGTTTTCCCTCACCTCGTCAACGTATCCGTTGACGCTCAGATTCGTCAACCGATACGTTGACGAGGTGTGCACGAGGCGAGGGGCTGGGCACACGGCTGCTGCTGGCCGTCGCGCACGGGATCAGGGAGCGCCGCAGGGTTCCGTTCCTGCACGTGCTGGCGTCCAACACCGGCGTTCTGGCCGCCGCCGGGTCACCGGCGTCGGTAGCGTGAGCTCATGCCACAGATCACCGTCGAGTACTCCGCCGAACTGAGCGAGGCGTTCGACCGCCGCGCCTTCGCCCTGGCGCTGCACCAGACCCTGTCCCCGCTGGTCAGTTCGGACGTCGCCGCGTTCAAGACGCGGCTGCGGCAGATCGAGGAGAGCGTGATCGGTGACGGGTCGCCGGCGGCGATGATCCACATTCGGGTCGGGCTGCTTTCCGGGCGGTCGGTGGAGCTCAAGCAAGAGGTCGGCAAGGCGAGCATCGGGCTCGCGCGGGAGCACCTCAAGCCGGTCGAGGGGCTGGCGGTCCAGGTCACGCTGGAGGTTTACGACCTGGATCGCGAGCAGTACCAGAAGGTCGTGGTCTGAAAAACTCGGCCAGTGCGGCCGCTACCTCGTCGGGACGTTCTTCCGGCAGGTAGTGGTCGCACGGGAGCGCCTGGCCGCGGACGTCGGTCGCGTACGAGCGCCAGACGTCGAGAACGTCGTAGTGGCGGCCGACGAAGCTGTGTTCTCCCCACAACGCCAGCAGGGGCGCTTCGATCAGGCCGCCTTCGCTGTCGTGCACGAGGTCGACGCCGGCCGCGGCTCGGTAGTCCGAACAGGACGCCGCGATGGACGCCTGGTCGAAGCAGCGGACGTACTCCTCGATCGCGGCCGGGTCGAAAGCCGTGCCGCCGTGGTGGCGGGCGCTCATCCGCGAGGTGATCCAGAACCGCGGGTCGCCGCCGATGAGGTGTTCGGGGATGCCGTTGCCCGTGGCCAGGAAGAACCAGTGGTAGTAGCCGAGGGCGAAGTCCTTGTCCGCGTTCTCGAACGCGTGGCGGGTGGGCACGACGTCCAGCACTGCCAACGCCGACACGGCTTCCGGTGCGTCGAGGGCCAGGCGGTGCCCGACCCGGCCGCCGCGGTCGTGGCCCGCCACCCCGAACCGGTCGAAGCCGAGCGCGTTCATGACCAGCAGCTGGTCTCGGGCCATGGCGCGCTTGGAGTATTCGAGATCGTCCGGGCCTGGGCGGGGTTTGGCGCTGTCGCCGTGGTGGCACAACGGATACGCACGCCATCGGCGTCGATCGTGCGGTAGGTGGAGGGCAGCGGGACGCTCATGACGCCTCCAGCACTGCCCGCGTGAACGCCTCGGTGCTGGCCGTGCCACCGAGGTCGGGCGTGCGGATCGGGGTCTTCGCCAGCACGTCGGCGATCGCGCGCTCGACCTCTGCGGCGGCTTCCGGGTGGCCCAGGTGATCGAGCATCAGCGCGGCCGTCCAGATCGCGCCGAGCGCGTCGGCCAGGGGTTCGCTGCTGCCGAGCAGGCCCAGCTCGGTTCGTCCACTTCGGACTTCCTCGATGACGTCCTCGGCGGTGAAGGCCGCTCGCACCGAGATCGACAGGCCTGGGTGCTTCTCGGTGACGGCCTTGATCATCCGGGCGAGCGGCTCGACGGACTGCGACGGCATGGCCGCGATCTCGACGCGTCCGACCCGCAGGCCCGCCACCTCGTTGACGCTCGCCCGTGCGGTGGCGAGCACGCGCACAACAGGTCGAGCCCGAGGTCGCGTTCGAGCGCCCGGATGGCCTGCGACAGCGACGGCTGGGCCACGTGCAGGGCAGCGGCGGCCTTGTTCACGCTGCCGTGGTCCACGACGGCGAGGAAGTAGCGCAGCTGCCGGATGTCCATTCCGGCAAGTTAGTCGGCAAACGCGTCGGCTTGCGACCGGTAGAGCCTCGCGTAGCGGCCGTCGCGGTCGAGCAGCTCGCGGTGTGTGCCGAGCTCCGCGACGCCGCCGTCGGCCAGCACCACGACGCGGTCGGCCGATCTGACCGTGGAGAAGCGGTGGGTGACCAGGATGGTGATCATGCCGTTCGCGCCGTCGGTGGCCCTGGCCATGCTGTCGAACAGGGCGTCCTCGGTGAACGCGTCCAGGCTCGCCGTCGGTTCGTCGAAGAACCGCACCAACGGGTTCGTGCGCATGAGTCCACGGGCCAGGGCGAGTCGTTGCCATTGGCCGGTGGACAGGTCGGTGCCGCCCCACGACGTGCCGAGCTGGGCGTCCTGCTCCAGCACGTCGGCGTTGGACCGGGTGATGGCGGTGCGGACACGTCCGGTGTCGTCGAGGTGAGGCAGGTCGCCGACGCCCACCGCTTGCTGGAGGGTGAACTCGAAGCGGGCGAAGTCCTGGAACGCCGCCGCGAGCCGTTCGCGCCAGGCTTCGACGTCGAGGTCGGCGATGTCCACGCCGTCGACCGTGATCCGGCCTTCGGTGGGTTCGTACATCCTGGTCAGGAGCTTGACCAGGGTGGTCTTGCCGGCGCCGTTCTCGCCGACCACGGCCAGCACGCCGCCGGCCGGGATGGTCAGATCGACGTTGCGCAGCACCCACTTCTGCGTGCCGGGGTAGCGGAACGACACGTTCTCCAGCCGGATGCCGTCGACGATCTGCTCCGGCGCGGGCAGGCTGCCGGTGGCGGCACGGGCGTTGTCGACGAGCCAGAGGAAACGGCTGACCGTGTGCAGGGTGCGGCCGAAGCCGGTGACGGCCTGGATCGGCCAGATCACGGCGGTCTGCACCTGCTGGCTGAGGTAGATCGCCAGCACCACGTCGCCGGGCGCCGACTGCCCCTGGATCGCCTGGTACAGCACGAAACCGACGGCAACGATCACGCCGATCACGTACAGGACCTGCTGGGCGAGCGAGGCCAGCGCGACCTTGCGTTCGGCGTGCTCGACGGGCCGGCGTTGTTCGTTCCACAGCGCGTCGATGCGGCGTTCGAGGTTGTCCGCCAGCCCGAACAGGCGGATCTCGACGGCGGCGTCCCGGTCCTGGGCGATCGTGCGCAGGTGGCGGGCAGTGCGGCCGGGCAGCGCGGAACTGTCTTCCGCCGTTGCGCGCCAGCGTTGTTGAGCCTTGGTGATCAGCAGGGCGGGCAACGCGAGCAGCACCAGCGCGAGCATCGCGGGGTGCGCGATCACCAGCAGGATCAGCACGGTCAGGCCCGCGCAGATCGCCTTGACCGTCACGGCCAGGGCGCTCATCGAGTTGCCCAGCTGGCCCTGGCGTTGCCGCAACAGCTCCAGCTGGTCCTGGTACTCGGCGCGTTCGAAGTGTTCCAGGGTCGGGAGTTCGGCGGACAGGCGGGCGATTTCAGTGTCGAACGCGTGCGCGACCTTCTCCCCCAGCACCATCCGCCACTGGCTGGCGGACAGGTCGAGCTGCCAGCCGAGCCCGGCGCCGAGCACGAGCGCCGCGACGCCGATGACCACCTGGCGGGTGTCCTGCTGGATCACGCCGTTGGTGAGCATCGCCAGCCACAGACCGGACATCAGCACGAGAGTGTTGCCGAACGGCTCGGCGATCATCGCGAGTGTGAGCCTGCGGTCGACCCGCCACGCGGTCGCGATCAGGACGCGGATCTCACGCATGGCTCCACTCCTTCCCAGCGATGTCTTCTGCGAACCGGTCTGCCTGCAATGAATACATCGCGGCGTATCGACCGTTGGCGGCCATCAGTTCGGTGTGGGTGCCGTCCTCGACGATCCGTCCGTCGGCCACGACCACGATCCGGCCGGCGTGCCGGACGGACGCGAGCCGGTGCGAGACCAGGATCGTGGTGATGTCGCCGGCCAGTTCGCTGAAGCGGGCGAAGAGTTCTTCCTCCGCCAGCACGTCGAGGTTGGCGCTCGGCTCGTCCATGATCAGGGTGTCGGCCCCGCTCTCGACCGCCAGCAACGCCCTGGCCAGCGCGACCTTCTGCCACTGGCCGCCGGAGAGGTCGCGGCCGTTCGGGTGCGACGAGGACAGGACCGTGTCCCAGCCGTGCGGGAGGTCGTCGAGCAGGCCGAGGCCGCCCGCACGTTCCAGCGCCCGGTGGACGTCTCCTTCGCCGAACCCGATGTTGTCCTTCAACGAGAGCTCGAAGCGGGTGAACCGTTGCACGATGGCGCTGACCTTGCCCGGCATCGCGATCTCGCCCTTTTGCGGCTGGTAGATGCCGCACAGCAGGTTGACCAGCGTGCTCTTGCCCGCGCCGTTCTCGCCGACGATCGCCAGCGACTGTCCTTTGGGGACGATCAGGTCGACACCGGCGAGCACCGGCTCGTCGCGTCCGGGGTAGGTGAAGTGGACGTCCTTGAGCTGGATCGTGTTCGCGGTGTGTTTGGGCGTTTCCGCGCTGGTGAGACGGCGTGCGAGAGACAGAGCGAGGGCGGTGACCTTGCGTGCCCTGGCCAGCGGGATCTCTGCGCCGAACACGTAACCGAGAGCGCTCGTCGACAGCACCGCCTGGGCGTACACGACGATTTCCGCCGGTGTACTGGTGGTTTGGGCGATCGCGGTGAGGACCAGCAGGTGCGCGAGCAACACTCCGCCGGTCGCGGCGAAGACCGTGCGCATGCCGAGCTTGCGGCCCGCCCACACGACTTCCAGCGCCGCCAGGTAGGAGTCGCGGTACAGCGGGACGAGCCAGCCGGCCAGCCCGAACACCCGGATCTCCTTGGCGGCAGGGCTGTCCACGGCAAGGCCGCGCAGGTAGCGGGCGCGGCGCATCGCGGTCTCGCCCTGTTGGGCGCCGAGGTTCATGCCGTGGTCGAGCCACTTCCGCACACCGAAGCTCAGGCCGCGCCAGCCGAGGAACATGACGATCGGCGCCCACCACGCGAACGTCGCCAGCACAACGGCCGCGCCGATGCCGGTTGCCCGTTGGCGCAACAGCTCCCTGAGGGCGGTCACCGTGCCCACGAAGCCGTCGACGCGCTCGAACTCCGCCAGCGCGCCGAGTTCGCCGCTGGTTTCCGGGTCTGCGAGGTGGGCGACCGCGGTGCGCAGCGTCGCTTTGGCGACCGTTTCGTGGATGGTGCGGGCGAATCGGCCGTCGAGCACGGCGGCTTGGTGGTCGAGGACCGCCGAGAGCACGGTGCCGGTGAGGAGTGAGGCGCCGAACAGGGCGAGTCCGAGTGCGGCTTGCGCCGGGTTGTTCGGCAGGCCGGACACGAGGACGCCGGAGGCGGCGATGGCGGCCGCGGGGGCGAGGCCTTGCAGCACGGCCAGCACGCAGAACAGGGTGAACCGCCACCGGCCCGCCTGCCAGAGCAACGTGGCGATCCCGGCACCCCGCAGGCGGTCCACCACCGCACCCGCCCACCACGACGACGTCCTCACACCAGCACCTCCGCGAAGTGGTCCACCACTGCCGTCGTCCAGGAGCCGAAGTCGGCTGGTTCGTGGCCGTTGCCGGTCTGTTCCAGGTAGCGGTCGGCTCCCAGGCGCTCGGCGAACCGCCGCGACTGCTCGACCGGGACCCTGTCGTCGCCCTTGCTGTGCCCCATCAGCAGGCGTGGCGCGGTGAACGGCCGGTTGATCGGGCTGCGCTCCCGCAACTGTTCCGAGTCGTCGGCGAGCGTGCCGAGTTCGGTGCGCAGCCACTGCTTGTGCAGGCCCGTCGCGGATTCCAGCAGCAGCGGCAGGTCGGTGACCGGAGCCCACACCGCTACCGCGTCGACGAGTTCGGCGGCCGCGGCGAGTAGAGCCAGGTAAGCGCCGTAGCTCTGGCCGTACAGGCAGATCGGCCGGTCGCGGCGCAGCTCACGGAGCCTGGCGGTGACCGCGGCCACGTCGGCGCCACCCCAGTCGCCGACCACGACGTCGCGGAACTCGGTGCCGTAGCCCGAGCTGCCGGGGTAGTTCATGCCGATGACCGTCCAGCCCGCACGGACCAGGGCGGCGATCATCGGTTCGTGGATCTGCCGGAGCTGGCTGCGCGGGCCGCCGTGCAGGTGCAGGACGACGCCCTGGTGGCCGCTGGTTTCCGGTTCGTAGAGCCATTCCGGGGACTGCGCGGAGTTCTGGTGCTGCCAGCGGACGGCGATCTCCTCGCGCTGCTGGCCCGGTAGCGGCCGCATCTGTCCACTGTGGATCTCCCAGTGGACGAGCGCGGGTGAGGCCGCCGGTGACTGGTGGCGGCCGAGGAGGTGGCGTTCGTCGGCGGTGAAAGTGAGGTCGGTGGCGATGCCGTGGTCGGGGACGGGCGTGCCGACGACCTCGCCGTCGCGGTCCAGCACCTGGTAGGAGTAGCGGTGGTCGGTCCAGGCCGTGGTCAGCAGGAGGCCGGACGGGGAGACCGCGACGCCCGCGCTGCCGGGTGCGAACCAGCGCACGTCGAGGTTCTGCAGATCGAGCACGCCCGGCACTTCGCCCGCACCCGTGAGCGCGATCAGAGGTCCGTCACCCGCGGCCGACACGGCCTCGACCTCGACGATCTGTTCGCTGCCCGTGTCGTTGTAGTGCACCACCACGACCTTGCGGTCCCGCGTGAGCACCAAGGTCTGGCCGTCCCACGCGGCCACGGACGACACGCCTTCGGTGGCGTCTAGGACCTGGTAGGTGCCGGCCGACGGGCGATGCACGCACAGCACCGGGCGGCCGTTGCGCACGACCGCTACCAGGGCTTCCTCGCCGTTGTAGCGCAAGGTGCGGCCGACCACCGGATGCGTCGACGTCAGCATCCGGCGGTCGGTGTCGAGGAGGCCGAGCTCGCCGCGGCGGCGCAGCGCGACCAGGTTCGGCGCGGCCCAGCCGACGAGGTGCCAGTCGCCGGCCGGGATCCAGTCGATCTCGGCCAGGTCGGTGCCGCCGTCCGGACCGACCTGGGCCAGGCCGACCTCGCCAGGTCGTGTGACGACCAGGCGGTCGCGGTGGAGGGAGAACTCGGCGATGGTCATGCCGCGGCCAGCAGTTGGCGCAACACGTGGAGATCACCGGCGACGACGGCGTGCGCGGCGCGTTCCCGGGTCAGCGGTTCGATGAGCGTTGACGGTTGTTCGCCGAGGTTGCGCAGGATGGTGTCGACGACCTCGGGTGCCCCGCGCCGCATCCGGCTGACCGCCGCGAGGTACCAGCGCGCTGCTTCGTCCGTCGCGCCCGCTGCCAGCCGGTTGTCGGCGAGGCGGAAGCACACCGCGGACACGGCCTTCTCGCTCGCCTGGTTCGTGTCACCCGCCTGGTCGAACAGGTCCAGCAGCCGCGCGGCGACGGCCTCTGCTTCGGACGCCTCCCCCGCGTCCAGCAGCACGCGCACCAGGTCGGCGGCGACATAGGTGGCGTTGGCGACGTCGTTGGCGGCCGCCCACGCCTGGCGGTACAGGCCGACGGCTTCCGGCGTGCCCCGGCGGAGCTTGGCGAGGTTGGTGAGGAGCTGGACCCGTTGGTCGGCAACGGTGTCGTGGCCCTCCAACAGCGACAGCGCGGTTCGCATGCTCGTCACCGCGCCGTCCAGATCGCGGTCCCGGTACAGGGCCAGAGCGGCACCGTTGAACGACGCGGCGACCTGGGTGACCGGCACGTCCAGCTCGCGGGCGTGCTCGAAGCACCGCGCAGCCGACGTGCGCACAGCCGGGTCGGGGTCCTTGGCGAGGAGCTGCCCGAGGCTGTAGGCGAGCATCGCCCGTGACGTCGGCTCGACGTCCTGCTTCGCCGCCTGAGCGAGCAGCAGGTCGGCGAGCGGACCGGACACCCGTTCGCGGTCGGCGACCAGCGCGGCCAGGTAGGCGCTCGCCGTGGCGGAGTTGGGAGCGAGCCGGTAGAGGTTGCCCGCGTACCGCGCCAGCACGCGTCCCTGACCTGCGGCTTCGGCGGCGGCACCGGCGGTGAACGCCTTGAGCGCCAACGCCGGGTCGGTGAGCATGGCGGCGGTGGACAGCGGCGGCGCCTCGGAACCGGCCACGACCTCGGCCGCCAGTTCGGGCGTGGTCGGCAGCTCTCGGTGGACCGGGGTGGCGTAGGTGCGCAGACCGTCCCTTGTGGACGTGACGGCGTGGACGAGCGAGTCGTCCCACCCGCGCCTGGCCTGCCAGCGCTGGAACTCGGCCTCCGGCACCGCACCGCCGGCCAGGCGCAGCATCGCCAGGATCTCGTCGCCGTCTGAAGGCACGGCGGCGCGGACGTGCCTGAGCACGGTGATCGACTGTCCTTCCCCGCGCACCAGCCGCATCCGGCACTCCTGGAGGAACCGCACGTCGTCACGCGTCGGCGCGCCGAACAGTTCCACCACCACCACAGCCCGTGATCCGCCCTCGGCCAGCCACTTCCGCACGTTGCCGACTTCGGCACGCAGCCGCGCTTCGCGTTCGTCGTGGCAGCGCAACAACGCGGTGGTGATGTCGCTGTGGTCGGCGGGCCCGCGCAACCACAGCGGACGACCGGCGCCCAGGTAGTACCGCACCGCGCTGTGTCGCGCGCGCAAGTCGGCCAGCACACCGGGAATCCGCGCGGACTCCACCGACAGCACCGTCACGCTCATGACGTCACCCGGCTCGCTTTGAGGGTCGCGCGGTCCTGCACGAAGCCGATCGACCGGTACAGCCTGCGCGCGGTGAAGTTGTCCGCCATGACGTTGAGCCGGCAGTCCGCGTACCCCGCCTCCGCCAGCCCGAGCATGCTTCGCACCAGCAACGCCTTGCCCAGCCCCGCACCCCGTTCGGCACCGTCGACCACGAGGTGCCCGATCAGCGGCACACCGCGGTCCTCCGTCACGGCGATCGCGCCGCGCGTGGTGCCGTCCGCGGCGATCCGCAGACTGGCTTCCGGCACCAACGGCCCGTACTGGCCGGATTGGAGCTCTTCGAACACGCTGAGGTCGTGCGGCTCGCCCGGCAGGTCGTCGCCGAACGGCTCGAACCCGTACCCGATGGGCAGCACGCGTTCGAACGACGCGATCATCTCGCCGTCCAGCCGCAACCACATCGGCACGATCCGGCCGCAGTCGGTGCCGCCGACGTCCCAGAACTCCGGGTGCACCACGACGACGTCGTCAATCCCCTGCTCCTTGAGGTACGCGAGCGCCCGCGCCAGGTGTTCGACCACGGCCGGGTCGTCGCGCTGCGGCAGGCACTCGGTGACGTACCAAAGGCCTTGGGCCGGTCGCACCACGCACGAGAACACGGTCTCGCCCTTGCGGGACGCCACCACCCGGCGGTTCGGGCCCCAGTCCACGACCATCTCGTGGACCAGGAGATCGGTGAGGGTCACGGTCGCTCCTCGAGTCGCAGGGTCAGTGGTGAACGGGCGATGTGTCCCGCGAGCCGAAGCCGGAACGCGTGCACGCCGGTGTAGCCGCGCATGTAGTCGGGCCGTGGCGCGCCGATCCCCTCAGGCGCCCACTTGACGGCGAACCCGTCCCGGAACCGCAGCGCGTCGAGCTTGCGTCCGATGTGGACAGCGCCGTCGTGGAACTCCTCGCCGTACTTGGGATCTGCGGCGAGGTCCAGCAGGAAGTCACCATCACCGGCCAGGCCGTGGCACCGGCACACGCTCCCGAACGGCCGTGCGGTCGTGATCGCCCGGCCCGCTTTCGCTGCCGCGTTGTGAAACTCGTCGTCGTTCGTGTGCTGCGCCAAGGTGTGCATCAGGATGCCGACACCTGCGGCGCCGTTGCACCAGTGCGACCAGACGGTGTCCTGGCCTGGTTTGTGCGGCCACGACAGGCCCTGCGCCGCCGGGACAGCGGCGTTGAGGAGTGCACGGCCGGTGGCGATGGCGAGGTCGATCGCAACGGGGTCGTCGACGGCAAGCCCGGCGTGCAGCAGGAAGTACGCGACGCCCGCGCTGCCGTGCGCGAAGCCGTGGAAGGAGGAGCCGTTGTTCGGCCAGGCCGGTTGGCCGTCCTGGGTGGACACCCCGCTGAGGATCTTGCCGATGATGGCCTTGACCTCGTTCTTGCCTTCGCCGGTGGCGCGCAGGAGCGCGATCCTGGCCAGTCCTGCGCCGGCCCAGCCGTGCGTGACGTCCGAGCCGTGGACGTCGATCGCGGCGAGCGCGTCGGCGAACCTGAGTGCTTCGCGGCGCCACAGGCCGGGTTCGTGTCCGGCGGCGGCGAGGTCGGTCATCAGCCACGGGAGCGAGCCGAGGCCGAAGTACAGGCCGGGAGGGGTCTGGCCAGGGACGACCGGGTGGTTCTCCAGGGTCCAGGTCAGGAGGGTGTCGGTGTGCTTGAGCCAGGCGTTGTCGCCGGTGGCCTCCGCGAGGTCGAGGTAGTAACGGGCGATGCCGGCCGTGCCCGCCATGAAGGAGGCAGGGTGCATCGAGCCGGGTGCCCAGCGCTGGGGCCACGGCCAGGGGTGACGGTCCCACTCGACGAGCTTGACCAGCTCCTCCCCCGCGGCGACCGCTTCCTCGAAACTGTCGGACCTGCTTGAGATGATGGGAGTGGGGGCCTCGCGCACCCCCCGGAGGGGGCCAGGGTGAATCGATTCCGGGCCTTCACCCAGCCGGGTGTGGATGCCGTCCAACTCACCGATGTCGAGGCCCGCCGGGGCGAACGCCTCCAGCACCGCGGGCAGGTGCTCGGCGTAGCGCACGTTCCGGCCCAGGTACGGGTCGATGCCCGTCAGCAGGTAGTGATCGATCGCCGCGAGCGCGTACTCCGTGTCCCCCGCCCAAGGCGCGGACTCCGGCACATATCCGGGCGTGTGCGCGACGAACGGCGGCTCCGGCGAATCCACCAGCCCGGCGTGCTCAAGATCGATCACCGCGAGCCGCGGCCCGTCCACCATGATGTTGTTGGGCGTCAGGTCGAGCAGCCGGATCCCGCGTGCCTCGACCTCCCGGACCAGCCGACGCACCCCGTCCCGCAACGCCAGCAGGTCAGGCACCGAGACCGAGGCGCGGTAGTTCAGCCGTTCGACCTCGGCACGCAAGGTCCGCCCAGGCAGGAACTCCTGCACCAGGTAGGCGTTGTCCTCCTGGTGGAAGAACGCGAGCGCCTCAGGAGCCAGCCCGGTCCCGCTCAACGCCCGCAGCATCTGCCACTCGTTGCGCAGCGCCGTACGTGAGTCACGGCCGAGCCGGTCAGGCGTGGTCCCGATCCGCGCTTCCTTCAGCACGGCCGGCGCACCCCGGTGCAGAACCCGGAACACGCCACCCTTCACCGACTGGCGCAGCACCCCCTGGACGACGATCTCGCGGCCGAACAGCCCGGTCCCCGGCCGCGACCGGAACACCCGAGACCGCACCGGCACCAGGTCGTCGACCCAGTCCGGCGCGGCGACACCGGGAGCACGCTTGTCCTCGACGCGACGGCCGGAAGGATCGACCAGCACGTGCCGGAGACTCTGCTCGACCGGGTCGAACACGCTCTGCGCGGAGAAAGCGCCGTACCGAAGGTAGACGTTGGAATGCGGGCGGAAGCGGCGGTCGGACGGCACCACGGGCGCGTCGAACTCGCGCGTCACCGCGTCCAGTTCGGCGGCCAGGCCTTCGACGTCGCCATCGGGGTAGATCGTGATGAACTTGCCGGACTGGGTGAGCGGCGAGGGCGGTGAGCTGAGGTCCATCAGCTTGTCGATGGACCGCGCGGCCTTCCAGCGCAAGGCGTGCGGGACCACGACGGCGGCGACTCGGCGCAGGACCTCCGCGGCGTGCGGAGGCGAGGCGCTGACGTGGATCTTCCAGCCCTGCCGGCGCAGCGGGCGGTCGGCCACCGGGTCGAAGTGCCACCAGAACGGCTCGCCGCGCACGGTGTAGGTGCCGGCGCACGCGGCGGCGATCTCTCCTGCCCCGCGCCGGATCGGGTCGGTTGCGACGCGTCGTCGCATGGAACTCACCTGCCTAAGAGGGACTTGCCGCGGGCCGCCGGAAGGCGGCCCGCGGCATCACCGGAGATCCGGTCAGTTCTGGCTCGAGGTCCAGGAGCAGAGCGTGCAGAGGGAGTTGTCCTCCATCAGCAGCGCGTCGTCCTCGAAGCCCATGGTCAGCAGGTCGTTCGCGTCCACGATCTTCTCCATGTGAATGCACCTCCGTGTTGTTGGTGTTGCGGACCTCGTTGCGGCCCGAGAGAAATCTCCCGTCTGGGGGCCCGAATCTCATCCGTGGCGGCCACCACCATTCCGTCGTCGCAGGTGCGGGGCGTTGCGACGGCCGCGCCGAACGGGTTGCGCTCAAGTGGTTCGCGAGCGGGGTGCGGGAGGATGCGTAGTGGCGCGTACGTACGCCGGTGCCAATGGTGGTGTTCTCCACGCATGACCGGCCCGCGCCGCCCTGGCACGCTTCGTCTCATGGAGATCGCCTGCCGCGCCACACCCGCTCCCACGGACGTGTTCGCGCACGTCGTGGCCCCGTGGGTGAACGCGACGAGCGCCCGTCTGCACCACGAGCTCGCCGCGTTGCCCGAGACCGCGGTTGATCCGGAAGCCTTGATCGCCTCCTGCGCCGAGCGCCTCACCACCCGGCTCACCCGGCTCGCGGCGCCGGTTCTCGTCCATGAACTCGCACGGGCCACGCTCACGGGCGACGACGAGCGCGAGCGGTTCGCGGACTTCCTCACCCACGACCACTTCGAGCGCTATCCAGTGCTGGTCCGGGAACTGGACCGGGAACGCGACACCGCGGCGAAGACGATCACGGAGATCGCCACCCGGTACGCCGCGGACCAGGACCGGTTGACCGGCACGCTGCTCGACGCCCAGTCGGTGCTCATCGCCGTTCAACCTGGAGGTGACCGCCACCGGGGAGGGCGCGCCACCACGATCCTGGAGCTGGCCGACGGGCAACGCGTGGTCTACAAGCCGCGCGGTGTCGACGCCCACCTGGCGCTGGCCCACGTGGTCGAGCTGGTGAACGACCTGGTGGACCTCGGTCTCGCCACGGTCAAGTCGCTGACAGCGGACGAGTACGGCTGGACCGAGCACGTCGAGCCGGCGCCGCTGCCGGGCGGCGACGCCGTCGCGTACTTCCACCGGCTCGGCGGGTTGCTCGCGGTGCTGCACCTGCTGCGGGCCACCGACATGCACCACCAGAACGTGATCACGCGTGCCGACCAGCCGCTGCTGATCGACGTGGAAACCCTTTTCCAGGCGCAGCTTCCCGGCGAACGGCCCGATCCCGCCACCGTCGCGCTCGGCCGTTCGGTCGCACGCACCGGCATCCTTCCCGCGGTCGCCGGGCGGCACGGGCTCGTCGACATTTCCGCGGTCGGCGGTGACGCGGGCCAGGAAACCTCAGGCGCCACAACCGAATGGCTCGACGCCGGCACCGACCGGATGCGCGCGGTGCTCAGGCCGGAGGTCCTGCCGGGCGCCGCGAACCGCCCGACGTGGCAGGGCCGTCCGGTCGAGGCCGCCGACCACGCGGACGCCGTGCTGGCCGGGTTCCGGCTGACCTACGACGCGATCACCTTCCACCGCGCGGAGTTCGCCGGTGTGCTCGCCGCATGCGCCTCCGTGCCGGTCCGGGTGGTGCCGCGCCCGACGGCCCAGTACGTCGGACTGATCACCGCCACTCGGGGTCCGGAGTTCATGCGGGACCCCGGCATTCGGCTCAACGCGCTCACCGCGGCCTGCGCCACGGACTTCCTGCCCGGCCTGGCCGAACTCGAGGCCGCCGAACTCGACACTGGCGATGTTCCGCTGTTCACCACTCGCGCGGACGGCCACGATCTGGAGTCCTCGAAGGGAAAGCTCGGCGGAGTGCTCGCCACGTCCGGCTTGGAGGACGCGCTGGCGTGCCTCGCCGCGTTCGACGACTTCGACCGCGAAGACCAGGAATGGGTGATCGCCGCGGCACTGGCCACCCGCCGGGTCGCGGTGACGGGCGCCGGTCCCGGCCAGGTCGGGCAGCACGCGGTCGGCACGGACGAGGTGCTGTCCGCCGCCTGCGCGATCGCCGACCGGATCGTCACGACCAGCTACGGCTCCGGCCGGATGAACTGGATCGGCCTGGAGCCGGTCGGCGACACCCGGTGGCTGGTGCTGCCGATGGGTGCCGGGCTCGCGCACGGCTACACCGGCGTGGCGCTGTTCCTCGCCCAGCTCGGCCGGATCAGCGACGTCTGCCGCTACACCGACGTGGCCCGCCGTGCGCTGGCGGCGGTGCCGGACCTGCTGGGAATGTTGCGCGGCAACAACGACCTGATCGCCGCGGTCGGCTCGGGCGGGCTGACCGGGTTCGCCGGAATCGGTTACGCGCTCGCGAGGATCGCGAAGCTGCTGGACGACGACGAGGTCGCCCGGTGGGCCCGCACGACCGTGCGGCTGGCCGCGACGGCAGCCGAGTTCGAACCCGAACACGGTCTGGCGGCGGCGATGCGGGCGGTGGACGCGGAAATCGGCTGCGGGGACGCACGCGAGCTGGCCGAGCGGTATCCGGACGGACCGGCAGGTCCGGCCCAGTGGTGCCAGCACGACGCTTCCGAATGGACGGACGACGACTTGTCCTTGTGCCACGGGGAACTCGGCCATGCGGACGTGTCGATGAGCGGCTGGTCCGCCGCGACCCGGCACCGCCGAACGGGCGATGTGCTGGCTGTGCTGCGCCGGGAAGGTCCTCGCTGCGTCACCCCCGACCGCGTGCCGACCCCGGGGCTCCTCACCGGACTCGCCGGGCTCGGGATCGGGTTGCTGCGCCTGGGATTCCCGGAGCAGACGCCGTCGGTCCTGCTTTTCGAAGCCGGAAACTGATCTTCCCGCGTTTGCGGGAAACACGAAGAAACCGTTACTCACCAACAGGAGATGCAATGAGATTCTCGGAGACCCACGACCAGTCCGCCTCGACCCGCGCCACCACCAGGAAGATCGGCCTGCGGATCGCCGCGCTGACCGGGGTCGTCCTCTCCGCGGGTGCCATCGCCGCAGCTCCGGCCGTCGCCACCGCGCCCAACGCGGACGTCGTGCTCGACTCGGTCGTGTCCGTCAACGGCGGTGGCAACGGTTCCACGTGCTGTCGTCCGGGCGAAAACTGACTCCCGGTATCTGACCGCATGTCAGCATTTCGTGGCATGTCGTGATCTCATGTGCACGTGGCATTACGTGCACCAGTCGTCGTCGGTCGTGACCATGAGCTGGAACTGATCAGGACGACGTTGGCGAAAGTCGCTACGGGGCGGGGTCAGGTGGTGTTCCTGACCGGCGAGGCCGGGATTGGCAAGTCCCGGCTCGCTTCCGTCGCGACAGATCTCGCCTACCAGAGCGGGATGAGCATCATGCGCGGCCGCGGCAGCGCGATGAGCCGCACGATCCCGTTCCGGTGCCTGAGCGAAGCCTTGTTGTCGTTGCAACGTCTGGGAACCACCGTCGACATCGACGAGCTGGGTCCCTACCGGCCTGCCCTGGCCCGCCTCAACCCCGATTGGGGCGCACCGGCCGAGGACGCGTCGAGCAGCTCGCTCATCGTGCTCGCCGAGGGCGTGCTCCGGTTGATGGAACTCGTTGGCCGCAACGGCGGATGCGCCGTCGTCATCGACGATCTGCAGTACGCCGACCCGGACACGTTGGCAGTGCTGGAATACGTCATCGACAACATCGCGCACCAGCCGGCGTTGCTGCTCGCGACGATGCGCGACGACGACAGCGCGGCGCTGGAGTTCGCGCGCGACACCAGCAAACGCGACTCGGCCGTGCTCGTCGAACTTCGCCGTTTCCGGCAGCAGCAGGTGTCCGCGCTCGCGGGAGCG
Source organism: Lentzea miocenica (assembly GCF_033949945.1). Lineage (NCBI taxonomy): Bacteria > Bacillati > Actinomycetota > Actinomycetes > Pseudonocardiales > Pseudonocardiaceae > Lentzea > Lentzea miocenica. The sequence goes on from NZ_JAXAVW010000006.1 coordinate 278,195, forward strand.
TGCCTGGAAGGCTCTTTGCCCGCACCGGCGCTGGACCTGTTGTGGGCGGGCAGCGGCGGACTTCCTTTGTTCGTCGAGGAACTGCTCGACGAGATCGTCTCGGACGGACAGCTCGTGCGCACGGGTGACGTGTGGAGCATGACCGCCGCGGGTGTTCCCCCGTCCGCGTTGGTGCACAGCGTCGCCGGGCGGTTCGGCAGGCTGAGCGACCAGGCCCGCGAGTTCGTGTCGGTCGCGGCGGTGATCGGCCTGCGGTTCCCGTTGACCGTCGTGCGCGAAGTGACCGGCCTCGACTACCGAACCCTGTTGCGGTACCTGCAAAGCGAGCCCGTAGCCCACCTGATCGGGCCCGACGACCACACGCCCGACTGGTACCTCTTCACGCACGCGCTGGTGGCCGACGCGGTCCTCACCCTGATTCCCGAAGAGGTTCAGGCCGATCTCGCCCGGCGCGCGGCGGACGCCGTCGAGAAGCGTTACCCCGGCGTGCCGGGCGACTGGTGTCACCTGTGCGCGACCCTGCGGGAAGCGGCCGGCCAGACCTCGGAAGCCGGTTCCCTGTACGCGGAAGCGGGCCGGCGGGCCCTGGCCCAGGGTGCGGCGCAGTCGGCCGTGACGCTGCTGGACCGGTCGTTGGAGCTGGTGCACGAGCCCGTGCAGCGGTTCGAGGCGCTGGAGGCCCAGCTGCTGGCGTTGACCGAGGCCGGTCAGGTGGATCGCGCGCTGGCGATGAGCTTCGACAGCTCCGGGCTCGACCGCGCGCACCGCGCCCGCCTGCACACGCAGCTGGCGTGGGCGGCGAACCTGGCCGGGCGGACGTCGGACGGCTTGGCCCAGGTGGAGGTCGCGCGGGCGTTGCTCGGTTCCGGCGCGCCCGCCGAGGCGTCCGCGCCGATCGACGTGGTGGCCGCGCACCTGGAACTGGACCGCTCCGAACCGGGCAGCCTCGACCGTGCCGAGTCCGTCGCCCTGCGCGCCGCGACCGTGGCCGAACGGGTGCCGCTGCCCGTCGTCGCGTGCCAGGCGTGGCAACTGCTCGGCGCGTTGACGCGACGGCGTGATCCGGCGCAGGCGACGGCCTATCTGGAACGCAGCCGGGCCTTCGCCATCGCGCACGACCTGCCGATCTGGGAGATCCACGCGTTGGTGCGCCTGGGTTTGAACGACGCGCTGCGCGATGGCGAGATCGGCAGGCTGGAGCAGGCGCGCGACCTGGCGTCCCGGATCGGCGCGGTGATCGCCCGGTACCAGTCGGAGGTCAACATCGGCCTGCAACTGGTGCTGCGCGCCGACCACGCGGCCGCCTCCCTGCTGATCGACGACGTCTCCTCGGCCGCGAAACGTCTGGGGCTCCAGGAGATCGGCCAGTTCATGGCGGTGCTGCGGGCCGTGCTGGCCGGGCATCGCGGCGACAGGACAACGTTGACCGAAGCGTGGTCGGTGCTGAGCGAACCAGGCGGCGAACAGCACACCGCCCGGCTGTACGGCCTGGCGGCGACGTTCTGCTCGCTGCTGGAGGAGGACCGACCGCGGGCGCGGGCGGACCTCTCCCAGGCTTTGGCCGCCGAACGTGCCACCCCGACGACGTATCACCTGACCGGCAGGCTCGGCCTGTCCCTGTTGCTGCGGGCCGTCGACGGTGACCTGACCCGCGCCGAGTACGAGGAGACCGTCGCGGACCCGGCCGCCGGGCTGCGCTGGGACCACCACTTCGCGTTGCTGGCCTCCGCGGTGCTGGCCGGCGCGGCAGGTGACGCGGAGGCCGCGCGGACCCAGGTCGTGGAGAGCGCCGACGTGGGCATGCTCTACCCGATGGCCAGGCACCTCGGGCTGCGGCTCGTCGGCGAGGCGGCCGCGCGGGACGGCTGGGGTGATCCGGAAGCGTGGCTGCGGACCGCCGAGCACTACTTCCACGACGCCGGGATCGCCGCGGTGGCCGGGGCTTGCCGCGCTCAGCTGCGGCAGATGGGTGTGCGGGTGACGCAGCGCCGCTCCGGGACCGACGAGGTGCCGGACGAGTTGCGGCTGGCCGGCGTGACGGTGCGCGAGTACGAGGTGATGCGGTTGCTCGGTGCGCGGCTGGCGAACAACGAGATCGCCGCGCAGCTGCACGTTTCTCCGCGCACGGTGGAGAAGCACGTGTCGAGCCTGCTGACGAAGACGGGCCTGACCAACAGGCTCGCGCTCGGCAAGCTCGCCACGGGACGGCCGGACTGACCGTCAGGCCTGATCCGTTGAAGTACCGTGCCCGCGTGGAGATCACTGACGACCGCGCGTTCCCCGCCGCACTGGCCGCGTTGAGCGGCATCGAGTTCCCCTGGGACTACGACGAGAAGACCGAGGACCCGGCGCCGACCAACATCGACTACGAGCCCTACGACGAGTTCGACTCCGCTGAGGAGACGACCGACTGGATCAGGTCGTGGACCGGCAACAAGGAGCTCGACGGTGACGCGTTCCGGGTGTTCGGGCAGGACGGCACGGGCGGGCTCGCGGCCTGCTGGCTGGTGCGGCCTGGGCGTCCGCCGGCCGAGCAGCCGGTGGCGTTCTTCGGTTCCGAGGGCGAGGTCGGGGTCGTCGCTTCGAGCCTGGGCGAGTTCCTGTGGTTGCTGGCGGGCGGGGTCGGACCGCAGGAGGCCGTGGAGTTCGGGTCGGACAGCGGCGTGCCGCACGAGGAGCTGCGCGCTGTCGCCGAGAAGTACTCCGGTGTCGAGCCGCGCACACCCGCGGAAGTGCTCGCGGCGGCGCGAGCGGAATTCCCGGACTTCACCGAGACGGTCCAGTCCTGGTGTCGTTAGAGCGTTGAGGGGAACCGGTTCTCGTTCCGGTTCCCCGGTGGTCTATACCACTTTGTGAACGCAGGTTACGCTCGGAAAACCCTGTTGTGCCACAAGGTAAACAGGACCTCGCCCCCGGAGGTCTGCCCCGTGAGAAAGCTCCTCGCGGCCGCACTTCTGCTCAGTGCCGCCGTCATCCCCACCGGTACCGCCGCCGCGGCCGATCCTATCTACAAGGATCCGGCGCAGCCGATTCCCGCGCGCGTCGCGGATCTGCTCGGCCGGATGTCGCTCGACGAGAAGGTCGGGCAGATGACGCAGGCCGAGCGCAACGCGGTCAGCAACGCCGATCTGACCAACTTCCGGATCGGTTCGCTGCTGTCCGGTGGCGGTTCCGCGCCCTCGCCGAACAACGCCACGTCGTGGGCGAACATGTACGACAACTTCCAGCACGCGGCGCTGGCCACGCCGCTGGGCATTCCCATGATCTACGGCGTGGACGCCGTGCACGGGCACAACAACGTCGTCGGCGCCACGATGTTCCCGCACAACATCGGACTCGGCGCGACCCGTGATCCCGGCCTGGTGCAGCGGATCGGCCGGGCGACCGCGGAAGAGGTGTCAGGCACCGGCATCGACTGGGACTTCGCGCCATGCCTGTGCGTCGCGCGCAACGACCGTTGGGGCCGCACCTACGAGTCGTTCGGTGAGACGCCGGAGAACGCGACGTCGATGACGACGATGATCACCGGCCTGCAGGGCGCCAAGCTCTCCGATCCCGGCTCGGTGCTCGCGACCGCCAAGCACTACATCGGCGACGGCGGCACGATCGACGGTGACGACCAGGGCAACACGCAGGTCAGCGAGGCCGAGCTGCGCGCGACCCACCTGCCGCCGTTCCGCGAGGCGATCGCCCGCGGGGTCGGCTCGGTGATGATCACCTACAGCAGCTGGAACGGCACGAAGCTGCACGGCCACAAGTACCTGATCACCGACGTCCTGAAGAACGAGCTGGGCTTCAGCGGCCTGGTCGTGTCCGACTGGAACGCCATCGACCAGATCGACGGCCAGCCGGGCTTCACCGCCGCCGAGGTGCGCGCCTCGATCAACGCCGGCCTGGACATGATCATGGTGCCGACCGCGTGGCGCTCGTTCATCACGCTGCTCAAGGCCGAGGTGCAGGCGGGCCGGGTGCCGATGTCGCGCATCGACGACGCCAACCGCCGCATCCTGACCAAGAAGTTCGAGCTGGGGCTGTTCGAGAAGCCGCTGACCGACCGCTCGTACACGCCGACCGTCGGCAACGCGGCGCACCGGGCGCTGGCGCGCGAGGCCGTGCGCAAGTCGCAGGTGCTGCTGAAGAACCAGAACGGCGTGCTGCCGTTGTCGAAGACCTCCTCGAAGCTGTTCGTGGCGGGCAAGAGCGCGGACAACATCGGCTACCAGAGCGGTGGCTGGACCATCTCCTGGCAGGGCGGCAGCGGTCCGGTCACGCCGGGAACCACTGTGCTGCAGGGCATCCGCTCGGCCGTGTCGACCGGCACCACGGTGACCTACAACCGCAACGGCACCGGCATCGACGGCTCGTACCAGGCCGCCATCGCGGTGATCGGTGAGACTCCGTACACCGAGGGCGTCGGCGACAGGCCCGGCGGCATGGGACTCGACGCCGAGGACCTCGCGACGCTGAACACCTTGCGCGCCACGGGTGTTCCGGTGGTCGTGGTGCTCGTGTCCGGACGGCCGCTGGACATCGCGGCCCAGCTCTCGGGCTGGCACGCACTGGTCGCGGCCTGGCTGCCGGGCACCGAGGGCAACGGCGTCGCGGACGTGCTGTTCGGCGACTACAAGCCGACCGGCACACTGCCGTTCACGTGGATGTCCAGCGCGAGCCAGCAGCCGATCAACGTCGGTGACGGCAAAACACCGTTGTTCGCTTACGGGTCCGGCGCCCAGTACCCCGCCTCGCAGAACGCCTACGCGTTGATCGGTGCCTCGTACTACGACGAGCAGCGCGGCACGCAGGTCGAGCGGTGCACGGACTCGGGTTGTGGTCAGAACGTCGGCTATCTGACGCCGGGCGACTACGTGGCCTACGCGGACGTCGACTTCGGTGCCACGCCGCCGACCTCGGTGACCACGCGCCTCGCGTCCGGATCGACCGCGAGCGGGACGCTGCAGTACCGGCTCGACAGCCCGACCGGTCCCCTCGTCGCCACGGTGTCCGCGGCGAGCACCGGCGGGTGGCAGACGTGGACCAGCCGCACCGCGACGGCGTCCGGCGCGACCGGTGTGCACCGGCTCTACCTGGTGGCGACCGGTGGCACGGGTGGAGACCTGGCGAACGTGAACTGGTTCCAGTTCGCTCGCTAGCCGGTGGGCTGAACGGGGCTCCAGGCGGGTGCCCCGTTCAGCCCACTCGCACCCCGGCGGCGTGCTCTGAGAACTCCCACTGCCGCGCAGAGGGGCGGGCCCTAGCTCACGCCGTCGACGCGACCAGGCAACGCCGGGTTCAGGGGTGGAGGGATGAGATGGGCGTCCGCCGGGTACTGAGTCAGCACCGTGCACGCGCGCGTCAGCACGGTAGGCCCACCTTCGGATGGACCGGCCGGTTCGGCTCGGGGAGTTGAACACTCCAGCTACCCGATGCCGTCCCGGTTGGGCCGCGGCTCACGATTGACCCCCGCGGATGAAGCCCTGCGCGATCAACAGTCGTACCATGCGCTGAACGACGTCAAGCAGCAGGCGCCGTCGACTCTGCTCTCATCGCATGAATGAGGTGTCGCGGCATGGCCGACGAGACGCGCACGTCCCCACCAGCAGGTGCCAGATCGCTCCACGGTGATCGCCCTGACCCGGTGGTCCGCCTGGACGAGACCGCCGAGGCGCTCGAGTCACTGCGCGACGCCTTCACCGGCGAGGAGTCGCTGGACAACGCCCTCCAGCGACTCGCGGAAACGGCGGCCAAAGCGATTCCCGACGCCGACGCCGTGACGGTCTCCGTGGTGACCTTGGAACAGCCGCGCACCGCGGCCGCCACGAACGACCAGCTCGTCGAGGTCGACGAGAAACAGTACAGCGCCAACCGCGGCCCGTGCTTCGAGTCCGCGCACACCTTGCGCCCGGTGCGCGCCGTCGTCGGCGAACACCTCGACACGTGGCCGGAGTTCGAAACCGCGGCCGCCGAGCACGGCTTCCGCGCCTACCTGTCGGTGCCGGTCGTGCTGCCCTCCACGGACGTCGCTGACCAGGAGCACGTCGGCACGCTGAACATCTACAGCTACACGGCGGCGGCCTTCGACCCGTTCGACGAAGGCCTCATGCGGCTGTTCACCACCGCGGCGTCGGCGACGATCACCAGCGCCACCAGGTGGCAGCGCTCTCGTGAGCGCATCAACCACCTGGAACAGGCACTGACGTCGCGTGGCACCATCGACCAGGCGAAGGGTGTGCTGATGGCCGTGCACTCCTGCTCCGCCGACGAGGCGTTCAAGATGCTCGTGGGTCGGTCGCAGCACGAGAACGTCAAGCTGCGCGACGTCGCCAAGAACCTGCTCGACTCCGTCGCCAGTTCCTGATCGTCGCCGCTGAGATCTGCTGCACGTTCTCACCCCAGCCGGTCGCCGAGTGGGTAGAACAAGATCATGACGTCACGGATCACGGTCTGCCGGGGATGCTGCTGCGGCACCGAACGCAAGCACCCCGACGTCGACCACGACCGCCAGCTCCAAGTGCTGCGTGAACGCCTCCCCTCGGTGCGCGTCGCCGACTGCCTGGACGCGTGCGAGGTGTCGAACGTGGTCGTCGTGCAGCCCACTCCGGCCGCACGGGCCGCGGGTGCGAAACCGGTGTGGGTGGGATCCGTGCTGGACGACGACGCGGTGCACGGCGTGGCGGACTGGGTCGACGCGGGCGGGCCGGGGCTCGCCGTACCGCCTGCCTCGATCTCGGCCAGGATCGTGGCCACGCCCCTGCCAGCACGCGGAATGCCGTGAGCAGGCCTAACATGGAGGCATGGGTACCATCGCCCTGGAACTGACCGACGAGGAGCTCGTCCTCCTCCGGCACGCGCTGCGCCACTACCTCTCGGAGTTCGGTCACGACGAGGCCGACATCCTGCGGAAGGCGCGCGCACTGCTCGGCAAGCTGCCCGTGCCGGTCAAGTAACCGGCGGGGTCACCGGCATCGCCGCGGGCCGGCGAGCGATCCCGCCTGGCCTGGACCGCGCACCAGACGAGGAACGCCAGGGCCAGCCACACGTAGGCGTTGCCGATCAGGTGCTGCCACCAGGCCCACGCGAGTTCCCTGTCGCCCGCGGTGGGCAGGAGCCAGTGCGGGCCGAGCGCGAACACGCCCGCGACCGCGATCCTCGCCCAGCCGTGCAGCAGCAACAGGGCCGGCGCGATCCACACCCAGTGGTGCGACCACGACACCGGTGAGATCAGCAATCCCGCGGCGGCGACGGCGAGGAGCGCGGTAAGGTCGTCGCGCAGCCGTGGCAACAGGAAAACCGTGGCGGCCAGCACGAGGAGACAGAGCACCATCCAGACGGACTCCGGCGCGCCGAGGCGGAACAGCAGGCCGCGCAACGACTGGTTGGCGGAGTAGGCGAGGCCACCCACGCGTTGCGGGTCGAGCATCGCGTCGAACCAGAACTGCTTCGACTGGCCCGGCGCGAGCACCCAGCCGACCAGGCCGGCGCCGGCGAAGGTGCCGACGGCGGTCAACGCCGGCCGCCATCGCTTGCGGGACAGGAAGAACAGCACGAAGATCGCCGGGGTCAGCTTGATCGCGGCGGCGAGTCCTACGAGCGTTCCCCGTGGCCACGGGGTGCGCGGGAGCAGGCAGTCGGCCGCGACGAGGCCGATCAGGATCATGTTGATCTGGCCCAGGTCGAGGCCGCCGCGGAGGGGTTCGAGCAGCAGGCACAGCGCGGCCAGACCGCAGCCCACCTGGAGTCGTTGGGCGGCCACGTGACAGGCCGCCGTGAACAGCGCGATGCCGGCGGCGGTGAAGAGGACGGCGATGATCGGCAACGGCAGCGGGGTGAGGCCGCTGAACAGCATCGCGGCCAACGGCGGGTAGGTGAACGGCAATCCGTTGGGGCCCTGGAAGTCCGCGGTGTAGAGGTCGGTGCCGGAGCGCCACGCCTCGCCGCCCGCGAGGTACACGCGCAGGTCGAGGACGCCGGAGCCGAAGCTGCGCGCGAAGATCCAGACGAGCAGTCCGGCCGCCACGACGGCCCAGACCTTGCGGAGATCGACACGGGTCAGGACGGCGTTCATCGGGCCACCGCCGAACGTTCGAGCGCCAGCACGCCCGCCGCGACGAGAGCGGCCACCGCGGCTCCCGCGCTGTTGTTGAAGAAGTCCTGCGTCTCGCAGAGCCCACGGCGGGTGAGCGGCTGCACGATCTCGATCACGGCGCTCAACGCCACCGCCGAACCCAGCACCGCGAGCGGCCGTCGCGTGGCCAGCACCGCGAAGAACACCAGCGGCACGAACAGCAAGGCGTTCAACAGTTCTGCCGAGCCGTACAACGAGAAACCGTTGAGGTGGCAGAACTCCTGGCCCGCCCAGTCCGGCAGCGCGCGCGAGAACGTCACGCCCAGGACGATCCCGAGCGAGATCCCCGCCAGCACCGACGGCACGGGCCGCCACCAGAACCTCCGTGCGGCGAACCACCCGCCCAGCCCGAGCGCGCCTCCCCCGACCACCACACCGCCCGCGATGAGCGGGTTCGCCAGCGCGTTCAGGATCGCGCCGAACGCCCACCCCACCTGTTCCAGCACAGGTCATCCCCTCGTCCACCCGGAAATCCGATGTGGACGAGCCTGCTGTTCGAAGGGTGCGGCCGGATCGGCTCACGAGCCGGAAGATTCTGGCCGTCCGGCCGCCAACCTCGGCCCGGGTCGGCCGTTCGGCCGAGGTCAGCCGGCCACCACGTGCGAGCGGAACGCCCACGCCACGATCTCGACGCGGTTGCGCGCACCCACCTTGGCCTGCACCGACGCCAGGTAGGCCTTCACCGATGACACCGAGACCCGCAACGCGGAGGCGATCTCGTTGTTGCTCAGGCCTTGTGCGACGTGCCGCACGACGTCCAGTTCGCGCGGGCTCAGCACTTCGGCGTCGGCGTTCGCGACGGGCGGGACCGAACGCCGCAGCACCCGGAGCACGACCTGCGGCGACACCAGCACGTCACCTCGCGCCGCCGACCTGACCGCCTCGACCAGCAGCCCGGGACTGGCGTCCTTGGTGAGGAACCCGCAGGCGCCGAGGTCCAGCGCCTTGTTCAGCACGTCGTCGCTGTCGAACGTCGTGACGACAACGACACGGGTGTGCGGGGCGAGCCGCCGCGTCACCTCCAGGCCGTCCAGGCCCGGCATCCGCACGTCGACCAGACACACCTGCGGCATCAGCTCTTTCGCGCGCTGCACGGCGGTGAGACCGTCCGCCACGTCCGCGACCACGCTGACGTCCGGTTGCGCCTCCAGGATCAGCCGGAACCCGGCCCGCACCATGTCCTGGTCCTCTGCGATGAGCACGGAGATCACGCGCGCACCTCCAGCGGCAGCTCGGCGGTGACCAGCCAGCCCTCGCCGGTGGCGCCGGCGAAGAACCGTCCGCCCAGCTCGTGCACCCGCTCCCGCATGCCGACCAGCCCGAACCCGCCGGAGTGCGCGGGCCTCGTGGTGCCGTTGTCCACAACGGACAGCAGGACGGCCGCCGACGTGAGGCGCACGTCCACCTCGACGTTCGTTGCGTCGTGAGCGTGCTTGCGGGCGTTCGTCAACGCTTCCTGCACCAGCCTGAGCACCGACCGTCCCAGCTCCGGCCGCACGTCCTCGGTCAGCTCGATGCTCGTGCGCACCGGCAGTCCAGACTTCTCCACGAGCTGCTGCAGGTCGGACGTGAGATCTCCGGTCGCGGTCGCGGCACCGTTGTCGCGCAACGTCCTGACCATCGCGCGCATGGCTCCCAACGCGTCCGTGCCACCGTCCACAATGCCCGGCAACAGCTCGCACGCCTTGTCCTTGTCCTGCTCGGCCACCACGAGCGCCGCCTGTGCCTGCACCAACATGCCCGTCACGTGGTGCGCCACCACGTCGTGCAGCTCTCGCGCCATGTCGAGCCGCTCGTCGCGCCGGGCACGTTCCTCCGCGGCGGCCGCCAGTGCTGCCCGAGAGCGGTCCCGCATCCGCAGCACCACCCCGGCCCCGGCCGCGACGGCTCCCGCCAGCAGGGCCATCTGCACGGTATCGGTGCGGTAGTAGAGGTACGACAGGCGGAAGTACTGCGCGTGCGCGCTGACCAGCAACAGTGCGGCGACACACACCCAGGCGACCCGAGGCGGCACCTTCCAGGTCAGCACGAAGATCCAGGCCACGAACACGACGGACTCGGCGAGGCTCATCAGCGGATGGCCGAGCACCGGCGGAGTCGAGACGCCTGGACCACCCATCATGAACGCTCGGCTGAAGCCGCTGACCAGCCCGGTGACCGTGACACTCGCCGCACACACCAACGCCGTCGCGAGCAACGGCCACCGAAGAATTACCCCCACGGCGGCGATCGTACGAGGTGGGCTGACCACCCGGCCTCGACCTTCCGACCGAGCCGGATGGCCATCTGGCCACGACCGACACACTCAGCAGGCGGCGCCGATCGCCTCGTCCAGGATGCTCAAGCCGAGTGCCAGCTCCTCCTCCGACGCGGTCAACGGCGGTGCGATCCGGAACACCCCACCCATCCCCGGAATCTGCACGATGTTCATGTGCAGCCCCAGGTCCAGGCACTTCTGGGTGATCGGCGCGCTCAGCGACTCGTCCGCGATCTCCAGTCCCACCAGCAGGCCGCGTCCCCGCACGTCCGACACGAGCGAGTGGCGCGCCGCGATGTCGTCGAGCCCGTTGCGCAGGAACGCGCCCAGCTTGGCCGCGCGTTCGTCCAGCCGTTCCTCGACCAGCACGTCCAGCACGGTGTTGCCCACCGCGGCGACCAGCGGATCGGACACGTGCGTCGTGAAGAACAGGTAGTCGCGGGCGTGCGCCTCCTCCTCGATCTCCGCCGACGTGATCACGGCGGCCAACGGCAGGCCGGCGCCCAACGTCTTCGACAGCGTCAGGATGTCCGGCACCACGCCGTCGCGTTCGAACGCGTACCAGGTTCCGGTGCGGCACAGGCCGGTCTGGGCCTCGTCCAGGATCAGCAACATCCCGCGCTCGCGGCACTTCTGCCGCAACGCGGCGAAGTAGCCCAGGGGCGGTTCGAGGACTCCGCCGGAACTCAGGATCGGCTCGACGATGCACGCGGCCAGCGAGCCGACGGACTGCGCGTCGATCAGGTCGAACGCCAGGTCCAGCTGGGCCTGCCAGTCACCGGCCGGCGCGGGGATCGCGAAGTTGCCGGGCGTGGCGGGGCCGTAGCCCTTGCGGCCGGCGCTGTAGGTCGCGGCTGCGGCGGCCGCGGTCATGCCGTGCCACGAGCGGGCGAACGCGACCACCTCGTGTTTGCCGGTGACGAGCTTCGCCATGCGCAGCGCGGCCTCGTTCGACTCGGCGCCGGTCGTGAGCAGCTGCACCTTCGACAAAGAGGGAGGCAGCGTCCCGGCGAGCCGGCGGGCGAGGTCCACCACCGGGCGGCTGAGCATGCCGCTGAAGAGGTGGTCGAGGTTCGCGATCTGGCGCCGCACGGTCTCGACGATGCGCGGGTGCGAGTGGCCGAGGATGGCGCTCATCTGCCCGGACGTGAAGTCCAGGACGCGGCGGCCGTCCTCGGTGAACAGGAAACTCCCCGACGCGCTGTCGATGATCTCGCGCGTGAACGTTCCGCCGTAGCGGACGAGGTGGCGATCGACGTCGTCCCAGAAGGTGTCCATGCGATCGACGCTAGGACCCGCCGAGCATCAGGTCCATCTCACAATTCCACTCTGACTGTTCGGATATCCTGCACAAGACCACACTGCACAGCATGACGCTGAACCCGTGGCGACTGCGGCTGCTCAGCCAGCTCGACGCGCTGGGCACCGTGCGGGCCGTGGCACAGGCCGCGAACCTGAGCCCTTCGAGCGTGTCGCAGCAGCTCGCGGTGCTCGAGAACGAGACGCGCACCCAGCTCCTCGAACGGACCGGGCGGCGGGTGCGGCTCACGTCGGCCGGGCTGATCCTGGCGCGGCGGGCGCGGTCCATCCTCGACCAGATGGACGCCGTCGAGGCCGAGTTGCGCGAGCTCAGCCAGGAGCCGTCCGGGCGCGTGCGGCTGGGCGCGTTCCAGAGCTCGATCCACACCCTGGCCGTGCCCGCGATCGGGCACCTCGACCACCCGCACCTGCAGGTCGAACTGGTCGAGCTCGAACCGCACGCGAGCATGCCCGCGCTGCTCGCCGGCGAGGTCGACGTGATCATCACGACCACCGACTTCGTCGAGCTGCCGGTGCCACCGGACATCGACGTCGTGCCGCTGGGCGCGGATCCGATCGTGCTGGTCACGCCGCCCGGCCAGCCGAAGAACGACATCGCGGCGTGCAAGGACGAGCCGTGGGCGTTCGACATCCCCGGCTCGTACATGGCGAACCTGGCCACGCGCCTGTGCCGGCAGGCGGGGTTCGAGCCGCGGGTGGTCGGCCGGTTCAGCAACTACATGCTGACGCTCAAGCACGTCGAGGCCGGGCTGGCGGTCGCGGTGCTCCCCGCGCTGGCCGTCGACCCGCGGTTCGACGTGGTCACCCGGGAGCTGCCGGTGACGCGCAGGATCACCGCGGCGGTGCGGCGGGATTCGCGCGCCGCGATCACAGTGGTGCTCGACGCCCTGCATACCCTCCAATCCCTGCGTAACCTGTCGCAGTCGGACGAGAGGTGATCATGGGCAAGCGCGTCACGATCAACGACGTCGCGCGGATCGCCGGGGTCTCGCGGCAGACCGTGTCGCGGGCCCTCAACGACAAGGGCGAGATCGACGGCAGCACCAAGCAGCGCGTTCTGGACGCCGCGCGTGAGCTGGGATATCGGCCCAGCCGGTTCGCGAGAGGCCTCGTCCGGCAGGACAGCACCACCATCGGCCTCGTGATCCCCGATCTGCTCAACCCCTTCTTCACCGAGGTCGCGCACGGTGCGTTGGAGGCCGCGCGCGCACGTGACTGGCACGTGATCGTGTACGACACCGCCGACAGCATCGACGAGGAACGGCGCACGATCGAGGTCGTCGTGTCCCAGGTCGACGCCGTGGTCGGCTACTTCAGCCTCGACGAGGCCGAGCTCGACCAGCACCTCAGCGGCATCCCCGTCGTGCTCATCGGCCGTGAGCACCGCACGCCGCGATTCAGCTCGATCCGCATCGACGGCCAGAAGGGCGTCCACGAGGCCGTCGACCACCTCGTCGCCGCGGGTCACCGCAGGATCGGCATGCTCGACCACGCCGGCCGCGCCGAGCCGAGCCTGCGCCGCGGCTGGTTCGCCGACGCGATGGCCACGCACGGACTCGACGCCCCGGTGGTCGGCAACGCGGTGCAGTCGGTCGACGGCGGCGCCGAGGCGTTGCACGAGATGCTGAGCCGGCATCCCGATCTCACCGCCGTGTTCACCTACAACGACGTCGTCGCCATCGGCGCGCTCAGGGCCGCACGGCGGTTGGGCCTGGCCGTGCCGGGGGACCTCGCCGTGATCGGGTTCGACGGGCTCCAGCTCGGCACCGTCGTCGATCCGGCCCTGACGAGCGTCGCGCTGGACACCACCCGCATCGGCGCGCTCGCGATCGACCAGGCGGGCAGGCTGCTCGCGGGCGAGCCTCCGTTGCCGCCAGAGGAACTGCAGGTCAGCGCCACTCTCTTAGTCCGCGACTCTGCCTGACCCTTGACACGTTCACTCGTTCGGCTCATGCTTCGCGCCACGCCGTGAACGTTCACGGGAGCGTTCACGGGCTCCTCGGAGGGTCCCCGATGACGTTGACTCGACGCAGGTTCCTCGCCGGAACCGCGGCAGTGGCCGCGACCGCGTTCGGCGCAGGAGCGTGTTCCAGCCCGACCACGGCCAACCCGGGCCGCCTCACGCTCTGGTACTCCACCAACGGTGTGTCGGAGAAGGTGCTCGGCGAGGCCGTGCGGCGCTTTCCCGCCCAGAAACTGACGCCGTCCAAGATCAGCGGCGAGCTGAACCAGCGGCTGCTCGCCGCGTTGTCCGGCGAGGCCTACCTGCCGGACATCACGATGCTCGGCGACGGCATCTCCACGTACTTCTCCGCCACCGACCGGTTCGCCGACCTCAACGCGCTCGGCGCCGCGCAGGACGAGAAGAACTACCTGCCGTGGAAGTGGCAGGCCGGGCGCAGTCCCGACGGGTTCCAGCTCGGCTTCCCCATCGACATCGGGCCCGCCGCGCTCTACTACCGGCACGACCTGTTCGCCGAGGCCGGGCTGCCCAGCGAACCCGACGCGGTCGCCCAGGCACTGTCCACCTGGGACGACTACTTCGAGTTCGGCATGCGGGTCAAGGAGAAGCTGCCCGGCCGCTATCTGATCACCGACACGAAGATGGTCTTCACCTACTCGCTGGCGCAGGAGAGGCAGAAGTACCTCGACCGGCAGAACCGCTATCTCGCGGACCAGTCACAGGTGCGGCGGGCGTGGGACCGCGCGGTCAGGGCGTTCCAGATGGGACTCACGGCGGGCTATGCGGGTTCGGCCGGCGGTGAGGGCGTCGACCGGCTCGCGGCCTGGAACAACGGCAAGGAGGTCGCGTTCGTCAACGCCTCCTGGATCACCGGCAACCTCAAGCAGTCCGCGCCGGGCACGTCCGGCAGGTGGCACGTGTGCCGGGCGCCCGGCGGTCCTGGCAACCAGGGCGGGTCGTTCCTCGCGATCACCAAGTACTGCCCGGATCCGCAGGGTGCGTACGAGATCGTGAAGTGGTTGCTGTCGCCGGAAAACCTCGCGGCGGCCTACCTGGAGCTCGGGCTGTTCCCGTCGAGCCCCGCCGCGTTCGACGACCCGCGGGTGCAGGCGCCGGAGGAGTTCTTCGGCGGCCAGACGACCATCGAGGTGTTCGGCAAGATCGCCGAGGAAGTCCAGCCCGTCTACTTCTCGCCGTACGACATCTCGATCAGCGACACGTACACCGACGAGCTCACGAACGTCGAGAGCGCGGGCAAGGACCCGGAACGCGCCTGGGAAGACGCTAACACCGCCGTCGAACGGCTGCTGCGCCGTCAGGGGGTGCTCGCATGAGCGTCAACAGGAAATGGCGATACGCGCCGCAGTACCTGGCGATCGCGCCGTTCTTCGTGCTGTTCGCCGTGTTCGGGGTCTACCCGATCCTGTACTCGCTGTGGCTGTCGCTCCAGCGGTGGAACGGCGTCAGCCCGATGAAGTTCGTGGGACTGGAGAACTTCCGGTTCCTGCTCACCGACACCGCGTTCTGGGACTCGATCGGCAACACCCTGATCATCTGGGTGATGTCCACGGTCCCGATGCTGGTCCTGTCGATGCTCGTCGCGCTCGGCCTGAACTCCTCGGTGCGCCACAAGGGTTTCCTGCGGGTGGCCTACTTCCTGCCGAACGTCACGTCGATCGTCGCGATGTCGCTGGTGTTCGGATCGTTCTTCTCCAACGAGTTCGGGGTCCTGAACTGGTTCCTGAGCCTCATCGGCGTCGATCCGGTGCAGTGGCTGGGCGACCCGTGGGCGATCAGGATCGCGATCTCGTTGATGATCATCTGGCGCTGGACGGGGTACAACGCGATCATCCTGCTGGCCGGTCTGCAGGCACTCCCCCAGGACGTCTTCGAGGCCGCCGAGCTCGACGGCGCCGGGCCCGTGCAGACGTTCTTCCGGGTCACGCTTCCGTTGCTGCGCCCGGTGTTGCTGTTCTCGGTCGTGATGTCGGCGATCGGCGGGCTGCAGATCTTCACCGAGTCGCAGATCCTGCTCGGCAACCGGGGCGGCCCCGAGGGCGCAGGGATGACGATGGTCCTCTACTTCTACAACACCGCCTTCGCGGACAACGACTTCGGCTACGGCGCCGCCATCGCGTGGGGCATCTTCGTGGTCGTCGTCCTCTTCTCGATCCTCAACTGGCGGCTCGTGCAGCGCCCGCCGCGCTTGAAGGGGGATGTGCGGTGAAACCGGGCAGTCTGCTGACATGTCTCGCGCTGGCGATCGGTGCGCTGATCACGCTGTTCCCCTACTACCAGCTCGTGGTGATGGCCTCCAACACCACCGCGGACATCTACTCGACGCCGCCGAAGTTCTGGTTCGGCGGGCATCTGCTCGAGAACATCGGCGAGGTGTTCGCGAAGGTCGACTTCTTCGGCTCGGTGCTCAACACGTTGGTCGTGGCGATCGCGACCACGTTGCTGGTGCTGTTCTTCGACTCGCTCGCGGCCTTCACGTTCGCCAAGTACGACTTCCCCGGCAGCAACGTGTTGTTCGGCATCCTGCTGGCGACGTTCGTGGTGCCGACGCAGCTCGCCGCGATCCCCCAGTTCGACCTGATGGCGGCGTTCGGCTGGGTCGGCGACCTCAAGGCGTTGATCATCCCTGCGGCGGCCAACGCGTTCGGGATCTTCTGGATGCGCCAGTACGCCCGCGGCGCGATCGCGGACGAGCTGCTGGAGGCCGCACGGGTCGACGGCGCGGGTTTCTTCCGCACCTACCTCTCGGTCGGCCTGCCGGTGCTGCGGCCCGCGCTCGCGTTCCTCGGCATCTTCACCTTCGTCAACACCTGGAACGACTACCTGTGGCCGCTGGTCGTGCTGATCGACTCGAACCACGTGACGCTGCAGGTGGCGTTGTCGCAGCTCAACGGCCTGTATCTGAAGAACTACGCCGTCGTGATGGCCGGGACGCTGGTGGCGATCGTGCCGCTGGTGATCGTGTTCCTGATCGGCGCTCGCCACTTCATCCGCAACATCGCCGCCGGCGCCCTAAAGGGATGAAACACTGAAGGGCTGAAACCTTGTCGCACTCGTACATCGAAGAAATCGATCCCGGCACCGGCGCGCTGCCGCCGCGTGCGTTCTTCACCTCCGATGCGGCCTCGTTGTCACTCAACGGGACCTGGGACTTCCGCCTGGACGAAGGCGACTGGGGCACCATCACCGTGCCTGGCCACTGGCAGTTGCAGGGCCACGGTTCGCCCGCGTACACCAACGTGCGGTATCCGTTCCCGGTCGAACCGCCGTTCGTGCCTTCGGAGAACCCGACTGGTGACCACCGGCTGACGTTCGACCTGCCCGCCGACTGGCCCGACGAACCGGCCGTGCTGCGTTTCGACGGCATCGACTCGTGCGGACGGATCTGGCTCAACGACGTCGAGCTGGGCATCACCCGCGGCAGCAGGCTGCCGACGGAGTTCGAGGTAGGACACCTGCTCCGCCCGTCCGGAAACGTGCTGGTGGTGCGGGTGCACCAGTGGTCGTCCGGCAGCTACCTGGAAGACCAGGACATGTGGTGGATGTCCGGGATCTTCCGTGCCGTCTCGCTGCTGTCCCGGCCGCGTGGTGGCGTCGCGGACTACCAGATCCACGCGTCCTACGACCACGTCACCGGGCTCGGCACGCTGGAGGTCGCGGGCGCGATGGTCACCGTGCCGGAGCTGGAGGTGCACGATCTCCTGCCAGGCCGGTCCTTCTCACTGCCCGTGGAACCGTGGAGCGCGGAGAACCCGCGGCTCTACGACGGAGTCGTGCACACGGACGTCGAACGGGTGCCGGTGCGGATCGGCTTCCGGACCGTCGCGATCGAGGACGGCGTCCTCACGATCAACGGCGCACGCGTGGTGTTCCGCGGCGTGAACCGGCACGAGCACCACCCGGAGTTCGGCCGCGCGGTGCCCCGCGAGTTCGCCCTCGCCGACGTTCTGCTGATGAAGCAGCACAACGTCAACGCCGTGCGCACCAGCCACTACCCGCCGGACCCGTACTTCCTGGAGCTGTGCGACGAGTACGGCCTGTGGGTGATCGACGAGTGCGACCTGGAGACCCACGGCTTCGAGAAGCTGGACTGGGCCGGCAACCCGAGTGACGACCCGCGGTGGGCCGAGTCCTATGTGGACCGCATGCGCCGGATGGTCGAACGGGACAAGAACCACCCGTCGATCGTGCTGTGGTCGCTCGGCAACGAGTCCCACACCGGGCGCAACCTCTCGGCGATGGCCGAGTGGACGCGTGACCGCGACCCGTCCCGGCCGGTGCACTACGAGGGTGACTTCGACTGCGAGTACGTCGACGTCTACAGCCGCATGTACGCCTCGCACGAGGAAGTCGACCAGATCGGGCAGGACAAGACGCACGGCATGCCGTTCGTGCTGTGCGAGTTCGCGCACGCGATGGGCAACGGGCCGGGTGGGATGCTCGAGTACCGCGAGCTGTTCGAGCGCTATCCCACCGTGCAGGGCGGGTTCATCTGGGAGTGGATCGACCACGGGCTGGAGCGCGACGGGCACTTCGCTTACGGCGGCGACTTCGGTGAACCGCTGCACGACGGCAACTTCGTGATCGACGGACTGGTGTTCCCGGACCGCACGCCGTCGCCGGGCCTGCTGGAGTTCGCGAAGGTCTTCGAACCGGTCCGGATCACCGGGACCGGGCAGCACATCCGGATCGCGAGCCTCTACGACCACGGATCGCTGGACCACCTGCGGTTCGACTGGGTGTACGAGGCTGACGGAATCGAAGTCGCGTCAGGCGCCCTCGACGTGCCCGCGGTCGCCGCCGGTCAGCACGCGGACGTCCCGCTGCCCGAACTGACTGCCGCGACAGGTGAAGGCTGGCTGACCGTCCGAGCCTCCCTGGCCGAGGCCACGAGCTGGGCGGATGCCGGTCACGTGGTCGCCTGGGGCCAGATCTCTCTCGCGCGGGCGAACACGGTCACCCCGATCAGCGGCGTGGAGCTCGTCGGACTCGGCGACGTCCTGTGGCTGGGCCCTGGCGAGTTCGATCCGGCGACCGGTCTGCTGACCAGGCTCGGCGAGTACCCGGTCGAAGGCCCCCGCCTCGATCTCTGGCGTGCTCCGACCGACAACGACCGCGGCTCCGACCAGCCGGAAGAACGGGCGTGGCGCGAAGCGGGCCTGCACCGGTTGCAACACCGCGTCATCGAGGTCGACGTGCGGGAGACCGCGCTGGTCGTGCGGACGCGGGTGGCGCCACCGAGCTGGGCGTTCGGCATGCTCGCCGACTACCACTGGACCGCCGACGGCAACCGGCTCCGCCTGCACCTCGACGTCACCCCGGACGGCGACTGGCCCTGCGCGCTCCCGCGGCTCGGTCTGCGGATGGCGCTGCCCGCGGCGCTCGACACCGTCGAATGGTTCGGTGCCGGGCCCGGCGAGGCATATGCGGACAGCCGTCAGACCGCCAGGATCGGCCGTTTCTCGTCCACTGTGGACGCCTTGCAGACCCCGTACGTCTTCCCGCAGGAGAACGGCAACCGCGCGAACGCCCGCTGGCTGCGGATCGGCGACCTGAGGATCGAGGGCGAGCCGGTGTTCGACTTCACCGCCCGCCGCTGGACCAGCGAGGACCTCGACGCCGCGCGGCACACTGACGACCTGAAACCGCGCGACCACGTGTACCTGAACCTCGACCTGGCTCAGCACGGCCTGGGCACCGCGTCGTGCGGACCGGGCGTGCTGCCGCAGCACCGGCTCCACGCGCAGAAGGCGAGCTTCGCGGTCACGTTCGCACCGCCGGCCTGAGCCGTTCCACGATGTGGACCTAGTTGAGACGTCACCTATTCTCGAAAGGAGACTTGAGGGAGGTTCCGTGCCGCAGAAGTCAGACCCGTTGCGGAAGCTGGGTTTTCTCACCATCGGGCTGTTCGACGAGCACAACCCGGACGCTGGTCACCGGACCACGCTGGACATCATCGCGCTGGGCGAGGAGCTCGGGTTCGACAGCGCCTGGGTGCGGCACCGGCACCTGCAGTTCGGGATCTCGTCGCCGGTCGCGATCCTGGCCGCCGCCAGCCAGCGGACCAGCCGGATCAGCCTCGGCACCGCGGTCATCCCGCTGGGCTGGGAGAACCCGCTGCGGCTCGCCGAGGACCTGGCGACCGTCGACGTGCTGTCCGGCGGCCGGCTGAACCCTGGCGTCAGCGTCGGGCCGCCGATGCACTACGACGACGTCAAGCACGCGCTCTACCCGCAGACCGCGGACATCGAGGACTTCAGCTACGACCGGCTGCAACGGCTGTTGGACTTCGTGGGCGGCGAGAAGGTCACGGACTTCAGCGGCACCGAGGGCATCGAGGTGTTCTCGGATCGCGTGCAGCCTCATGCGGCCGGTCTGCGCGAACGGATGTGGTACGGCGGCGGGAGTCTGCGTTCGGCCGGGTGGGCGGGCTCGCACGGGCTGAACCTGTTGTGCAGCAACGTGGTTCAGGCCGAGGAGTCGGAGGACTTCGCGGAGATCCAGTTGTCGCACATCAGGACGTTCCGCGAACACGGTGGCGGGCGGGTGTCGCAGGGACTGGTGGTGATCCCGACCGACTCGGCCACGCCGGAGCAGCGCGCGAAGTACCAGGACTACGTGGAGAAGCGCACCGCTCGCACCGGCACGCCGTTCGGGCCGCGCCGGTACATGTTCGAGCGCGACATCATCGGCACGTCCGCGGAGATCGCCGAGAAGCTGTCCGCGCACCTCGCGTTCCAGCAGGTCGACGAGGTGGCGTTCGCGCTGCCGTTCAGCTTCGACCACGAGGACTACGTGCAGATCCTCACCGACATCGCCACGAAGCTGGGTCCGGAACTGGGCTGGCAACCCGCCTAGACATCACAACTGAGCGCCCACCAGGTGTCCATGCGCGGCACGGCGGTCGCGTCGCCCTGAGCGGCGCGACCGGCGTGGAACAGGAACCCGGCGATGCCCGCCGTGCCCTGCATCCAGCCGACACCCGCGGGCAGCAACGGGTCCTCGTCGCGGTGTTCGACGAACCGCCAGCACACGCCGTTGCCGTCCGGAATCGCCCGTTCGACCACCACGTCGGCGAGGTGCAGCGCGAAGTCCCGGTCGCCTGAGTCCAGCAGGACGTCTCCCACCCCCGCGGTTCCCCAGCAGCGGCCGTCGTTGTCCCAGAAGCCCGGATAACGCCGTTCCGGCAGACCGGACACACGGATGCTGTGCATACACCGGCTGTGCCAGTCCATCACCGGGGCGCCCGCCACCTCCGCCACGCCCGCGTGACGCAGCGCCTGCCACAGCAACGACGTCCCGGTCGGGCCGTGGCACCAGCCGTAGCTGAACGGCCCGAACCCCTCCAGCGGGGGAAGGATGAGCGGACTGCGGAGGCCTCCGTCGCCGAGGTCGGACAACGACACGAGGTGTTCGGCGCCCGCGGCAGCGGCTTCGACGAGGTCCGGGCGGCCGAACTCGGCACCGGCCAGGGCGAGCGCGGTCGCGATACCGGAGAGTCCGTGCGAGAAGTTCGGCATCTCTCGCTGCCTGACGCACGACCGCCGCGGCACCTGACGCCAGTTCAGTCCGGCCGGCACCTCCTCGCGCTCGGCCATCAGGATCCCGGCCGAGGTCTCGGCCAGCTCCTCGGCACGGGCCACGCCGCGCCCACACCGCGCCCAGGAGCACCCCGGCCGTGCCCAGCGTCAGGTCGTGGCAGCGGGCGCCTTCGAGGAACCGCGGCGGGCGGTAGCGCTCGTTCGGCCAGCCGTCCGGTGTGGACAGTTCGAGAAGCCGCGCGACAGCGGCGTCGGATCCGGGCGCGTCCAGTGCCGTCAGCACGCCGATCGAACTGACCAGACCACCGAAGAAGTCGTAGTCCGAGGCAGTGGCGACCCCCGCCCCGACCTGGCCCGCAATGGCGTCCGCGAGTCGTTGCTCCTCCGCGGTCCACGCGCGACTCAGCCGGATCTCGGCCAGCACGTGCGCCAGTCCGCCGACGCCCGCGTACGTGCCGTCGCGATCGTCCGGATCCAGCTCCTCACCGACGGACGGCGGAATCCAGACGACGTCGTCGTGGCGAACCTGATCCAGCACCCATCGCCAACCAGCCTCGGCGGTCCCCCAGTACGTCGCCATGCGTCGATCATCGCATCGCACGACGAGACGGACGGTCCGATACGGCCGCATCCTCCGGGTACCGCGCGGCAGCATCGGCGACGGGATGGAGAGCATGATCACCGACGCGCTCACGTGCGCACTCGGCGTTCTCGCCTGATCGCCGGACGTGATCTGGAAAGCTGGACCTGTGCGAGTGGCATTGCTGGGCCCGACGACCGTGGTGGCCGAGGACGGCACACCGGTCGACATCGGTGGTGCCCGCGTCCGCATGCTGCTGGCACGCCTCGCGCTCGACCCCGGCCGCCCGGTGCCGACCACCACGCTGATCGACGACCTGTGGGGCGAGCAACCGCCGGCGGACGCGTCGAACGCCCTGCAGTCGCTCGTGTCGCGGCTGCGCAAGGTCTGCCCCGTCTCGCTGGAACCAGGCGGCTACCGGCTCGGCATCGCGACCGAGGACGTGGACGTCTTCCGGTTCGACCAGCTGCGCGCCGCCGGACGCCTGGACGAGGCGCTCGCGCTGTGGCGCGGCGAACCGCTCGCCGACGTGCGGGAAGCACCGTTCGCCCAGGTCGCGGCGGCGAAGTTCGACGAAGCCCGCCTCGCGGCCGAGGAGGAGCGGTTCACCACCGGCGAACTCGACGCCGCCGCCCTCACCGCGATGCACGAGCGGCACCCGTTGCGCGAACGCCTCGCCGGGCTGCTGATGCGCGCGCTGTGCGCTCAGGGCCGTCAGTCCGACGCGTTGCAGATCTACGCGGCGGTCCGCGGCCGGCTGGCCGACGAACTGGGCGTCGATCCGTCCGCCGAACTCCAGCAGGTCCACCTCGCGGCGTTGCGCGGCGAACTCGGGCCACGCGCGGCGGTCGACCGGTTGCCGGTGCGGCTCACCAGCTTCGTCGGGCGCGACGACGAGCTCGCGGAGATCACCGGGCTGCTCGGCCAGGCCCGGCTGGTGACGCTGGTCGGGCCCGGAGGTGCCGGCAAGACGCGCCTGGCCACCGAGGTCGCGGCCCGGCACCCGTTGCACGCCAAGGGACGCGTGTGGTTCGCGGCGCTGGCCGGTGTGCGGGCGGCGGAAGACCTGGCCGGTGTGGTGCTCGGCGCGTTCGAACTGAGCTTCGGCACCGGAGATCCGCTGCGGCGGACCGGCGAGGGCATGAACCGGATCGCCGACGTGCTCGGCGCCGGCGAGTCGTTGCTGGTGCTGGACAACTGCGAGCACCTGATCAGCGCGGCGGCCGAGTTCACCAACGAACTGCTGCGCCGCGTGCCGAACCTGCGCGTGCTCGCGACCAGCCGGGAACCGCTCGCGATCGACGGCGAGTCGCTGTGCCCGGTCGGCCCGCTCGCGGTGCCCGACGGACAGGACGACGTGTCGGCGTTCGGCGCGGTGCGGCTGTTCCTGGACCGGGCGAGCGCGGTGAAGCCGGGCTTCCAGCTCGACGAGTCCACTGTGGACGACGTGAAGCTGATCTGCCGCAGGCTCGACGGCATGCCGCTCGCGCTGGAGCTGGCGGCCGCGCGGCTGCGGTCGATGACGGTCCGGCAGATCACCCAGCGCCTCGACGACAGGTTTCGCCTGCTCACCTCGGGCAGCCGCACCGCGCTCCCCCGCCAGCGCACGTTGCGCGCGGTCGTGGAGTGGAGCTGGGACCTGCTGACCGAGGAAGAACTCCGGCTGGCCAGAAGGATCGCGGTGTTCCCGGCCGGCGCCGATCTGGCCGCGATCGAGCAGGTGTGCGCCGAAGACTCGTTGTACGTGCTGACGTCGTTGGTCGAGAAGTCCATTGTGGACGTGGTTGAGCTCGACGCCGAGCCGCGGTACCGGATGCTGGAGACGATCCGGGTCTACGCGGCAGAGCAGCTCGAGGTGTGCGGCGAAAAGCAGGAGATCGTCGACCGGTTTCGGCGCTACTACCGGGATCTGACCGGACGCTGGGAGCCGCTCACCCGCACCGCCCGGCAGGTCGAGGCGATCGGTGTGTACGAGGCTGAGCAGGACAACATCGTGGCCGCTCTACGTGGTGCGATCGACGACCGCGAGGTCGGGCTGGCGGCGGACCTGCTCGCGGGCGTGTTCTGGTACTGGCTGGTCAAGGGCGACAACGAACGCGCCGAGCTGTCGGTGCGCGACGTGCTCGCGCTCGGCGACGGGCTGCCGGCCGACGTCCACGCCACCTTCCGGGCGATGCAGCTGATCATGGCCGCGGTGCCGGGCCTGCCAGCGACCGCCGAGGCCGCGCAGGTCATCGAGGACTGCGTGAGCTCGGGAGCCGCAGACAAGCACGCGTCGCTGGCGATCGCGCTGCCGATGCTCGCGTTCCTCAGCCAGAACCAGGAGCTGGCCCGCCGTGAGGTGAAACGGGCGGCGGCGAGCGAGGACGCCTGGGCGCGGGCAGGGGCGGACTGGGCGCTCAGCTTCATCCTGGTCGACGAGGGCGATCTCGAGGGCGCCGAGGTGGCCCGCGACCGCGCGTACGAGCAGTTCGTGGCCGTGGGCGACCGGTGGGGCTCGGCGATGACACTCGGCATGAAGGCCACGTTCGTCTCGCACACCGGCGACAACCTGGCCGCGATCGCGCTGTACCAGCGGGGTCTCGACGTCGCGATGGAGCTGCGGTCGCTGGACGACGCCGTGCAACAGCGGTGGCGGCTCGCGGTCGAGTACGCCCGGCTCGGCGACCACGCCACGGCCGAGCGCGAGGTGATCGAGGCCGAGCAGTACGTCCGGAACATCGGCAACGACCAGATGTCCATCATGATCGACTACGCGAAGGCGGAGGTCCTGCTGCGCGCGGGCCGGATCGCCGAGGCACGTGAGCTGAGCTCCCGCTTCAAGCGGCGTGCCACCCTCTCGGCCGTGCTCGGTTCGTTCGTCACGGAGTGGTCGGCCATCCTCGACAGCCGCATCGCCATCGCCGACGGCGATCCCGCCGAAGCCGAGAAGCGCGTCGCTGTGGCGATCGGCACCACGTCGCAGCGCAGCGACATGCCGGATCTGGCCACGGTGACGGAGTTGCTCGCCCAGGTCCGGTACGCGCAGGGCCGCCACGAGTCGGCGTCCCGGCTGCTCGGGCTCGCGGCGGTGATTCGCGGGCGGCTCGACATGGGTGATCCGGACATGCGGAGGCTGGTCGCCGAACTCGGCGAGCCGGAACCGTTGGGGATCGCCAAAGCCGAGGCGTTGCGGGAAGTACGCGAAGAAGCGGGCATCAGCGACAGCTGACACCCGCGTCCCCCTCTGCTCACACTCGGCGGCGGTAGGCCCACATCGCCAGCGGGAAGAACACCGCGACCGCGGCCACCATCCAGACCACCGATCCGGCCAGCGGTCCCGCGATCGCGCCGCCGTTGAGCAACCCGCGCAGCGCGTCCGCCATCAGCGTGACCGGGCTGATGTCCGCCCACGCCTTCAGCCAGCCCGGCATCGTCGAGGTGCCGACGAACACGTTGCTGCCGAACGTCAACGGCATGATCAGCACGAACATCAGGCCCTGCACCGCCTGCGGGGTCTTGAGCAGCATGCCCACGAACACCGAGGCCCAGCAGAAGCACAGCCCGAACGCCAGCGCGAGCCCGACCGCGATCAGCAGCTCCGCCGGGCCGGTCTGCACCCGGAAGCCCATGACCGTCGCGACGATCAGCAGCACCAGGATGCACACCACGTACCGCACGATGTCCGCGAGCACCGCCCCGATCAACGGCGCGGATCTGGCGATCGGCATGGCGCGGAACCTGTCGAACACGCCCTTGGACACGTCCGTGTTCAGCTGCACGCCCGCCGTCATGCTGGCCTGCAGGATGTTCATCACCAGGATGCCCGGCACGAGCATCTGCAGGTACGCGTCCGTGTTCCCGGCCAGCGCACCACCGAACAGGTAGGTGAACATCACCAGGAAGACGATCGGCGCGATCGTCACGTCCGCGAGCTGCTCGGGGTTCTTGCGGATCTTCAGGATGCCGCGCCAGGCAAGCGAGAACCCGTGCCGCACACCGCGGTCCAGCGCGATGGTGCTCATACCAGGCTCCCTTCGCTCTGCTTGCCGGTCAGCGCCAGGAAGACCTCGTCGAGCGAGGGCAGGCGCAGCGCCAGTTCGTCCGCGGTGATCCCGGCCTCGTCGAGCTTGCGGACCAATGTGGACAGCAGCACCGGGTCGTTGACCGGCGCGGTGAGCAGCCCGGAGTCGTCGTTGAGCGTCGGCCGGACCCCGGTGAGGTCACCGAGAATCCGTTGCACGGCATCGAGATCGAGCAACGACGTCGGCCGCACCTGCAACGTCTGCCCGCCGACCCGCCGCTTCAGCTCGTCGGGCCGCCCCTCGGCCACCACCCGGCCGTGGTCGAACACCGTGATCGTGTCCGCGAGCTGGTCGGCCTCTTCCAGGTACTGCGTGGTGAGCAGGACCGTCACGCCGTTCGCGACGAGCTTGCGGACCACGGCCCACACCTCGTTGCGCGCGTGCGGGTCCAGCCCGGTGGTCGGCTCGTCCAGGTACAGCACGGACGGGCTGCCGACCAGGCTCGCCGCGAGGTCGAGCCTGCGCCGCATGCCTCCCGAGTACGTCTTGGCGGCTCGGCCCGCGGCGTCCGTCAGCTCGAACTGCTCCAGCAGCTCGGCCGCCTTCGCACGCGCCCCCGCACGTGAGTAGTCCAGCAGCCGGGCCAGCAGCACGAGGTTCTCCGTACCGGACAGGTCCTCGTCGACCGACGCGTACTGCCCGGTCAGCCCGATCAACGACCGCACGGCCCTCGGATCCTTCACCACGTCATGCCCGTGCACCGTGGCGTGCCCCGCGTCCGGGCGCAGCAACGTCGCCAGCACCCGCACCGCCGTGGTCTTGCCCGCGCCGTTCGGCCCGAGCACACCCACGACCTTCCCCTCCGGCACCTCCAGATCGACCCCGTCGAGCGCTTTGGTCTGTCCGTAGTGCTTGACCAGGCCTTCAGCCCTGATCGCGAGCGACATCGTTCGTTCCTCCCTGTGTCGGGAGAACAGTGCGCCGCGCCGCTGACAGGACGCGCACAGCCGGCTGTCAGCGGCTGACAGCCATCCGCCGAACCGCCTCGGTGATCACCTCCGGCGACGTCGCGATGTTGAACCGCGCGAACCCCGCTCCGCCGGTGCCGAAGTCGTTTCCCGAGGTCAGCGCGACGCGGCCGCGTTCGAGGAACAGCTTGGCCGGGTCGTCGCCCAGTTTCCGGCAGTCCAGCCAGGCCAGGAACGTCGCCGGGGACGGCCGGTAACCGATCTCGGGCAGATGTTCGGCGAGCAGGTCCGCGAGCAGTTTCCGGTTGTCGTCGAGGCCGTCC
This sequence comes from Lentzea miocenica, assembly GCF_033949945.1. NCBI lineage: Bacteria > Bacillati > Actinomycetota > Actinomycetes > Pseudonocardiales > Pseudonocardiaceae > Lentzea > Lentzea miocenica. Next base: position 305,291 of record NZ_JAXAVW010000006.1, read on the forward strand.
AGCACCGCGTCGAGCCAGTCGCCGCCGTCGCGCAACGCCGCCGTGTGCGCGATCGAGCCGAGGTGGCTGGGGCCGTGGCTGACCTCCTCCGGCAACCGGGCCAGGTCGTCGGCGGCTGCCGGACCGGCGATGGCGACAGCGGCTTTGAGGCCAGACAGGTTCCAGGCCTTCGAGGCGGACATCAGCGACAGCCCTCTGTCGTCGACGCTGAGGTACGGCACGAACGTCGTGTTCTTGGAGACGATCGGTGCGTGGATCTCGTCGGCGATGACGCGGACGCCGTAGGTCCTGGCGAGGTCGGCCACGGCGGTGAGTTCGTCAGCGGTGTGCACGGTGCCGGTCGGGTTGTGGGGGCTGCACAACAGGAACACCGGCTGCCTGGCGCGGATGTGCTTGAACGTCTGCTCCAGCACCTTCAGGTCCAGGCGTTCGTTCGTCAGCGGTGCTTCCACGAGTGGCAGGCCCATGCTGCGCACGAACATGTAGAACGGCGGGTACACGGGCGGGGTGACGACGACCAGGTCGGCGTCGACCAGTTTGATCATCTCGACCAGGCCCAGCATGACGTCCGGGACGATCGCGGTGCGTTCGATCGCGATGCCGTCCCAGTTCCACCTGGCCTTGGCGAAGTCTCTGAGCGCTTCGGCGTAGGCGGTGCCGGCCGGGTAGCCGGTGTCGCCTTGGCGGACCGCGTCGATGATCGCTCGCTGCACCGGTTCGGCTTGCTCGACGTCCATTTCGGCCACCCACAGCGGTAGGACGTCCTCTGGGTACTGGCGCCACTTCACGCTTGTGCGCTGGCGTAACCGGTCTAGCGACACCTGGTTCAGCGGGCTCTCCATGACGGCCACGGTAGATGGTTCGACGGCTGGCGCCGACCCGGCACATGCCCTCCTTCTTCGGGCGTGTGCCGGAACGAATTTCTGTGGTTGGGTTGCTCGGGTGGTTGCGGGGCGTGGACCGGTTGCGTGCGTCGGTTCCGGGTGCGTTGGTGGTTGCCAGGGGCGGGTTGCGTTGTAGAAAGAATTTGTCACTCGATCGTGTGTCGCTCAGCCCCCTTTGGCGTTTTTGATCACGAATAGAATGGTGGCATGGAAGCGGTCGAGGTTCTCGATGCTCTCGCCTATCATCAGAAACAAGTTGCTTATCATCAGGCGCAGGCTATTCGTGTGCTCGCTGAGTACGCGGTCGCGTGCGCGGGTGATGAGTTCTTCGACGCTGAGATCGCGGCGGCGATGCACTGGACGTCGCGGTGGACCACCGACCAGGTCCACCTGGCGGTGGAGTTGGCGAGCAAGTTGCCGCAGACGCTGGACGCGTTGGAGAAGGGTGAGATCGACCTCTACAAGGCCCGTGTGTTGTACGAGCGGACGTTGCCGTTGACGGCGGATCTGGCCGCCGAGGTCGAGAAGCGGGTGCTGGTCAAGGCGCCCGAGCAGACCGGT
>NZ_JAXAVW010000060.1:0-31658 GCF_033949945.1 Lentzea miocenica
ACGAAAGCGCGGGGCCGTTCCACTCAGGACACAGCTATGAGGCGTAGTCCTCCAGCATCTCGGTGACGAGAGCCGCGATCGGCGAACGCTCCGAGCGGGTCAGCGTGACGTGAGCGAAGAGCGGGTGGCCCTTCAGCTTCTCGATCACCGCCGCCACGCCGTCGTGCCGGCCGACCCGCAGGTTGTCGCGCTGCGCCACGTCGTGCGTCAGCACCACCCGCGAGTTGCTGCCCAAACGCGACAGCACGGTCAGCAACACGTTGCGCTCCAACGACTGCGCCTCGTCCACGATCACGAAGGAGTCGTGCAGCGAGCGGCCGCGGATGTGGGTGAGCGGCAGGACCTCGAGCATGCCGCGGTCCATCACCTCTTCCACCACCGCCTGGCTCACCAGCGCGCCGAGCGTGTCGAACACCGCCTGCGCCCACGGCCCCATCTTCTCGTTCTCGCTACCGGGCAGATACCCGAGCTCCTGGCCACCGACCGCGTACAACGGCCGGAACACCACGACCTTGCGGTGCTGCCTGCGTTCCATCACCGCTTCGAGGCCGGCGCACAGCGCCAGCGCCGACTTCCCGGTGCCCGCACGCCCGCCCAGCGAGACGATGCCGACATCGGAGTCGAGCAGCAGATCCAGCGCGATCCGTTGCTCAGCGGACCTTCCGTGCAGTCCGAACGCCTCCCGATCCCCGCGGACCAGCCTGATCTGCTTGTCCGCGGTCACCCGTCCCAGCGCACTCGACGTGCCCGCCAGCATCCGGAGTCCGGTGTGGCACGGCAGTTCGGCGATGTGCTCGAGACCTTCGTGTTGGGTGGGGTCGACGACGCTCTCCTTGAACAGACCGTCGATCACTGACTGATCGACGTCCAGATCGGACATTCCTGTCCAGCCTGACAAGGTGACGTCGTGCGCCCGGTACTCCTCCGCCGCGAGACCGACCGATCCGGCCTTGACCCGCAGCGGCATGTCCTTCGTCACCAGGGTGACGTTGCGGCCCTCAGCAGCGAGGTTGAGGGAGCACGCGAGGATTCGGGCGTCGTTGGAGTCCGTTCGGAAACCTGATGGCAACACCTCCGGGTCGGAGTGGTTGAGCTCGACGTGCAAGGTGCCTCCCACATCCCCGATGGGGATGGGCGAATCGAGGCGACCATGCCGCAAGCGCAGGTCGTCGAGCAGGCGCAGAGCCTCTCTCGCGAACCAGCCCAGTTCGGGGTGGTGGCGCTTGCCCTCCAGCTCGCTGATCACCACGAGCGGGAGCACGACCTCGTGCTCCGCGAACCTGGTGGCCGCGAGTGGATCGGACAGCAGTACCGACGTGTCCAGCACATATGTCGTGATGGCTGGAGCGGCGGACTTGCGCCTGGAGGAGGATGTGCGCGATGAGCCTGAGGAACGGCTCGCGGGACGTCGTGCGTTCACGGCAACTCCCTCACGAACGCGGCACCCGCGTCCGCTCCTCGCTGGGCCAGGCACAACCCTGATTGATCGTCTCGCCGTCCGCCGGGTGGCGTCAGGCAGGTCGACCACGAGGGCCGGGTGCCGGCCCCCTCGCGACGTTGTCTGCCACGATCAGGACCTCCCTGCGCGGTCCGCAGTGGTCGCGTCCCGCCGCTTTCGAAGTTACCTGCGTGGGTGCCCCATCTGCACGAAGCCACACAGGTGAATCCCGATTTGTCATCTGCCCGAAAACAACCCGAAACGTGACCGCAGCCGTGTTCTAGCTGGTCAGATGCTGTTTTCCTGGGTGTTGCGCGCCAACCACGACAGACCGTCCCTCACCTGGGATTCGAGTGATTTCGGCACGAGCGGCTCGTCGAGAAGTCTCAGATAGCGGGAGTCGAGCGACTCGCCGGGCGCGCGGACGTCCAGCCAGGCCCTCACGAGACGCACTCCTTCGACGTACGTCGTGGTGTACGCGCGCCACAGCGGGTCCGCCAGAAAACGAACCATTTGCCGTGCGCGACGGTCGGGGACTAGCAGCCACCTGCGCAGATGCGCAACCACGTCATCCTGATCCGCACCTCGATCGTGTAGCAGCAGCGCGGCGTCCTGCCGGACGGTGAGCAGGCCGGACGTTGCCGACTCGACCTTTTCGGACAGTTCGCCGTCCATTCGCAACCCGAGGTCGCGGAAGATCTGCTCCGTCCAGACGCCCCAGCCCGGTCCGACGGCGGCGTGCAGGCCGAGCTCTGCCATGCCCTCGGCCATCAGGCACTGCGGCGTGTTGATCAGGAAGATCGACTGCTCGGCGTGGCCGCGCCGCGCGATCAGGCCCGCCTCCTTGCGGCAGTGCTCGGTGTGGTGGCCGGGATAGGACTCGTGCGCGACCAGATGGGGCAGGTTCGACATGCGGTGGCCGAGGTCGGCGTTGACCGCGACCCTGCTGCGGTAGCCGCCGAGGTAGTAGTTGAAGCCGCTCCACGGCTTGTTGGTGACGACCTGGTACTCGACGATCTCCTGCTCGGGCAGCGCGAACTTGTGCCGCACGCGGTCCCTCAGGGCGCTGGAGAGGGCCTGCACGGCGCCCTGGAGCCTGCGTGCGGGCACCTCGTCGGCCGTGCGGAAGGCGTTGAGGCGGTCGGTGAGGGATCCGGGTCCTTCGAGCAGCACGTCGAGGTTGCGGTGGGCCTGGGCGTACGCGTCCTCGTCGCCGGGGCGGATGCGGACCTGGAAGTACTGCTCGACCTCGTCGACGAACGTGACGCGCTCGCCGGCGAGCTTGCGCGCGGTGCACTCCAGCGCGGCGAGGTGCGCCTGGAGGAACTGCTTGCGCTGGGCGGTGAGGTCGGCGCCGGGAAGCTCTTTTCGCAGCTCACGGGCGTGCGACGCGAGCGCCTTGGGATCGAGGCGCGGTTCGTTGTCGACGGCGCGGCTCAGCGCGGGGTCGCCGGTGAACGAGTCGACGAACCCGGACACCAGGCGCCCGAGGCGCAGCCCCAGCACCAGATATCCGCGCACCAGCTCGTTGGCGTCCATGAGTCGAAGAGCGTAGAGCGTCTACCACAGGGTCTTACTCGCGACCGAATCGTGAATCGAAGACCACCTGTATGGGGAATGTTGTTGATCTTGACGTCACACAATGGGGTCATGCGGGCCGCCAATCGAGATCAATGCCTATAGCGTTTCCGCCCGGAGACCCCACCGCTCCGGAGATCCCCGAAGACTCCGGAAATGACGGGGATAACCCGACATGAAGGAGATTGACGTGAAGAAGGCTTGTGCCGCGGTTGTCGCCGCAGCTGCGCTGTCGCTCGCGTTCGCCCCGGCCGCCATGGCCGGCGAGGGCCACGGTGGACACCACTGGAAGAACGGCCCCCTGTTGGTCCTGCTGAACGGCAACAACCTCAACGGCACCGTCGGCGCCTGCGGCAACAACGTCGGTGTCCTCGGTGGCGCCGTGCCGATCAACTCGCCGTCGATCACCGAGACCTGCGCCGCCGGCGGCATCGTCGACGAGGGCTGATCTCTCTTTAGTTCTACGTCTGGGGGCGTCATTTCTGGCGCCCCCAGATGTGTTTTCCCCGTTTAAACCTTCATGAGGAGAAAAATCGTGCTGAAGAAGGCTGGCGCCGCCCTCGGTGTGGCTGCCGCGTTCCTTGCTGTTGGTTCGCCGGCGATGGCCGTTCAGGGCCACCACTGGGAGAACGCGCCGCTGCTCGTCGTCGGCAACGCCAACAACCTGAACGGCGTTATCGGTGCCTGTGGCAACAACGTCGGCGTGCTGGGTGGAGCGGTTCCGGTGAACTCGCCCTCCATCACCGAGACCTGCGCGGCCGGCGGCATCGAGGACGGCGCCGAGTGGGGCTACGACGACTGATCTGGTCGTCAGCTCGAAAGGGGCGCTCACCTCGCGGTGGGCGCCCCTTTTGCTGTGTCAGTTCCCGTACCTGCGGTGGCGCTTGGCGTACTCGCGCATGGCCCGCAGGAAGTCGGTGCGCCGGAAGCCGGGCCAGTAAGCCTCGCAGAACCAGAACTCCGAGTGCGCCGACTGCCACAGCATGAAGCCGGAAAGCCGCTGCTCACCGGACGTGCGGATGATCAGGTCGGGGTCCGGCTGGCCGGAGGTGTAGAGATGCTCCGCGATGTGGTCGACGTCGAGCACCTCTGCGAGTTCCTCGATGGTGCCGCCGCGCTCGGCGTGTGCCTGCAGGAGCTTCCGGACGGCGTCCGCGATCTCCTGCCTGCCGCCGTACGCGACCGCGACGTTGACCTGGATGCCGGTGCGGTTCTTGGTCTTGTTCGCCGCGTTGGTGAGCCGTTCGGCGTGCTCCTTGGGCAGCATGTCGATGGCGCCGACGTGCCGGACCCGCCACGGCCTGCCGTCCTCGGCGAGCTCGTCGGTGATGTCGGAGATGATGTCCAGCAACGGCGCCAGCTCTTCGGCGTCCCGGTTGAGGTTGTCGGTGCTCAGCATCCAGAGCGTGACGACCTCCACTTTGGCGTCACCGCACCAGTCGAGGAGCTCGAGGATCTTGCGCGCGCCGGCCCGGTGCCCGTCCGCGACGTCGGTGAACCCGGCTTCCCTGGCCCACCTGCGGTTGCCGTCGAGGACCACGCCCACGTGCTTGGGCACCTGTGTCCCGCTCAACTCACGCCGGAGAATCCACTCGTAGAGGTGGATAGCGACGTCTTTCACACGGGTGCGGAGTGCCACGTCCGAACAGCGTACGCCGTGCAAGCTTCATCACTGAGCCATGGTCCGTAACCTACGGTCGCGTAACCTAGGTTCCTGTGACCACTGCGCCCACTCCTCCACAGCCCGGACTGCGGCCGCGTCTTCGTGGTTGGCTGCACCTCTGGTCCTTCATCGCCTCCGTAGCCACCGGCGCGACGCTGATCGCGCTGGCAGCGTCCACAGTGTCCGCGCGCGCCGCCCTGGCCACCTCGGTCTACGGCCTCACGGTCCTGGGACTCTTCGGCGTCTCGGCGCTGTACCACCGCGTGACGTGGAAGTCCGACCGCGTGCGCACGTGGATGAAGCGCCTCGACCACTCGATGATCTTCGTGTTCATCGCCGGCACCTACACACCGTTCGCCCTGCTGGCGATGAATCCCGGCACCGGGAGCACCGTGCTCTGGGTCGTGTGGATCGGCGCGCTGCTGGGCGTGACCTTGAAACTGGCCTGGCCGCACGCGCCTCGCTGGCTCGGGGTGCCGATCTACATCGCTCTCGGCTGGGTGGCGGTCTTCGTGCTGCCTGAGCTGTTGCACCACGCCGGTGTCGCGGCGCTGGTGTTGCTGTTGGTGGGCGGGGCGCTTTACACCGTTGGCGCGGTGTTCTACGCGACTCGGTGGCCCAACCCCTGGCCGCAGGTGTTCGGGTATCACGAGTTCTTCCACGCTGCGACCGTGGTGGCGGCGATCTGCCACTACATCGCCATCTGGCTCGCGATGTACTCCTAGTCCCAAGTGATCGGTGACGGCGCACGCGACTCGGCGTCGGCTTTGGCGTCGCCGAACGAGCGGTGCGTCTGCGAGTCCGGCCAGAACGTGCCGCCATCACGGATGTTGCTGTACGAGACGTAGTAGGCGTGGCCCGCTGCGTTGACGTTGGGAACTTCGCCGCTCTCGAGATCGCCGTTCGCCTTGGCGATCTCGTACCAGTGGTCGTGGTCGAGGCGGACGATGGCCACCGGCATGGGCTTGGTCTGCGCGTACAGCCAGGTGCCTCTGGCCACGACCGACAGTGCGTTCACGTGCGGATGGTCCCACCAGCAGGCGGGCTCAGGTCACGCACTTCGGGCCAGGGCCACAGGCTGCACCGGTGGCCCTGGCCCGAAGTCGTTCAACGGCCGCCGCGCGCCATGTGCAGCACGTCCAGAGCGGCGTCCAGCTGCTCCTCGGTGAGCTTGCCCGGCACGTGGCCGCGTTCCAGCACCACCTCGCGGATCGTCTTGCGTTCCTTCAGCGACTGCTTGGCGATCGACGCCGCCTCCTCGTAGCCGATGTAGCGGTTCAGCGGCGTGACGATCGACGGCGACGACTCGGCGTACTCGCGCATCTGCTCGACCTGGGCCTCGGCGCCGGTCAGGACCTTGTCCGCCAGAAGTCGAGCCACGGCGGCGAGCAGGCGCGAGGACTCCAGGACGTTGCGGGCGATGACCGGCAGCATCACGTTGAGCTGGAAGTTGCCCTGCGAGCCGGCGAAGGCGACGGTGGCGTCGTTGCCGATGACCTGGGCCACGACCATCATGGTGGCTTCGGAGATCACCGGGTTGACCTTGCCCGGCATGATCGAGCTGCCCGGCTGGAGGTCGGGCAGGGCGAGTTCGCCCAGGCCCGTGCGGGGGCCGGAGCCGAGCCAGCGGAGGTCGTTGGCGATTTTGAACAGGGCCACGGCGGACGTGCGCAGCTGTCCGGAGATCTCGACGACGCCGTCCTGGGTGGCCTGGGCCTCGAAGTGGTCGCGGGCCTCTACGAGCGGCAGGCCGGTCGCCGAGGCGAGGGCCGCTGCCACGGCCGCACCGAAGCCCGCGGGGGCGTTCAGGCCGGAGCCGACGGCTGTGCCGCCGATCGGCAGTTCGGCCAGGCGCGGGACGGACGACGTGAGGCGTTCCACGGAGTAGCGGACCTGGGACGCCCAGGCGCCGGCTTCCTGGCCCAGCGTCACCGGGACGGCGTCCATGAGGTGGGTGCGGCCGGACTTGACCAGGTCGGACCACTCCGCGGCGCGTGATTCCAGCACGCCCAGGAGGTGTTCGAAGGCGGGGACGACGTCCTTGACCACGGCCTCGGTGGCGGCCACGCGCAGGGTCGTGGGGAAGGTGTCGTTGGACGACTGCGAGGCGTTGACGTGGTCGTTCGGGTGCACGTCGCGGCCCAGCGAGCGGGTGGCCAGGGTGGCGATGACCTCGTTGGCGTTCATGTTCGAGGACGTGCCGGAACCTGTCTGGAAGACGTCGACCGGGAAGTGGTCGTCCCACTGGCCGGCGGCCACCTCGTCGGCGGCGGAGGCGATGGCGTCGGCGAGGTCGGCGTCGAGGACGCCCAGTCGGGCGTTCGCTCTGGCCGCGGCGCCTTTGAGCAGGCCGAGGGCCCTGATCTGGGCGCGGTCCAGGCCTCGACCCGAAATCGGGAAGTTCTCGACCGCGCGTTGTGTTTGGGCGCGCCACAATGCGTCGATCGGCACGCGGACCTCACCCATCGTGTCGTGCTCGACGCGGTACTCCTGTTCAGACATACCTCCGAGTCTCTATCGTCGATCACAGCACTGCCACCCACCACTGGCAGAAGGGCACCACCATGGAGCGTGACGTCGACCTCCTCATCGTGGGCGCTGGACCCACGGGGTTGTTCGCCGCCTACTACGCAGGCTTCCGGGAACTGAACGTCGCTGTGGTCGACGCCCTGCCAGAGCCCGGCGGTCAGGTCACGGCGATGTATCCGGAGAAGATGATTTTCGACGTGGCCGGGTTTCCCGCCGTGCGCGGGCGTGACCTCGTCAACGGTCTGGTGGAGCAGGCGGGGCAGTTCAAGCCGACCTACCTGCTCGGTCACCAGGCGCGCACCCTTGAGTCCATTGAGGACGGTCTGCGGGTCGGTCTCGCGGACGGTTCCTCGGTCAACACCAAGGCTGTGCTGATCACGGCGGGCATGGGTGAGTTCAACCCGCGTCCGCTGCCCGCGGGGGACGGCAGGCTGGGGAACGGCATGGTGCACTTCGTGCCGGTGCTGGCCGAACACGCGGGGCAGCACGTGGTGATCGTGGGCGGTGGCGACTCGGCGTTCGACTGGGCGCTGGCGCTGCACCCGATCGCCACGAGTGTCACGATCGTCCACCGCAGGGCCAACTTCCGGGCCCACGCGGCGACCGTGCGGCAGGTCAAGGAGCTCGGCGTCGAGATCATCACGGACGCCGAGGTGCTGGCGCTGCGCGGCGAGCCGCTGTCCGAAGTGGACGTCAAGGTCAAGGGTGAGGACGTGAAGACGTTGCCCGCGCAGACAGTTGTCGCGGCGCTCGGGTTCACGGCCGACCTCGGGCCGATCGAGTCGTGGGGGCTGGAGCTCGACCACCGCGCGGTGGTCGTCGACACCACGATGAAGACCAAGCTGGACCGCGTTTACGCGGCCGGTGACGTCGCGCAGTACCCCGGCAAGGTCAAGCTCATCGCGACCGGGTTCGGCGAGGCGGCGACGGCGGTCAACAACATCGCGGTCATGCTCAATCCTTCTGCGCACCTCTTCCCGGGGCACTCCAGCGACGTCGGCTGAGCCGATGCCGGGCGCGTGAGCCTCACGTGCCCGGCAACGGCGCCGGATCGTGCTTCGCCAGGTGCTGGAAGATGATCGACGTGCGCCAGCCGACGATCTCCTTGCGCTGGCTCAGCTGATCGACCAGGAACGCGTGCAGGTGCTCGTTGTCCTGAGCGCTCACGTGGATGACGAAGTCGTCGCTGCCCGCCATGACGAACACCGACAGCACCTCCGGCAGCCCGCCGGCGAAGGTCTTGAAGTTGTCGATGACCGTCCGGCTCAACGGGCGGACCTGCACCGACACCAGCGCCTGCACGCCGCGGTTGAGCGCGGACGGGGCGATGTCGGCGTGGTAGCCGCGGATCACGCCGCGTTCGCGGAGCAGCCGGATGCGTTCGAGGCTCGTCGACGGCGCCACGCCCACCTTTCGTGCGATGTCGCGGTTCGACTGCCGGGCATCGCGCTGCAGTTCCCGCACGATCGCCGAATCAAGTTCGTCCATCTCGCTCCTCGGACCCAGTTGCCGAATAACGTTCGGCAACTCACTTCCACAGCTGGCGATAACCCTAACTTCGAGGCCAGAGTATGGCGGAAGTTCGGGGAGGAACGCAGATGTGGGAACACGAGCAGTTGGTCGTCCGCACCGGCGAGCGGTCGGGGATGACCACGATGGTCGCGCTGCACTCGACCAAGGCCGGACCGGCGGTCGGCGGGTGCCGGATGAAGCCGTACGGTCGGATCACCGACGCCGTCACGGACGTGCTGCGGTTGTCGAAGGCGATGACGCTCAAGTGCGAGGCCGCCGGAATTCCGCACGGTGGGGCCAAAAGCGTGATCGTGATCGACCGGCCGCTCACGCCGGAACTGCGCAGGGACGTGCTGCTCGACCACGCCGACCTGATCAACGAGTTCGGCGGCGCCTATCGGGCGGGGCCGGACGTCGGCACCGGTCCGGAGGACATGCTGGTGCTCAGGGAAATCACCCCGCACGCCTACTGCCTGCCGGAGGAACACGGCGGTACGGGCTCGTCGAGCGGGCCCACGGCACGGGGCGTGCTGGCAGCGCTGAAAGCGGCCTCGCAGCACGTTTTCGGAACTCCCGACCTCACCGGCCGGAAGGTGGTGATCAGCGGGTTCGGCTCGGTGGGGGAGCTGATCGCCAGAGGGCTCGCCGGCGCGGAGATCGTTGTGTCCGATGTGGACGAAAGCAGGCGCACCGGTGAGTTCGGCTGGGTGCATCCGGATGAGGCGTACCGGGTCGAGGCCGACGTGCTCGTCCCGGCGGCGGTGGGCGGGGTGCTGAGTCCGGAGACCGTGCGGCACCTCGGCGCCAAGCTGATCGTGGGCCCCGCCAACAACCAGCTCACCGACGACAGCGTGGCCGGCCTGCTCGCGGAACGCGGCATCGTGTGGGTGCCCGACCACGTCGCCAGTGCCGGCGGAGTGATCTACACGCTGGCCAGGGAGGACGACGGCGTCGACCACGAGACGGCGCTCAAGCGGGTCGACGGGATCGAGGCCGCGGTCCACCGTCTTCTGGGTGAGCGTCAGTGATACGGCAGCGGCGCGTCGGCCGCAGCCCATAAACTGAGGCTGATGGCATCGGGTTGTGCGTGTCAGGGGGACGCGCAACACAACCCTGGGGGGCTTCGTGATTCACGTCTGTTGGGCCGACATGGTGCCGGGAACGCCGTGGTGGGCGGGTCCGGTCACGCGGGAACGGCCGCGCACGATCTACTGGCAGCCGCTGTCCGACCTGGTGGGGAGCCGGGTCGACGCCGAGGTCGACACGTCGGGCTGGGGCTGCGACGTGCTGGTCGAGCTGACGGTGCCGGACCGGCTGAGCCCTGAGATCGGGGTGCTGCCGGGGTTCACCGTGGCGCAACTCGCCCTGCCGGAGGCGCTCAACCGGTCGCGGGACGTCGAGCTGGTCGTGGCGGCGCTGGAGGACGGCGTGCACGCCGCGGTCGAACGGATCGCGCGCCGGCTGGGAGTCCGCTACGAGCGCGTGAAGGCGGAACCGAAGCAGCTCGAGCACCCGTTGCGGCTGAGCACGCTGGCCGGGCGGTTCGGCGGGCCGATCGCGCTCGTGTCGCCGTACGCGGCCTCGGACTACTTCGTGGCCTCGCTGCCGGCCGAGGAGCTGGCGTGGGAGGGGCACGAGGGCTGGCGGATCGTCCGGGCCAACCGGGAGACGGCCGGGCGGCCGGTGTCCGATGTGGACTTCAGTGCCGTGGACGTCCCCGTGTTGCTGGACAACCTGTCCGCGGATCCCGCCACGGCGCTGGTCGTGGTCGGCAAGGAGCTCGAACGGCTCACCGGATGGCTGCCCACCGGCCTCGCGGGCCGCGTCTCGGTGCTGGGACGCGATGATGGATGCTGGTGGGCAGCCATCGGTTGAGGGAGCCCAGGATGACCCGGTTGAAGCTGGTCGCGGTACTTACCGCCGTCACCGCGCTCGGCGGCTGTTCGCCGATGCCGACGTGGGCCGCGAAACTGACGCCGACCGGGCTTCCGCAGTTCGTCGACAACGCGTGTGATTCGCCGAAGGTCGAGTGGATGCAGATCCAGGGGACCGACGGCGACGTGGTGCTGGACGAGAAGGACCCGGTGCTCTGGAGGGTCGAGTTCGCACCACCGGCGCGGCTTCGGGAGATCACTGTCGCCCAGAAGCCGGAAGGTGCCGTGGAGAAGGTCGCGTGGCAACCTCCGAAGGGCGACCAGCACCTCGCGATGTCGGTGAAGCGCGAGAACGCTGATGCGTCGCACATCGAGTTCACGCTCGACGGGTTGAAGGACGGCAAGGCCAAGTACGAGGACGAGTACCTCACCGCGGACGAGTTCGCGAAGAAACGCGTCAGTTGCTAGAAGGCCTGACCGGACCGGCCAGGCCTTCCAGGACAACTGTCATGGCAGTACCTGGACCTGCTCGCCGATCATCAGGTTGTCGTAGAACACCAGCGACGCGTCGGCGGACATCCGGATGCAGCCGTGCGACTGGACGTTCGTGTCACCCTGGTGGAACGCGATACCGGTCGTGGTGAAGTACACCGCGTTCGGCATCGGGCCGTTGTAGGGGACGCTCCAGTCGTTCTTCACCTTGCGCAGCACCGAGAACGTGCCCACCGGGGTCTCGTACCCAGGCTTGCCGTGGCTGATCGGCACCGGGCCGTAGCTCGTGTTGCCGTTGAAGACCAGCCACGCCCGGTTGGAGTGCTTCTCCAGGCATGCTCCGTTGTAGACGGTGCATCCCGCCTGAGCCTGTGCGGGAACAGCGAAGCCGAGGATCAGGAGCACCGTCGCGATCAGAACTCGCATCTCTCATCACCCCTCGGTAGTGGAGTAACCACTACCGGGTGATCTGAATCATCGACCTATGGATCACGTGGTCGATCAAGCGACCACCTGCACGGTCTCACCGATCGCGAGGTTGTTGAAGTAGTACTGGGCGGCCGCCGGGTCCAGGTGGATGCAGCCGTGCGACGGGACGTTCAACTCGCCTTCGTGGAACGCGATGCCGCTCTCGGTGAAGTACGTCGACCACGGCATGGGCGCGTTGTACGGCCGGCTCCACTCGTCCTTCACCTTGCGCAGCACCGGGAAGTTACCGAGCGGCGTCTCGTAGCCCCGGCGCCCGTGGGTGATCGGATTCGGACCGTGGACGATCTTGTCGCCGCGCACGATCCACGTCTGGTTCGTGGAGAGCTGGATGCACGCGCCGTCGCTGATGGTGCACGGCGTCGGCTTCACGACCGGCGCGGGTGGAGGTGGTGGCGGGGGCGGCGTCTCCGAGGAGGACGGCGTCACCGGGGCCGAGGACGACGAAGGTGGTGGCGCGGCAGGGGTCTCGGCGTGCACGGCCCCTTGCGCGCATCCCGCCACTGACAACAACGCGACCGCCACGAGCAGCATCCTCATCGCGCACCCCCCGGTTGATCCATCCCTTGCCGAAGTAGACGACCGGAGGATCACTCAGGTTGCAAAGCAGAGGGCCCGCCTCCCATAACAGTTGGGAGACGGGCCCTCGGAATGCGTTTACCGATCTACGGGGGTGGTGGTCCTTAGACCGCGCCCGCGTACTGGCTGATCCACGAGCGGAAGTACGGGACGTCCACGTAGATCGACGGAGCGGTCGCGCAGGTCGCGCCACCACCGGAGCGGCTGGTCGCACCGATCAGCTCCCAGCGACCGCCCACCGACTTCACCTGCGGGCCACCCGAGTCGCCGTAGCAGGCGCCCTTGTTGCCACCGGTGTTGTTGGTGCAGATCTCCGAGGCGCCGCTGATGCCGGAGCAACGGCTGTCCGTCACGATCGAGGTGTTGAGCTCCTGCAGGGTGATCGGAGCGGAGCCGCAGCCACGGGTCGGGCAGGTCTGGCCCCAGCCGATGATGCGGGTGGCGGTGCCGACCGGGCCGGACGAGGCCGACACAGCCGCGGGGGCCTGGCTGACCGAGGTGTTGAGCTGCACCAGCGCCAGGTCGGCGGACGGGTGGTTGATGATCCGGGACGCGCCGGTGGTGGTGCCGCCGCTGGTGCGGTTGGTCGTGCCGATCCGGGTGCGGATCGACGCCGCGGACGAGCCCTGGACGCAGTGCTTCGCCGTCACGACCCAGTTGGCCTTGATCAGCGTGCCGCCGCAGAAGTGGCTGCCGGAGGTGCTCTGCAGGGAGACCATCCAGGAGTAGACCTGGGTGGCGTTGGTGCCACCCACGATCATCGGCGAGACCTCGCCGTCAGCGGTGGGAGCCGGAGCCGCGGTGGCCGCTGCGGCGGAGGCGAGCAGAGCGCCCGCGGCCACGACGACTGCGGAGAACAACGAACGTGCCCTCATCGTTGAGTTCCTTTCCTGAACCCGGCGCAGGGTTGCCGGGGTCAGGTCGGAAACTAAGGACGAAAGTGACTTGGTCACTAGGGTCACTCGGAGGGTGACCCTCCGTTAACGGTTCACACCTTCACACCGAACTACGGCAGCGGCTGCTGCACGTCCTCCGGCAGGTCGAAGTCCACCGAGGCGTATTCGCGCAGCTTGTGCAGGCTGTGGAAGCCGTCGATCATGCGCACGGTGCCGGACTTGGAGCGCATGACGATCGACTGCGTGGTGCAGCCACCCGCCCGGTAGTGCACACCGCGCAGAAGGTCGCCATCGGTCACACCGGTCGCGCAGAAGAAGACGTTGTCACCACTGACAAGATCGTTCGTGGTGAGCACGCGGGACAGGTCGTGGCCCGCGCCGATCGCCTTCTCGCGCTCCTCGTCGTCCTTGGGCCACAACCGGCCCTGAATGGCGCCACCGACGCACTTGAGCGCCGCCGCCGCGATGATGCCCTCCGGCGTGCCACCGATGCCGATGAGCATGTCCACGCCGCTCGTGGGACGTGCCGCCGCGATCGCGCCCGCCACGTCGCCGTCGGAGATGAAGTGGATCCGCGCGCCCGCCTGCCGCACCTCCTGCACGATCGACTCGTGCCGCGGCCGGTCCAGGATGCAGACGTTCACGTCGGACACGTCGCTGTGCTTGGCCTTGGCGACGCGGCGGATGTTCTCCACGATCGGCGCGGTGATGTCGATGACGTCGGCCGCCTCCGGGCCCACGGCGAGCTTCTCCATGTAGAACACGGCGGACGGGTCGAACATCGCCCCGCGCTCCGCCACGGCCAGCACGGCCAGCGCGTTCGGCATGCCCTTGGCCATCAGCGTGGTGCCGTCGATCGGGTCGACCGCGACGTCGCAGTCAGGACCCTCGCCGTTGCCCACCTCTTCGCCGTTGAACAGCATCGGCGCTTCGTCCTTCTCGCCCTCGCCGATCACCACGACACCGCGCATCGAAACGGTGTGGATCAGCTTGCGCATCGCGTCGACCGCGGCGCCGTCACCGCCGTTCTTGTCGCCGCGTCCCACCCACCGGCCGGCGGCCATCGCCGCTGCCTCGGTGACGCGCACGAGCTCCAGCGCCAGGTTCCGGTCCGGGGCTTCGCGACGTCGTTCCGCGGGGGTGTTCACCATTGCGCGCCTCCATGCGACTACTCAGCGTGCCGGATTTTGTGATCGGCAACTGAATCCTTGCACGGGATCACGCCTCGGAAACGTCCTCCTCGACCACAGCGAGAGCTGCATCGATTCGCTCACGCGCGCCCGCGAGATGCTGCTCACAAGTCTTGGCGAGCGCCTCACCGCGTTCCCACAGCGCGAGTGAGTCCTCCAGCGACAGGCCGCCGGCCTCCAGCTTGCGCACCACCTCGACCAACTCGTCGCGGGCGGCTTCGTAACCCAACGTCTCCGAACTCACGCGGACTGACTCCTCAGGCGGCTCAACACGGTCGCGACGGCCAGGTCGTACCCGACCAGCGCCTCCGCGAACTCCTCGCCGTCACCCTCTCGCACCGCCTCGTCGATGAGCGCCTCGGCCTCCGCGACGCGCCGGTACTGCACGGTCCCGGCGGTGGCCTCGCTCAAATCGTGCAACGTGAGGATCAGCGTGCGGCGGCTCTTGGTGTCGCAGTCGCCCACCATCGCCGTCCAGCACTCCGCCGCGGCCCTGTTCGCCGCCTCCGCCTTGTGCCGCAGTCCCGTGGTGCAATTGCCGGCCGCCTCCATGGTCAGGGGCAGGAACACGGCATCACGCATCATCGGTACCTCCCCCTTCCGCCTTGGCGACCACTGCTTCCACTGCACCGTCAACGACGCGTACCCGCAGCCGTGTTCCGCTGGGGGCGTCCGTCACAGAACGCAACACGCCGTCGGGCCCGTCAGGTGTGACGAGTTGCACAACGGCGTATCCGCGGGCCAGCGTGGCGGCTGGTCCGAGGGTCGTCAAGCGGGCTTTCGTCCCCGAGAGGTGGACGTCTTCCCGATCGAGACGTTGCGTCACGGCCCTGCGTCCTTGCTCGCGAAGCCGATTCACCTCTTCAGCTCTGCGGTCCAGCGGGCCGTACGGATCCGAAAGTACTGGTCGCGAGCGCAGGGCGTCGAGCAGTTTGCGTTCCCGGTCGACCCAGCCGTGCAGCGCGCGCCGTCCGCGATCGCGCATTTGGCGGACGCGTTCACTCTCTTCGGCGACATCGGGAACCACCCGTTTGCCTGCATCGGTCGGAGTCGAACAACGCAGGTCCGCGACGTGGTCGATGAGCGGGATGTCCGGTTCGTGCCCGATCGCCGACAGCACCGGCGTGCGGCACTGGGAGACCGCGCGGCACAGCGCCTCGTCGGAGAACGGCAGCAGGTCCTCCACGCTGCCGCCGCCGCGGGCGATGATGATCACGTCGCACTCCGGGTCTCTGTCCAGAGTGGACAGCGCGGTCATCACCTGGGTGACCGCCATCGGACCCTGCACGGCGACGTTGACGACGCGGAAGTGCGCTCCGGGCCAACGATTGCGCGCGTTCGTCAGCACGTCCCGTTCCGCCGCCGACGCACGTCCGGTGATGAGCCCGATCTTGTTCGGCAGGAACGGCGGCCGGCGCTTGCGGCGCGGGTCGAACAGGCCCTCGGCGTGCAGCAGCTTGCGCAACCGCTCGATGCGCGCGAGCAGCTCGCCGATGCCGACCGCGCGGATGTCGTCCGCCCGCAGGCTCAGCGTGCCGCGGTTCGGGTAGAAGCTGATCTTCCCGTGCGCGATCACCCGGCTGCCCTCGGTGAGCTGCAGCTCGCGGATCATCGAGGCGTTGCAGGTGATCGACATCGACATGTCGACGCTCGGGTCGCGCAGCGTCAGGAACGCCGTCGAGCTGCGCGCGTTGAGCTGGGTGACCTGGCCCTCGACCCAGACGTCGCCGAGCCGGTTGATCCAGTCGAGCAGCTTGCGGGCGACCGTCCGCACCGGCCAGGGGTTCTCCGGCGTGGATTTTCCTTCGGTCACTGTGCCGGATCATTTGGGCGCTTGACCGTCAGAATCCGGCGGTTGAGCATGCCGATGAACTCGGGCCGGGACTCGTGCGCCTGCTCGTAGCGCAGCAGCACCTCCAGCTGCTCGACGTCCAGGTTGCGCAGCCGGGCGCGCAGCTGGGCGATCGACAGTTCGTCGTACATCGGCAGGAACTCGGGGACCTCGGCGATCGCGCGCTCCTCCTCTTCCCACGGATCGTCCGCGGGTGCTTCGGAGGTCGCGGTGGTGACCGGCGTCTCGTCCTCGTCGAACGTCGCCCACTCCGGCTCGTCCTCGGCCGGCCTCAGTCCGGAGAGGACGTCGTCACCCTTGATGGCGAGTTCGGTCACATGCTGCTGGACGCGCATGGACAACTGCATTGCCTCGCTGACCACCGTGAGGGGGAGTCCGGCGAGCTGCTGCGGCAGCCTGCGCGCCTGTTCGAGGGCGGTCACCGCGAGTCCAGCGGCGACGCGGACACCCAATGGCAGTGGCTTCATGCCCACTAGCCTGCCGCAACTGCGCGCCGAATGCACAGGTCGTGTCCTGCGAGTCCCGTCCGCGACAGCCGCACCCGAGGGCGTTTCTGACGGCACCGCCGCAACTCCCGGATACGCCCGGTATGAGGGAGCTGCGGCGGCACCGTCAGAAACCCTCTCGGATGTGACTCTCATCGAACGGGACTCGCAGGACACGACCTAGGAACGCACCCCGGTACCCTGGAGCCATGCCCAAGCGAGTCCTGTTGGCGAAGCCGCGTGGTTACTGCGCGGGCGTTGATCGTGCCGTCGAGACGGTCGAGCTCGCCCTCGAGAAGTACGGCGCTCCCGTCTACGTGCGCAAGGAGATCGTCCACAACAAGTACGTCGTGGAGACGCTGTCCGACCGCGGCGCCATCTTCGTCAACGAGACGGACGAGGTTCCTGAGGGCGCACTCGTGGTGTTCTCAGCACACGGCGTGTCGCCCGCCGTGCACGAAGAGGCGGCCAACCGCTCGTTGCGCACCATCGACGCCACGTGCCCGTTGGTGACGAAGGTCCACAAAGAAGCGGTGCGCTTCGCCAAGGAGGACTACGACATCCTCCTGATCGGTCACGAGGGCCACGAGGAGGTCGAGGGCACCGCCGGTGAGGCGCCGGACCACGTGAAGCTCGTCGACACCGCCGAGGACGCGGCCAAGGTCGAGGTGCGCGACCCGAACAAGGTCATCTGGCTGTCCCAGACGACGCTCTCGGTCGACGAGACCATGGTGCGCGTCCGGCAGCTCAAGGACCGCTTCCCGGAGCTGCAGGACCCGCCGTCGGACGACATCTGCTACGCCACCTCGAACCGCCAGACCGCGGTGAAGACGATGGCGCCGTCGTGCGACCTCGTGCTCGTCGTGGGCTCGAAGAACTCCTCCAACTCGATCCGGCTGGTCGAGGTCGCGCTGCAGCACGGCGCCAAGGCCTCCTACCTGATCGACTACGCCAAGGAGGTCGACCTGGCGTGGCTCGAGGGCGTCGAGACCGTTGGCGTCACGTCTGGTGCGTCGGTGCCGGACCTGCTGGTGATGGAGCTGCTGAAGTTCCTCGAGTCGCACGGCTACGGCGAGGTCGAGGAGATCACCACGGCGAACGAGCGGATCACGTTCTCGTTGCCGCGTGAGCTCCGCAAGGACCTCGTCCGCTAGTTCTCCACCAGAGCTAGTTCTCCACCAGAGCTAGTTCTCCACCAGAGCTAGTTCTCCACCAGAGCTAGTTCTCCACCATGCGGAGGGCCTGGGCCATGTCCAGGCCCCACACCTGGATCGCGTCCGCACCCGCGGACACCAGTTGTGAGCCGTCCGGGCGCCACGCCAGGTGCGTCACGCCGCGGTTGTGACCGCGCAACGTCGCCCAGGCGGTCTGTTCGCGCACGTCCCACACGACCACCGCGCGGTCGTTGCCACCGCTCGCGAGCCGGTTGCCGTCCGGGCTGAACTCCAGCGCGGCGACCGCGTCGGCGTGCCCGCGCAGTTCACCGAGCTTGCGCCACGTCGTGGTGTCCCACAACGCGATCAGGCCGTCGTCGCCACCGGTCGCGAGGATCTTGCGGCTGGGGGAGAGCGCGAGCGCCCGCACCGCCGCCGAGTGGGTGCGGGGCAGCGCCAGGTTCTGGTTCTGCACGCCGCCGTCGCGGATCAGCACCTCGCCGTCCTCGCGGGCGAACACGAGCTGGCCGTCGTCCTTGCCGAACGACACGGCGGTGCGGGGGCCGCTGGAGTCGCCGCCGATGAAGGTCGGCTGGCTTCGCCGGTCCAGTGACCAGACGGCGTCGGGGTCCGCGGAGCCCACCACGGCGATCTGCTTCTCCCCGAACGCGATGCCCGTGGTCGAGCTGCCGGCCGCGACGGCCGGTTCGCTGACGGTCGCGCCGGTGTTGGTGTCGCGCACCTTGAGCGGGCCGTTCGTGACGACCAGCCGGTGGTCGGGGCTGAAGCGGCCGGGACGGATCTGGGGCACGCCGGTCTCGACGCGCTGGAGCGTGCGCAGGGTGGAGTCGCGGCGTTCGATGACGCCCGCGTCGTCGAGGGTGAGGATCGAGCCGTTGTCGTCGACGGTGAGCGCACGGACCGTGTACCCGGCTTTCCTCGGCACGCTGCCCGGCGGGAAGAACCGCAGGGCGCGCGGGGTGAGCACGGCCAGTCCGCCGTCCGGGGAGAACTGCGCGCTGCGAGCGGGTTCGTTGATCGTGACGGTCGTGATGGCGGTGCCGTGCGCGACGTCCCAGATGTGCACGCGGCCGTCCTCACCGCCGGAGACGAGCATGCTGCCGTCGGCGCTGAGCGTCAGGCTGTTGACGACGCCGGTGTGCGCGGGTGGCGTGGCGACCGTCGCGCCGGTCGCGAGGTCCCGCACCTGCACCTGGCCCTCGGTGGTGGCGACCGCGGCCAGTTTGCCGCCCGGCAGCAGCCTCACCCTGGTGATGTCGCCGGACTGCACCTGCAAGCCGCCTGTGCGCTGCCGCGTCTCCAGATCCCACAACGCGATCGCGCCGCCCGTCACGAGGGCCAGCACCCGGCCGTCCGCCACGTCGAACGGGCCGTTGATCGGCCCGACCGGCAACGAGTAGCGCACCTGGCGGGTGGCGAGGTCCCAGACGTCGCCACCGACGATGAGCGAGCGGCCGTCCTCGCTGAAGGCGACTCCGCCGCGCGTGCCGGTCCGCTGCAGCACGACCTGGTCGGCCTCCGGTCCCGACCACAGCACGATCCGCCCGTCGTGCAGGCACACGGCGACCGTGCGGCCGTCCGGCGAGGTGGCCCAGGAGAACACGGTGCCGGTCATGCTCGGGCGCCATCTGGTCCGCAGCGACAACGTGGCCGTGTCGTGCACGGCCAGCCCCTCCGGACCCATCAGCGCGATGGTGTCCTTGCCGAACCCGAAGCTCCAGGCGTTGAGCAGGTCGAGCTTGCGGCCACGTGCCGACGCGGACGCGCTCAGCACCCGGCTACGGGCCTCTGGCGTCGGATAGGTCCGGTAGGCCTCGGCAGCCTTGCGGGCGGACTGCTTCGGGTCGCTGACGACGAGTGCCTCCGACGCCGCCGCGAGCTGTTGCGACTGCGAGATCAGGCCGAGCCGTTCGACCTCACGGCGCTGCTGGACGGCCACGACGGCGCTCGCGGCGGTGGCCACCAGCATCACCGCCAGTCCTGCCGCGGTCCAGCGCAGGCGGCGGGTGCGGCGGCGCTCCCGTGCCTTCGAGGCGCCGATGAACTCGCGTTCGGTGCCGGTCAGCTCCGGCTGGGTCCGCGCGACCCACTCGGTCGTCTCGGCGAGCCTGGTGCTGCGGTAGAGCGAGTCGGTGTCCTGGCCCAGCTCCCGCCACGTCCTGGCGGCGTCGGTGAGCCTGCGGTGCGTCCTGAGGCCCTCGTGGTCCTCGTCCAGCCACGCCCGCAGCCTCGGCCAGGCCTGGAACAGCGCCTCGTGGGTCACCTCGACGGTGTGCTCGTCGACGGTGATGAGCCGGGTGCCGGCGAGCACGTCGAGCACTTCCTCGCCCACGACCTCGTGCCGCGGAACGGGCCGTTTGGTGCCGTCGGCGCTCAGCCGGAGCAGCAGTTGCTTGGCCAGGTGCTGCTCGGAGTCGTCCAGCGTGGCGAACGCGGCCTCTGCGCTCTGCGCGAGCGCGCCCTGGATGCCGCCTGCTGACTGGTAGCCGGCGAGGGTGAGGGTGTTGCCGCGCCTGCGGTGCCAGGTTTCGAGCAGCGCGTGGGACACGAGGGGGAGCACGCCGCTGCGACCCGCCGCTTCGGCGACGAGAGTGGTCAGCAGGGCCGTCTCGACGGTGCAGCCGACGGTCGCGGCGGGCTGGGTGATCGCGCGGCGCAGTTCGTCCGGCGTCATCGTGCCGAGCAGCACCTGGGCGTCGGTCAGGGCGTCCGCGAGCCGCGGGTACTGGGCGCAGTGCGGGTAGAAGTCGGACCGGACCGCGATCACCTTCTTGCAGCCGGCGACGAGCAGCGCGTCCAGGAACGCCGTGCGCTGGACCTCGTCCTCGCAGAGCGTGAAGAGCTCCTCGAACTGGTCGACGACCAGCAGGTCCGGGTTCCTCGCGAGGGCGTCGGCGATCGCGGCGTCCGGGTCGGGGCCCGGCGTGCAGACCACCGCGTTCTCGAACTTCGCCGCGATACCCGCCCTGAGCAGCGACGACTTGCCCTCGCCAGACGCGCCGAACACCGCGAGGAACCGCTGCCGGTCGAGCCGGTCGAGCAACGTGCGGGTCAGCGCCTCCCGGCCGAAGAACCGGTCGGCGTCCTCGGTCGTGAACGGGTTCAGGCCCACGTACGGGGACGGCCCCTCGACGGTCCGGCTCTGTGCCATGGCGACGGCCAGGTCGTGCCAGCGCCGCTCCCACGCCGCCTCGTCGCCAGCGCACGCCCGGACGTACGCGAGCGTGACGTCGAGACCCGGCAGCTTCCGCCCGCCCGCCGCGTCGGACAGCGTGCTCGCCGAGAAGTGCGCGCGCCGGGACAGGTCCCGGTAGCTCGGCTTCCCCGCGTTGGTGCGCAGTTGGCGCAGGTCTCCGGCGAACAGCAGCAGCGGGCTGTCGCCCTCGTCCAGTGGACGTTCTCCCCTAGGCATCGAACTCATGCTCGCAGAGTGCGTGCTGGTCAGGGGGTTGTTGTCCGTGATCCGTTGTACGGCGTTCGCGGGGGCGATCGCGAACAACGGGTTGCTGCGGCTAGCGGTCCTCGCGCGGTGGCCGTGGCCTGCGCTGGCCTGCCGGACGCTCGGCGCGGGCCGCACCGTCCGGGCGGGGGCGCCGTGCTGGGGCACCTTCCGGCCGGGGGCGGCGTGCGGGAGCGCCTTCCGGACGGAGACGGCGCGGGCGCTCGTCCTCCACGGGCTCCTCGCGGGGCCTGCGGACCGGCTTGCCGCGTTCCCTGATCTCCGCCTTGGCCTCGCGGACCTCGTCCTTGGACGGCCGGTTCGGGTCCTTCTGCAGGACGATCCGCAGGATGCCGAACGCGACGGTGACGGCGGTGGTGACGGCCATGACCGGGAAGCTGTCGATCAGCGGCTTGCCCAGGCCGAGAGCCATGTTGGCGAGGCCGCCCTTCTGGACGCCGCCGGTGAACAGCACGAGCGTGGGCACCGTGACGGCCAGGATCAGCGGCGGCTGCACCATCGGCGCGAACAGGCTGCGGCGCTGGACCAGCAGGATTCCGGCGAGCGCGCCGACGAAGAAGACGGCGATGAACGTCCAGCCGACGGTCTTGCTGGAGTTGATGTCGATGAACGCGCCGATGAACGCCGGGACCAGCGCGCACAGGATCGCGGCCCACCACGGGATGCCCTTGAACTCGCCGAAGATGGCCCGGTAGTTCCACGGGACCTCGTCGTAGTCCTCGACGTCGTCGAAGGCCGCCGAACGATCGCGCAACTCACTCACGGCGCACACGGTAGCCGTTCGGCCATTAGGTGTTCGTCAGTCCGCAGGTTTCTCACCCAGAAGCAACCTGTGGGCACGCTCCGTGCGTTTTAAGCGGACTGTTCGTCCGCCCTTCGGACGAGAGGAAGGGGCGTAGGGGTGGCGGAGGCGTCCGTCAGCGGCTCCACGCTCGCCCGGAAGCCCTCCAGGGCGTCCAGTTCCCTGCGTCGAGCTGAGAGGAAGCGCTGCAGGTGCGTGGTGGAGAGGTTGACCGCTTCGATGGCGGTGTCGGCTGCCCGGTTCGCGCGGCCGGCCTGCAGCCTGACCTGCTCGACGTCGTCGGCCAGCGCTCGTTCGGTGACCGCGAACATCGCACTCGACGCGATCACGGCGAACCCGGTCGGGCCGCACAGGAAGACGCGGCGGTCCAGCAGCCAGCGGAGCAGTTCGGGATCGGTGTCCAGGGCGGCGACGACCGCGCCGTCGTTGGGGACGAACATGATCGTGCCGTAGATCGCGTCCGCCCAGCGCTGGTAGCCCTTGCCCGCCAGTTCGGCGGCGCGGGAGCGGATGTTGCGGACGTGCACCCGGAGCGCGTCCTGGCGTTCCTGTGGATCGTCCGTTTCGACCGCTTCGGCCCAGCAGGCCATGGACATCTTCGAGTCGACGGGGACCGCGCGGCCGCCGCCGACGTTCAGCACCATGTCCGGGCGGACCGAGCCACCGCCGGCCACGTCGGTCTGCAGCGTGTAGTGGAGGTTCTCCCTCAGCCCGAGTGCGCGCGCCGTTTCGACGAGCACCTGTTCGCCGAGCTCACCGCGTCCACTCACGCTGGAGAACGCCACTTCGTAGCGTTGCAGGGCTTGTTGCTGCACGTCGTAGCGCGCGCGTTCGGTGCCGATGGCGGCGAGCGCCTCGTCGGTGCGGCGGACGCTGTCCTGGTAGAGGCGCCAGACGAACAGCAGCGCCCCGGCACTGACGAGTGCCAGGACGAGAGAGGCGGTGATGATCACTGCGGTCACGGCACCGATGATGCTCCCCCAAAGATGTTGAACTCGATCGGGTGACACGCCGGGAACCCTCCCGGAGATTTGTCAGACCCCGTCTCTACGGTTGGTGCCATGCGGATCCTGCACACCTCCGACTGGCACGTGGGGCGAACGTTCCACGGCCGCGACCTGCTCGTGGAGCAGGAGTCGGTGCTGAGCGGCCTCGCTGACCTGGTGTCTTCCGAAAAGGTCGACGTCGTGGTCATCTCCGGCGACCTCTACGACCGTGCGGTGCCGTCCGCCGACGCGGTGTCGTTGTGCGCGCGGGTGCTGATGCGGATCCGCGCTGCCGGGGCGCGGATCGTGATCACCCCCGGCAACCACGACTCGGCGGCGCGGATCGGGGTGTTCGGCGAGTTCGCCGCATCCGGCGGGTTGTACCTGCGCACGCAGATCTCGTTGCTGGACAAGCCGGTGGAGCTGGAGGACGAGCACGGGCCCGTCGCGCTGTACGGGATTCCGTTCCTGGAGCCGGAGCCCGCGCGGCACGTGCTCGGGGTGGCGGAGAAGGGGCACGCGCCGGTTCTCGGTGAGGCGATGCGGCGGATCCGGGCTGATCTGGCCGGTCGCTCGGCCCGTTCGGTGGTGCTGGCGCACGCGTTCGTCACCGGCGGGGCGCCGTCTGAGTCCGAGCGCACCATCGCGGTGGGTGGCGTGCAGGACGTGTCGATGCAGGTGTTCTCGGGCGTCGACTACGTGGCACTCGGGCATCTGCACGGGCCGCAGACGCTGGCGGAGAACCTGCGCTACTCGGGCAGTCCGCTGGCGTACTCGTTCTCCGAGGCGCGGCACCGCAAGTCGGTGTGGCTGGTGGAGCTGGACGCGGGCGGGCTCGTCGGGGTGGAGCGGCGTGATCTGCCGGTGCCGCGGCCGCTGGCCTCGCTGACGGGTACGTTGGCCGAGGTGCTGGAGGACCCCGCGCACAAGCCGTTCGAGGACCACTTCCTGTCCGTCGTGCTGACGGACCAGGTGCGTCCGATGGATGCGTTGCGGCAGTTGCAGAAGCGGTTCGAGCACGCGGTGCACGTGGAGTGGCGGCCGGAGCAGGGGCTGCAGCACAACATGACGTACGCGGACCGGGTGCGTGGCCGTTCCGACGAGGAAGTGGCCTGTTGTTTCGTGTCGGACGCACGGGGTTCCGAGCCGTCCGAGGCGGAGAAGGCGTTGCTGCGTGAGGCGTTCTCGTCGGTGGCGAGGGAGCAGGAGCAATGAGACTGCACCGCCTGGAGCTGACGGCGTTCGGCCCGTACCCGCGCCCGGAGAGCGTCGACTTCGACGAGCTGGGCGCGGACGGGTTGTTCCTGCTGCACGGCGACACGGGCGCGGGCAAGACGACGTTGCTCGACGCGGTGGCGTTCGCGCTGTTCGGGCGCGTGCCGGGCGCGCGGGGCGACGTGAAGAAGCTGCGCTGCGAATACGCCGATCCCGAGGTGCCGACGTCGGTGGAGCTGGAGCTCACCGTGCAGTCGCGGCGGTTCCGGATCGTGCGCTCGCCGGAGTTCGATCGCCCGAAGAAGCGCGGCGGAGGTTTCACCACGCAGCCCGCGAAGGCCTCGCTGACGTGGCTCGAAGGCTGGGACGGCGAGGGCATCACCCGCATCGACGACGTGGCGCGCGCCGTCGAGGACATGCTCGGGATGTCGTACGAGCAGTTCTTCCAGGTCGTGCTGTTGCCGCAGGGCGAGTTCGCCCGTTTCCTGCGCTCGGACACGGCCGAACGCGAGGTGCTGCTGGAGAAGCTCTTCGGCACCGAGCGCTTCCTGGACGTGGAGAAGTGGTTCCGCGACAAGCGGGTGGTCGCCGGTCGCGTGCTGGAGGAACGGCGTCAGGGCGCCTCCGAGCTGATGCACCGCGTGGCCGAGGCGGCTGGTGAGGAGCCGTCGTTCGAGCCGGGCTGGCTGGAATCGGTGCTGGAGCGGCTTTCGCTCGCCGTCCAGGAAGCCGAGGCGTTGTCCGAGGAGACGGCCGGCGTGGCCGACGGCGCGGACGCCCTGCTGGCCCAGGCCCGCGTGCACGCCGACCAGATCCGCCGCGTGCGCGACGCCCGCGAGATGCTGGCCCGCGTCGAGGCCGCCGACTCGGCGTCGTGGTTCGCCGAACGTGACGCGGCCCGTCGTGCGATCCCGGTCGTGCCCGCCTTCGGTGAGATCGCGAAGTTCCAGCAGTCCTACGAGTTCGCGGTCCGCGACGAGACCAGGGCCGCGGAATCGTTGGCGCGCCTGGGTTACTCCGGCTCGTCGTTACGAGAGGACGCCGAGCGCCACCGCGAGGAAGCAGGCGGCCTGGCCGAACTGGCCGCCGAAGCCGAACGCCAGCAGGCCGACGTGCGCAAGCTGTCGGTGCTGAAGAACTCCTCGTACCAGGTCGAGCGCCGCCTGCTGGCTCTGAACACCGAACTGGAAGTGCTGCCGGAACGCGTGGCCCAGTGCCGCGCGCAGCTGGACGCGGCCGCCGAGGCCTCCGCCCGCCTGGAGGGCCTGAAGGCGCGCGCGGACGCCGCCCTGGCGCTGCCGGAGGCCGGGGAAGCGCTGGAGCGAACCAAGAAGGAGCTGCACGAGGCGATCGACGTCCACCAGAAGGCCAAGGACGTCCTCCAGCAGGTCCGCCACCAGCGCCTCGAGAACATGGCCATCGAGCTGGCCGCGGCCCTGAAACGCGGCAAGCCCTGCGCGGTCTGCGGTTCCTCGTCGCACCCCGCACCGGCCCAGCCGATGCTCGGCGGCGTGGACGCGGCCGACGAGGAAGAAGCGGCCCACGACGAGCAGCAGGCGCTGGACCGCCGCAACGAGTCCGAACGTGCCGCGCACGCCGCCGAACTGCGCATCCAGGCGTGCTGGGAAGCCCTCGGCTCCGACGAGCCCGCGTTCGTCGTGGCCGAGTACCGCGCGGCCCTGGAGCTGGCCCGGACCAAGTCGCAGCGGCAGAACGAGTTCGTCGGCCTGGAAGCCAAGTCCCGCGAGCTGGGAGCCGAGAAGGCCAAGGTCGAGCAGGACCTGGTCGGCCTGCGCACCGAACACGCGTCGCTGGTCACCGTGGTCTCCGAACGCGGCGCCCGCCTGGACAAGGCCCGCGGCGAACACGAGGACGTCCTGACCCGCCGCGACCACCTGCTGCGCCTGTCGAAGTCGTTGGTGGAACTGGCCGACCGCCGCGCCGCCCGGGACGCCGCCCTGGCCCGCGTCGAGGAGCAACAAGCCTCCGTGGCCGCCCTGGCGGCGGACGCCGGCTTCCCGGACGTGGACGCCGCACTGTCCGCCGCCCGCCCAGCCGCCAAACTCCAGGCACTGGACGAACGGATCGCCGCCTGGGAACGCGCCCGCGCCACCGCCGCGGCCACCCTGGAAGAGCTGGCCGACGTGGACCCGGCCGCCGAGGTGGACCTGAACGAGGTGACCGCACAAGCCTCGTCCGCCCGTGCCGCGGCCTCCTCCGCCGCAACCGGCCTGGCCCGAGCCCGAGCGGCCCTCGCCCGCGTCGGTGAACTGGCCGCCCGGCTGCGTGCCGAGTGGAAGTCGCTGGAGCCACTCGAAGCCTCCTACGCGGAACTCGCCGCGCTGACCGACGTGATCAACGGCCGCGGCCAGAACTCCAAGAAGATGACGCTGCGCTCCTACGTGCTGGCCGCCCGCCTGGAGGAAGTGGCCGTCGCCGCCTCGGCCCGCCTGCACCGCATGAGCCAGGGCCGCTACAGCTTCGTGCACTCCGACTCGGCCGGCGCCCGCGGCACTCGCGGCGGCCTGAACCTCGACGTGCTCGACGACTACTCGGGCCGCTCCCGCCCCGCCAAGACGTTGTCCGGCGGCGAATCGTTCCTGGCCTCGCTGTCCCTGGCACTGGGCCTGGCGGACGTGGTGGCCAACGAGACCGGCGGCGCGCTGCTGGACACGCTGTTCGTGGACGAGGGCTTCGGAACCCTGGACTCGGACACGCTGGACATCGTGATGAACACGCTCGACGAGCTGCGCGCTGGTGGGCGCGTGGTCGGGCTGGTGTCGCATGTGGAGGAACTGCGGCAGCGGATCCCCACCCGGTTGCGGGTGAGGAAGGCCCGCAGCGGGTCGACGCTGGAGGTCTCGCTGGCCTGACGCAGGTTTGGACCGTGCGGGTCGGCTTGCGGGCGAGCAATCGGGTTCCAGCGGGGTGGTCGCCGGCCGTGCGCATCTCACCTTGCGTGGGAGGTTGCGCGGGCATGGACGAGGCGTGGGGGTTAATCGCCGCTGCGCGACGATTGCGATTGGGGCTTGACCTTGAGCCCCAATCGCGAGGCGTGGGCGTGCACCGCCACCCAGCGCGGCATCACCACGCGGACGTGTCCATTGCGCCGATTCATCGCTGCGCACTCCATCCTGCATCGCCTCGGAGTGCCGTCGGGCCGTCGCATGTGGACGAACTGCCGCAGTCCCTCTAACCTCGGCCCGTGCTGTCCCACGTGGAAGTCACCGCGCGCGTCGCGCTGACGTCGGTCGCCCACTTCGTCTGGTCGAACCGGTTGGAGTACGCACACGACTGCTTTGTGTGCCGTCGGGTCGGGCGGACCGTGTCGTTGCATCCCAACGCGGAGAACGGGTTGTGCCACTCGTCCGAGCGGCGGCTGGAGTGGCAGGACGACATCGATGTCGCCGGTGCGCATCCGGCGCCGATCAGGGTCACCGGCTTCGACACCGCCGGTGACGAGACCTCGCAGCGGTTGCGGTGCCGGCTGGCCTTTTGGTGGTCGCCGTTCTTCGACCTCAAGCGGCCGGACGAGCGGGCTTCCGAGCTGAGCGAGAAGCGGTGGGTGCGGCTGCACTACCGGGTCGGCTGTCACGTTTGCCGGGATGCCGGGCACGACGACTGGTTCGGGCCGCAGAACTCCGTGCAGAGCAATCAGGTCTGGCCGGTCACCAGTTCGTGCCAGCGGTGCGACACGGAACTGGTGACCGTCGCCGGGCCGCCGGAGATCAACCTCGTCGGCTAGACCTGGTCAGGCCTCGTGGGCCAGCAGCCAGCGCTTGACGTCCAGGCCCCAGCGGAAGCCGCCCAGGTTGCCGCCGATGCGGATCACGCGGTGGCAGGGGACGAACAGGGCCGCGGAGTTGCGGGCGCAGGCTGAGGCCGCCGCGCGGATTGCTGCTGGGCGTCCGGAGAGCTCGGCGTACTCGCTGTAGGTGACCGGTTCGCCGGCGCGGACGGTGCGCAGGACGTCCCAAGCGTGTTGCAGGAACGGGCCGGACTTCTGGCGGACCTCCACCGTGTCGATCGAGGTCAGGTCGCCCTCGTGGTAGGCGACCACGGCCTTGGTGACGTCGCCCAGGTCGGGGCGCGAAGTGATCTCGGTGGGCATCAGGGTGGCGTGGATCTGGGGCGTCAGCAGGGCGATGTCGGCGGTCCAGCCGCTGGCCAGCACTGCCCCGTCCGGCGCGACGATCGCGGTGAACGGCCCCGCCGGGGTGTCCACAGTGGACGTGTGTGCGACGCTCATGATGTTGCTGCCTTCCTCGTCAGGTGTGCTCCGGCGTAGGAGCGCCACGGCCGCCAGTCGGGGCCGTGGGAAGCCAGGTTTCGCGAGTTCGCCGGGAGTACCAGCACGTCTGGGGCTCCCAGCACTCGCATGGCCACCTCGTCGGCGACGGAAGCGCCGACCAGGGGTGTCAGTTCTTCGGTCAGGTCTTCTGCTGAGCGGCCCACGTCCACGGCGAGTCTGCCGGTCGCCAGCGCCTCGGTCACGGGGTGGTCCCCTGCTGCGTAGAGGTGGGTCAGGTTGCCGTCCGGGATCCGCAGCGGCACGCCGGTGAACGGGGCGACCAGGCGCAGCAGCGTTTCGGCGCCGTCGACGCTGCCCGGCACGCGGATGCCGGGTGCGGAGCGGACCAGCGGGCCGATGATCGGGTCCGCGCCGAGGAACGAGTCGACGGCTTCCGGGTCGGCGTCGAGGTCCAGCAGGCGGCGCACGCGGGAGACGGCGGCGCCCAGGTCTCGTACGTCGGCCAGCCTCAACGAGCACAGCACGTGGTCGGTGGGGAACGTCAGCCGGACGGTCGCCTCGCCGTGCGGTAGCGACAACGTCCGTGCGTATGAGTCGGCCGTGACCTCCTCCACACCCGGCAGGGCGTGGGCGCGGAAGTACATCAACAGACCGTCGGCGTCGAACGGTGACCGGTAGGGGAGTCGCAGCACGATCCGGCCCGGGGTGCCTACCGGTGCCTTGCCGCGGCCGCGCATGTCGGACGGCGTCGAGGCGAACACCATGCGGATGGTGTCGTTGAACTGCCGCACCGAGGCGAAGCCCGCGGCGAACGCGATGTCCGCGAACGGCAGTTCGGTCGTCTCGATCAGCAACCGCGCGGCGTGGGCGCGGTGGGCGCGGGCCAGCGCCAGCGGCCCGGCGCCCAGTTCGGCGGTCAGCACCCGCGTGAGGTGGCGTTCCGAGTAGCCCAGACGGGAGGCCAGGCCGGTCACGCCGTCGCGTTCGACGACGCCGTCGCTGATCAGGCGCATCGCGCGGCCGGCCAGGTCCGCGCGCAGGTTCCACTCGGGCGAGCCCGGCACGGCGTCCGGCAGGCACCGGCGGCAGGCGCGGAAGCCGGCCGACTGCGCGGCGGCGGCTGTCAGGAAGAACTGGCTGTTGCGGCGCTTCGGGGTCACCGCGGGGCACGACGGCCGGCAGTAGATGCCGGTCGTGCGGACCGCGTGGATGAAGCACCCGTCGAACCGGGCGTCACGTGCGGCGCAGACCCGGTAGGCGTGTTCTTCGTCAATGACCATGCCGTCGATCCTGCCAGCGGGAACGGCCAATGGCTCGCGGGAATCGGACACGACCGTTCCCTGCCGTAGACTCGCTCCCCGTGAGTTTGACCCTCGGTATCGTCGGCCTGCCCAACGTTGGCAAGTCCACCCTGTTCAACGCGCTCACGCGCAACAACGTGCTCGCCGCGAACTACCCGTTCGCGACCATCGAGCCGAACGTGGGCGTGGTGCCGTTGCCGGACGCGCGCCTCACCAAGCTCGCCGAGATCTTCGGCTCCGAGCGCGAGGTGCCCGCCGTGGTGTCGTTCGTCGACATCGCGGGCATCGTCAAGGGCGCGTCGGAAGGTGAGGGTCTCGGCAACAAGTTCCTCGCCAACATCCGTGAGGCGAACGCGATCTGCCAGGTCATCCGCGTCTTCGACGACCCGGACGTCGTGCACGTGGACGGCCGCGTGGACCCGTCGAGCGACATCGAGACGATCAACACCGAGCTGATCCTCGCCGACCTCCAGACCCTCGAGAAGGCCATTCCGAGGATCGAGAAGGAGGCGCGGATGCAGAAGGACCGCCGCGTCGTCCTCGAGAACGCGAACAAGGCCAAGGAGATCCTCGACTCCGGCCGCACGCTGTTCTCCGCACAGTCCGAAGTGGACACCGAGCTGCTGCGTGAGCTGTCCCTGCTCACCACCAAGCCGTTCCTCTACGTCTTCAACGCCGACGAGGGCGTGCTGACCGACGAGGCCCGCGTGAAGGAACTGCGCGAGCTGGTCGCCCCCGCCGACGCGGTGTTCCTCGACGCCAAGGTCGAGTCCGAGCTGCTCGAGCTCGACGAGGAGTCGGCCCGCGAGCTGCTGGAGTCGATCGGCCAGCACGAGCCGGGCCTGTACTCCCTGGCCCGCGCCGGTTTCCACACCCTCGGCCTGCAGACCTACCTCACCGCCGGCCCGAAGGAAGCGCGCGCCTGGACCATCCCGCAGGGCGCCACCGCCCCGCAGGCCGCCGGCGTCATCCACACCGACTTCGAGAAGGGCTTCATCAAGGCCGAGGTCGTGTCGTTCGACGACCTGGTCGCGGCGGGCTCGAAGGCGGACGCGAAGGCGGCGGGCAAGGTCCGCATGGAGGGCAAGGACTACACGATGGTCGACGGCGACGTGGTGGAGTTCCGCTTCAACGTCTAAGCAGGGGTTTCGTCGTTCCGCAACATGCAGGTCAGCGTCTGTCAAAGCCGCAGGTAGAGAGCTTGGGCTGACGGCGCTGGCCCTGCCGAGTTCCCGCTGATTCCCGCCGATTCGCGCTCCCGTGCTGACTTCAGACGGGGGCTTGAGACCAATGTGGACGGTTGTGTAGCGGGCCTACGCGGCCAGGTCGAAGTCCGGCCGTAGCGCCTGCTGCATGACCGTCCTGAAGCGGGCATCTGCGTTTGGCGCGAGGTGCCCGTAGATGTCCGCAGTGACCTTGAAGGACTTGTGTCCGAGCCACCTGGAGACATCCAGGATGGGGATGTTGTTCCCCAGGGCCGTCGAAGCGAAGAAGTGTCGCAACGAGTGGGCCGTATAGAGCAGCTTCCCTGAGTGCGTCATCAGTCCCGCGGCCTTGGCTGCCTTCTTGAAGTGGTAGCCGTAGGTGGTTGCTGTCGGCATGGTCCCCTTGCCTCGCTCGCGCGGCGCGAAGAAGACCCGGTAGATCTTGTCTCCGTCTTCGAGAAGCGTGGTCCCCCACTCTTCCAAATGCAGATCGATCTCCGTGCGCAGAAACGGGATCATCAAGACCGTGGTGAAGGCCGCGGACAAGGCGGAGGCGCAGCGTATCCGCGACTGGGCTCGCGCCGAGGGGCACCAGATCTCCGACCGCGGGCGCATCCCACAGAACCTCGTTGCCCAGTTCCAGGAAGCCCACGCCTCCTGAACGAACGCAAAAGGTCCCCTCCGCCCA
>NZ_JAXAVW010000061.1:0-30469 GCF_033949945.1 Lentzea miocenica
GTGGCGTGACTCGGAACGTTGGCGAGGTGATCCACGCTCAGCAGGGCGCCTCGCGGCACCGCCCCCACGCCCCCGTACAACCAGTACGAGGGCGTGGGGGCGGCACCACGATGCACCCGTCTGACCGCGAATTCCCCCGGCAACGTTCCGTGCCACGCCACTAGCTCACGACAGGCGCGGGGCGTCCACGGCCCAGTACCAGTTGTTGCCGGCGTCGAAGAGGCGCCAGGACACCCTGGCGGTGCGGGCACCCGACGGGACGGCCACGTTCAGCGAGATCTGCTGGGCGAGGCCGTCCGCGTTGTGCGTGCGGACGATCTGCGCGGGGCCGCCGTCGAACGACACGGACACCGTGCCGCGCTGCGTGCCCTCCTGCCGGTAGTGGGACGCGTACTCGAGCTTCACGCTCGACTTGCCGGTCACGTCGTAGCCGGGCGAGGTCATCGTCGAATCGAACTTGCCGCTCGACGACGGCGAACCCTTGTCGTCCCACTCGTCCGGGTCCGCGACCGCGAAGACACCACGCGCACGCACGTTCACCTCACGCCACTGCGACGCAGCCGTGCGGGTCCAGAAGTCGTCGGTGGTGAACGACCAGCCCTGCCACTCCGTGACGCCCTGCGGCATCGACGACGCGGTGGTCACCGTCCAGCCCGCCGGACCCTGGTGCGTCCAGCCCAGAACCGAAGCGGGCACCCCGGTTTCGTCCTGCCGCGGTTGCAAGGTCGCCGAGTCGAACGGGTCGACCGGCGCGGTGCCGATCGCGTAACCGTCCAGCGCCGCCGGCACGCCGAGGTGCCGCAACGCGGAAGCGGCCACGTCCACCAGCTTCGGCGCCACCGCCGGGCGCGCCGACCCCGTGGAGATCACGAACGTCATCCGCTCCTCTGGCGAGTCACCGCCGTGGCCGCCCGCCGCCGTGTGGCCGTGGTCGGTGGTGATCATGATCAGCCAGTCCTCGGACGCGTACGACGAACGCGACTCGATGGCCTTGACCAGACGGCCCACCTGCGCGTCGTTGGTGCGCATCGCGGCGGCGTACTGCGAGGAGTCCGCACCGCTGTTGTGGCCCGCGATGTCGATCTGGCCGAGGTAGACGAACGACGCGTCAGCCGCGTTGGTGCGAAGGTGCTGCTCCGCGTCGACGGTGATCTTCTCGTCCGAACCGGTGTAGCCGGCGGTGTCGCCGTCGAGCACGTACTTGCGGTCCTGGCCGCCGCGCAGGATCTGGTCGCTGATCGGCTTCCAGTCCACCGCCGCGTACGTGGACAGCGCCGGGTTCGCGGTGTTGGCGCGTTCGAGCCAGCTCGGGTACGACGTGAGGGCGTTGCCGGCGAAGGAGTTGTCTTTGACCTTGTGCTTGTCCGGCCACACGCCGGTCAGGACGGTGGACCAGCCGGGGCCGCTGGAGGTCTGGGCCATGCCCGACCCGTACAACGCGCTGCGGGCACCGTAACCGCGGTTCAGCAGCGCTTTGATGTTCGGCGTGTCAGCGGACAGCAGCTTGTCGTAGCGGGCACCGTCGAGGCCGATCACCAGGACCTTCGGCGTCTTCGCCGGTGCCGCGACGGCGGCCGGGGTGATCAGCAGCAGGGGAAGCAGGAACGCAAGAGCAGCTCTTGTCATGACAAGCAGACTTGCGGGCTGAAACCGTCTTCAGCAATGGAGTGCGTCTTAAGTTCACCCGGGCTTCGACGGTTGTCAGTACAAGTTCACTGCCTGGCCGTCACCTGCACGTCGCGCGCGGTCAGCTCGACGCCGCACTCGGTGCACTCGACCTTTGCTCGCACGCCACCGCCGCAGTCGCGGTGGTGCAGGTGGAATGACTCGTCTTCTTCTTCGGGGGCCATCCACTTCTCGCCCCACGTGCGCAGCGCCATCAGCACCGGGTAGAGGTCGCGACCCTTCTCCGTGAGGCGGTACTCGTGCCGTGTGCGGCCCTCGTGCTGATACGGCACACGCTTGAGCACGCCCTCCTGCAGCAGCACGTTGAGCCGGTCGGTCAGCACGCTGCGCGAGATCTCCATCGTGGACTGGAAGTCCTCGAATCGGCGGGTCCCCAGGAAGATCTGGCGGAGCAGCAGCAGCGTCCAGCGCTCGCCCAGCAACGCGGCGGGGCGGCCCAGGGTGCAGGGCTGGCTGGCGAAACTCGCGTACGACATGTCCCCAGGATATCCCTTGCGTTCGTTTTTCGAACTCAGCTACAGTTCGGATTCCGAACTCAGAGGGGTCGATCCTCATGCGCGTCACCGAGCTCAATCGCGGCACCGCTGGAGAAGCTGTCGACGCGGTGTTCGAAGGACTGTCCGCCCGAAGTCGCTACCTGCGGTTTCACTCGCCGACGCCCCGGCTGACGGCCTCGGCCCGCCGGGTGCTGACCGATGTGGACGGCGAACGGCACGCGGCCGTGTGCGCCCGGATCGGCGGCGACCCGGTCGGCATCGCACGGTTGATCAAGACCGGCGAGTGCGGTGCCGAGATCGCCGTGGCAGTCGTCGACCTGTGGCAACGCCGTGGCGTCGGGCGCCGGCTGCTGGAGGAGCTGACCGCGGTCGCGGCCAGGATGGGCGTCGCGGAACTGCACGGCGACGTGTTGCCGGACAACCAGGGCATGCTCGCCCTGGTGCGCAAGGTGTTGCCTGGCGTGCGCCTGACCAGGGAGATCGACACGATCCAGCTGAGCTACCCGCTGGCGTGGGTGACCGCGGAGATCACGGACGCCGACCTTGTAGAGAGCTTGCAGAGGATTTAGAGGTCGCGCCGCGACGATGGCCGCGTGACCACCGCACGTTCCGCCGGACGTCTGATCAGCCGCTCCGAGATCGTGGAGCGCGCTTGTTCGTGGTTGCGCGACTCGGTGCCGTACAGCCAGACGCGGTTCCACCAGAACGAGCACGGCATCTACCGCGCCGACTGCTCCGGCTTCGTGTCGATGGCCTGGGGGCTGCCGGGCAAACCGGAAGACCGGTACGGCGGGCTCGACACCCCCGGCCTGGCCGTGGTGAGCAGCCGGATCCCGCCGGTGGAGCTGCGGGCGGGCGATGTGCTCATCCGCGCGGACGGCACCAACCTCACCCGGCACGTCGTGATCTTCGCGGCGTGGGCGGAGGAACCGGGCCGGTACTGGGCGTACGAACAGGCGGGTGGTCAGCGCACCCGGCTGCGCGCCGTGACCTATCCGTACGAGACGGAGCCCGGGCTGTACGTGCCGCGCCGCTACCTGAGCGTCCACGAGCCGTGAGATCGAGGCGGCCACACGGGCGGAGTTCGCTGCACCTGGGGTCGTCCGGCTCTTCACGGTTGACACCGTCGAGGGCAGAGGCGCCGAGTCTGGACGAGCGCCGATTCCGCCTCGGCACCAGGTCACCTACGCCGTGCAACCGGTTCGCAACCGCCAGTTCAAGATCGTCGCTGAACCTGGCGGTGAGCCCGAAGTCGGTCCGTTCGACCGGACCAAAACTTCACATCATCTTGCTACGGTGACCGGCATGAAGTCGTGGGGGATGTTGGCGGTCGCCGCAGCGGCCATCACGTTCGGCTCGACGCTGGCGATGCCAGACGTCGCGGTCGCTGCTGCCGAGGGCGGGGTGGTCTGCGGAACGTACGAGGCCAACTCCAAGATCACGCGCACTGAGATCCTGGCGCGCTCGCGCACGTGGATCAGCGCCCGTGTGCCGTACAGCCAGGCCGACTGCTTCGGCAACAAGTACGGCGCCTACCGCACCGACTGCTCCGGCTTCATCTCGATGGCCTGGGGCCTGCGCATCTCCTACACGACCCACATCCTCGAGCAGGTCGCGCACCGCATCGACTGGGCGGACCTCCGTCCCGGCGACGCGCTCAACGACCGCGAGAACCACGTCGCGCTGTTCATCGGCTGGGCGGACGCGGCCAAGACGCGGCCGATCGTGCGCGAGCAGGCAGGGCCGGACGGCAGCCGTCCGGTGCAGCGGGTGTGGAGCGCCAGCACCGCCAGGCGGTACGTGCCGCTGCGCTACAACGGCCTGGTCGAGCCCGGTGGCACCGTCACCAGCGACACCCCGGTCACGGACAAGCCCGTCGTCAACGCCGGCCCGCAGATCTCCAACACCGGTCAGCAGCAGCTGGAGATCTTCGCGCGCGCCGCGGACGGCACGATCATCACGAACTTCCACAAGACGAGCCGCTGGAACGGCTGGCAGCAGCTCGGTGCCGAGATCTTCGCGAGTGACCCGGTCGCGCTGATGAACCCGGAGACGAAGATCGTCGAGGTGTTCGCGCGCGGCACCGACGGCATCGTCTACCGCCGCGTCGACGGCAAGTGGGTCGCGCTCGGCGCCACGGCCGTCGCGGGCAACCCGGTGCTCGGCTGGAACGCCAAGAACAAGGCCGTCGAGGTGTTCGCCCGCGGCGCCGACGGCACGCTGCTGGCGTTCACGGACAAGTGGGCGCCGGTCGGCGACCGCAAGATCCAGGGCGACCCGGCCGTCATGGACAAGGACGTCTACGCGCGTTCCTCCGACGACAAGCTCGTCAAGTGGGACGGCACCGCCTGGCAGGACCAGGGCGACACGAAGATCGTCAGCGACCCGCGCGTCGCCGTCGACCAGGTCTTCGTCCGCAGCGCGTCCGGCAGCGTCGAGCAGTACGCGGCGGGCGTCTGGAAGTCGCTCGGCGGCAAGGGCACCGGCGCTCCGTCGGCGGTGTTCAACACGACGACCGGCTCGATCGACGTCGTGCAGCTCGGTGAGGGCGGCATCGTCGAGCACTCCCGCGCCACCGCCAGCGGCTGGACCACGTGGGCCAAGCTCGGCAACACCAAGGTCTCCGAGGCGCCGAACGCGATGTACCACGCGCAGACGAAGACCGTCGAGGTCTTCGCCCGCACCGACGACGGCAAGCTGATCCGCCGCTTCTACAAGGAGAAGGCGGGCTGGAGCCAGTGGGCGCTGCTCAGCGACCGCGGCATCAGCTGAGCAGTGTCTTGAACGAGTAACCAGTACAGCGGGGGTGTACCCCAAGTGCGCCGGGGCGCCTTAGAGGCGCCCCGCTGCGTCGATCACCAGGTCGAAGAACCGCTCGACGTCCTCGTCAGCAGTGGGTGAAGACGTTCTTCGCCGCTTCCGTGCCCTTGGCCTGGTCGTTGGCGATGGCGGCCGTCCTCAGCTCACGTGCCGCGTCACGGCACTGCTGCGACGTCGCCGCGTCCGCCTCGGCCTTCTTCTGCGCGGCCTCTGCCTGCTTCTGCGCGTCCGAGGCCCGCAGCGCGTCGTCCTTGCTGTCCTTGGCCTTCTTCGTGAGGTCCGCGGCTTCCCGGTCCTTGGTCTCGATCTGCTTCGAGAGGTCGGCGGAGTGCGCCTTCTCCATGAAGAAGAGCGCGCCGAACGCTCCCGCCGCGCCGAACAGCAGCACGGTGAAGATCGCGAGCACCACCACGCCGGTCCTCTTCGGCTTGGGCGGGACCGGTGCCGGCATCGGCGCGGCGAACTGCTGCGGCGGCGCGAACGCGGGAGGCGTGTACACCTCGAACTCCGGCCCGGCGGGCTGGACCTCGGGCTGCACGACGGTGTCCGCAGGCTGCTGCGGGTCGGAAACTGGACTGGTCATGATTCCCCCCAAGGAATTGCCCCTTGCGGCTATCATCGCCACCCGGTCAACGTCGTTGCGTGAGGCGTCCCACAGCGTCGATGACCAGGTCGAAGAACCGGTCCACGTCCAGCCCCACGGCCACCCGCGCGTTCGGCGCCTGCCCGAGCCTGCCGTGCAGATCCACCACGGTCGCGCCGCGCGTGAAGGTCCCCGTGGTCTCGATCCCCACGAACGCCTCGACGCACGTCACCAGCGTCGGATCGATCACCCGCGCGACCGCCACCGGGTCGTGCAGCGGCGGCGCCTCGAACCCGAACACCTCGCGGTAGGTCGCCGCGAAGAACGTCATCAGGTCCCCGCAGATGCGCCCGAGCGACCCCAAAGCGTTCAACTGAGCCACGATTTCCGGCGTCACCAGTGCCTGATGCGTCACGTTCAACCCGATCATCGTGACCGGCACGCCGCTGCCGAAGACGATCGCGGCCGCCTCAGGATCGACGTAGATGTTGAACTCCGCGTACGGCGTGGTGTTGCCGCGCTCGGTCGACCCACCCATGAGCACGATCTCGCGCACGGCCGAAGGCCCGTAACGGGTCAGATAGGCAGCCACGTTCGTCAACGCGCCCGTCGCGACCAACGTCGCCGGCATGTGCCGATGCATCACGTCGATCGCGTGCTCCTCGACCACGTCGACGGTGATCGAACCGAACGCCGGGCCGTCCATTCCGGACGCGCCGTGGATGTCCTCCGCCACGTACAGCGGCCGCACCAACGGCCGTGCGCAGCCCCGCGCGATCGGCACCGAAATTCCGGCGGCCGAACAGATCCTCCGCGCGTTTAGCGTGACCTTGTCGAGCGTCTGGTTGGCGGCGACGGTCGTGATCGCACGGAGGTCGATCTCGGGCGAGCCGGCAGCCAGCAAGATCGCGATCGCGTCGTCGTGGCCGGGGTCGCAGTCGAGCACAACGGGGGTCGGCATGGCCCCTTCATACGGGCAGCGACCATTCATGTCCATGAAACAGAAGAAAAGGTTTTCGCGGAACTCTTGACGAGGTCAGGGCCGGTGCGGCTAGCGTGTGGAAACCGTTTACCGGGGAGGTTCTGATGGCCCGCAGGCGCTACGCCGTGGTCGGTACGGGATCGCGGGCCGAGCGGCACATCCACGCCATCGCGGTCGAGCACGCCGACACCTGTGAGCTCGTCGCGTTCGCCGACGTGAACCGCACCCGGATGGACGTCCACAACGACCGGCTCGCTGAGCTGGGGGTCGAGCCGGTCCCTGCGTACGATGCCGGTGACTTCCTCAGGATGCTCGAAGAGCAGCGGGTCGACGTGGTGGTGGTGACTACTGTCGACCGCTTCCACGACACGTACGTCGTCGAGGCGCTGGACGCCGGTCGCGACGTCGTGACGGAGAAGCCGATGACGACGGACGTGCCGTCGGCGGGCAAGATCCTGGACGCGGTGCACCGCAACGACGGCAACGTCACCGTCACGTTCAACTACCGCTACAACCCGATCCACGAGAAGGTCCGCGAGCTGCTTGCGGACGGCGCCGTCGGCGAGATCGGGTCCGTGCACTTCGAGTGGCTGCTCGACACCCGGCACGGTGCCGACTACTTCCGCCGCTGGCACCGCGACAAGGCCAACTCCGGCGGTCTCATGGTGCACAAGGCGACGCACCACTTCGACCTGCTGAACTGGTGGGTCGGCTCGGTGCCTGAAACCGTATACGCGCACGGCCGGTTGTTCTTCTACGGCGCGGAAAACGGCGAACGCCACGGCTACACCCACGACGACCGCTTCGCGATGAAACTGGAGCAGAACGACTGGCTCAGGAAGCTCTACCTCGACGCCCAGCACGAGGACGGTTACCGCCGCGACCAGAACCCGTTCGAACCCGGTGTGTCCATTGAGGACGACATGTCGGTGCTCGTCCGCTACGCCAGCGGCGCGAACCTGACCTACCACCTCACGGCCTACTCGCCGTGGGAGGGCTACCGCTTGATGGTCAACGGCAGCAAGGGCCGGCTCGAACTGGAGGTCTGCGAGAACTCCTGGGTGTCGAGCCAGAATCCGACCGTGCACGGCGTGAACGCCAACCCGGAGGAGGGGTGGGCGAAGCTGTCCGTGCAGCGCCTGTTCGAGGAACGCGAGGAAATCCCGCTGGAGTACGACCGGGACGGTCACGGTGGCGCCGACCAGCGCATGGTCGACGCGCTGTACGGGCCGCCGGGGCAGGAAGACCCGTTGGGACGCAAGGCAACGCACTACGACGGCACGCTATCGCTGCTGACTGGTTTCGCCGCCAACCGCAGCTTCGAGACCGGGGAACCGGTCCACGTCGTCGACGTCATCGATCTCCGATGAGAGAGGACACCTGTGAAAGCGCACAAGGTTGTGGGCTTGGTGCTGGGAGCCGTGCTCGTGGCTTCCGGTTGTGGCGGCGGATCAGCGAGTGACGGCCAGGCCGAGATCCGGTTCATCTGGTGGGGCAACGACGACCGCGCCAAGGTGACCAACGAGGCGGTGAAGCTGTTCGAGAGCCGCAACTCGAACATCAAGGTCGCGACGTCGTTCCAGAACTTCCAGAACTACTTCGAGAAGCTCTCCACCGAGATCGCGGGCGGCAACGCGCCGGACGTGATCCAGATGGACTACCGCTACCTCAACGAGTACGCGGGCCGCAACGTGCTGCTCGACCTCACCCCGTACGTGGGCAAGGAGATCCGCA
Organism: Lentzea miocenica; assembly: GCF_033949945.1. NCBI lineage: Bacteria > Bacillati > Actinomycetota > Actinomycetes > Pseudonocardiales > Pseudonocardiaceae > Lentzea > Lentzea miocenica. The sequence continues at coordinate 8,303 of NZ_JAXAVW010000061.1, forward strand.
CCGCGGACTGGAACGAGGGCTTCGTCGGCAGCGGAAAACTGGGTGGCAAGCAGGTCGCGATGCCGTTGGCGCAGAACGCCACCACGATCGTCTACGACCCGAAGCTGTTCGCGGCGGCGGGCGTCGCCGAACCGAAGATCGGCTGGACCTGGGCCGACTACAAGGAGGTCGCCGGCAAGATCCAGGCGAGCACCGGCGGCAAGGTCGCGGGCTCCACCGACTTCGGCGGCACCGAGGACGTCTTCGAGACCTGGCTGCGGCAGCGCGGCAAGAAGCTCTACGACGACGGCAAGCTCGGGTACTCCAAAGACGACCTGAAGGCGTTCTGGCAACTCTCCAAGGACTTCCGCGACGCCAAGGCGACGACCCCGGCGGAGTTGGTGACCACGCTGAACGCCGGCGCCGAGCAGACCCCGATGGGCAAGAAGCTCTCGGCGTCCGAACACAGCTATGACAGCCTCTACGGCGGCTACAACACGGTGCGCCCGGACGAACTGAAGCTCGGCCCGTATCCCAGTGACAGCTTGGAAACGCTCGGTTCGTACCGCAAGCCGTCGCAGCTGATCAGCGCGTCGGCCCGCACCAAGAACAAGGACGCGGCGGTCAAGCTGATCGACTTCCTGCTGAACGACCCGGACGCGGGCAAGATCCTCGGCGCGAACCGCGGTCTGCCGGCGAACCTGAAGATCCGCGAGGCCGTGGCGCAGAACCTCAGCGGTGCCAACAAGGTGATCTTCGAATACCAGAAGTCGGTCGACGCCAAGCTCGGTGACGCCCCGCCCGCGCCGCCCAAGGGTGACGGCACGATCTACAAGCTGATGCAGCGCAAACACGAGGAAGTCGTGTTCGGCAAGAAGACCATCGACCAGGCGTTGGACGAGTTCTGGCGCGACGCGGAAGAGGCGCTGAAGTAGTGGCGCTTGCGCAACAGCGCTCGCAGGGCGTCGCCTACCTGTTCCTCGGTCCGTGGCTGCTCGGCGCGATCGGCCTCACCGTCGCGCCGATGATCGTGTCGCTGTACCTGTCGTTCACCGACTACGACCTGTTCAACGAACCGCGGTGGGTGGGGCTCGGCAACTACGCCAAGCTCTTCGGCGACGATCCGCGGTACCTGCAGTCGGTCGGCGTGACGCTCAAGTACGTCGTGTGGTCGGTGCCGTTGAAACTGGTGCTCGCGCTGGCCGTCGCGTTGCTGCTGAACTCGTTGCGCGGCAAGGGACAGGCGTTCTTCCGCTCCGCCTTCTACGCACCCTCGCTGCTGGGCGCCTCGGTCGGCCTGGCGCTGGCCTGGCGGGCGATCTTCGACACCTGGGTCGACACGCCGGACTACGCGTTGATCACCATCGTGCTGCTGTCCGCGTGGCAGTTCGGCGCCCCGATGGTGATCTTCCTGGCCGGTTTGCAGCAGATCCCGCGCGACCTGTTCGACGCGGCCGCGGTGGACGGCGCGGGCTGGTGGCGCCGGCTCTGGTCGATCACGCTGCCGATGCTGTCGCCCGTGCTGTTCTTCAACCTCGTGCTGGAGACGATCCACGCGTTCCAGGCGTTCACGCAGGCGTTCGTGGTGAGCGGCGGGCGCGGGGGACCGGCCGACTCGACGTTGTTCTACACGCTCTACCTGTACGAGCGCGGGTTCACGGAGTTCCGCATGGGTTACGCCTCTGCCATGGCGTGGGTGTTGCTGGTGGCGATCGCGCTGATCACCGCGGTGCTGTTCCGGACCTCGCGGTACTGGGTGTTCTACGGGGACGAACGATGAGGCGCGCCGCGACCTTCCTGCTGTGCCTGGCCGCGCTGGCGCTGGTGCTGTACCCGATCGTCTGGCTGATCTCGGCGTCGCTCACCCCGGTCGAGGACCTGGTGTCGAACCTGCGGTCGCTGTTTCCGGGGCGGGTCACCACCGACGGTTACGCGGGCGCGTTGGAAGGGGCGGGTGGTGAGTCGTTCTGGACGTTCCTGGGCAACTCGACGATCGTCGCTTCGGGTGCGGTGGTCGGCAACGTCGTGTCGTGCTCGCTGGCGGCGTACGCGTTCGCCCGGTTGCGGTTCCGGCTGTCCGGTCCGCTGTTCGCGTTCGCGCTGGTCACGATCATGCTGCCCGCGCACGTCACGCTGATCCCGCAGTACGTGGTCTTCCAGCAGCTGGGCATGATCGACACGTTCGTGCCGCTGATCCTGCCGAAGCTGCTGGCGACCGACGCGTTCTTCGTGTTCCTGATGGTGCAGTTCATGCGCGGTATCCCGTACGAGCTGGACGAGGCCGCCAAGATCGACGGCTGCGGGCCGATCCGCAACTACCGGTACGTGGTGCTGCCGCTGTCCCGTCCGGCGATGGTGACGACCGCGATCTTCACCTTCATCTGGACCTGGAACGACTTCTTCTCGCAGCTGATCTACCTGTCGTCGACCGAGAACTACACGATCCCGATGGGGCTGCGGCTGTTCATCGACCAGACGTCGTCGTCCTCGTACGGGCCCATGTTCGCGATGTCGGTGCTGTCGCTGGTGCCGATCGGCCTGTTCTTCCTGGCGTTCCAGCGGTTCCTGGTCGCCGGGGTGGCCACGACGGGGCTGAAGGGATGACTCGCGAACGGCTGGAGGTCCTCGCCGACACCCTGCTGGTCGGGGTGTTCGTGTTCGTGGCGTCGCTCCCGCTGGTGACCGCGTTCTCAGCCTTCGGGGCAGCGTGCGCCGTCCTGCGGGACGGCCTTCCCGTCGGGCGGTTCTGGTCGCTGCTGCGCGTCCAGTGGCTGCCGGGAGCGGTGTTCGCGGTGCTGGGTGCGGTGCTGGTGGTGGACGTCGTGCTGGTGATGACCGTGCTGCCCGCGCCGCTACCCGTTCGGGGCGCCGTGCTGGCCGCTTCGTCCGCCATTGGTGCATGGATCCTGTCGCAAGCGTGTCTTGGTTGGCGCGGCGCATTGAAATTCGTCGCACCTCGGCCGATGCTGATGGCCGCGTTGGTGGTCGCCGGTGTGCTGGTGTGGGCCCTGCCTCCGCTGGCGCTGGTGATCGGCGGACCCCTGGCGCTCGCGGCGGAGTCCACCCGAGAAGGGTGAGAACGATGCGTGTTGCGCTGGTCGGCGCTCGGGGGCACGGGGCGCGGCACGTGGAGAACCTGCTCCGGCTCGGCCACGACGGGGTCGCCACCTTCGTCGGTGTCGTCGACGTGGCGGACGTGGACGTGCCGGTGCCGTCCTATCCGGACCTGCCGTCGCTGGCCGAGGAGCTCCACCCCGAGATCGTGGTGATCTCCTCACCGCCGTCGACCCACCGGGATCTCGTTCTCAGCGCGTTCGCGCTGGGCTGCGACGTGCTCGTGGAGAAGCCGGCGCTGCTGTCGGTGGCCGACTACGACGAGATCGGCGCGGCCGCCGCGAAGCACGGGCTGGTGTGCCAGGTCGGGTTCCAGTCGCAGGGGTTGGGCTCGTACCGGCGCCTCTGCTCGTTGATCGGCTCCGGCGCGTTGGGGGACATCTCCGGCATCGGCGCCGCAGGGCGTTGGGTACGCACGGACTCCTACTACGAGCGCGCCACCTGGGCGGGGCGGCAGGGCGAGGACGGCACGCTCGTGAACCCGTTCGCACACGCTCTGCAGAACGCCCTCCTGCTCGCCGACGTGGAGGAACGGTCGGACATCGCGGTCGAGCTGGAGCTGTTCCGGTGCCGCGACACGATCACCGCCGACGACACGGCCTGTGTCCGGGTCACGGCCGATGGCGCGCCACCGGTCGTGGTCGCCACCACGCTGTGTGCCACGACATCGTTGCCACCGGTCGTGCTCGTGCACGGCTCGTTGGGACAGGCCGTCTGGTGGTACGACGACGACCGGCTGACGGTCAACGACCACAAGATGGCCGTGGCGCCCTCCGTCGACCTCCTGGAGAACCTGATCCGGCACCGCCAGACCGGTGAGCCCCTCGTCGCCCCGCTCGCCGCCGCACGGGCGTTCACCTCGGTCGTCGAGCAGTGCGGCAAGGCCGACGTGCCGCTGCTGCCGGCCCGCCGCGTGGGTGACCGGGTGGTGCTGGACGGCATCGACGAGGTGGTCGTGCGGGCCGCGGAGAAGATCGCGACGTTCGACGAGCTGGGCTGCGGTTTCGGGCGGTAGTCTCCCCGCCGGGTCCGTTGTGTTCGGGGAGTGGCGTTGGACACCTACATCGACTTGAAGGACGTCCGGCTGACCGGCTTGGTGAGCCAGGGCCTGATCGCGCTGGTCGCCGCCGAGTCCGTCTGGGGCACGGTCAACGACTGGCAGGGCGGGTCGTCCTCGTGGAGCTTCCTGGCCATCGTGCTGGTCGTGCCCGCGGCTGTGGCGTTCGTCATCTGGTTCCGCGCCGCCACCCACAACGCCGAGGCGATCGCCCTGCACGGCGTACGCCTGATGCCCCAGGTGTGGAAGGCCAGCGACCCCTCACAGCGAGACGTGCCGTTCGACCAACGCGTGGCGAGCCCGCTCATCAAGCCGTGGCAGTACACGTTCCTGGCCATGGTGATGTGCGACATCCTCGAATCGCTGCTGCTCGACACACGTGCGTACGTGGTGTTTTCGACGCTGTCCACGTTGTGCGCGCTGGCGGCGGCAGGGCTCGCCTGCTACCTCATCTGGCGGGTGTCGTGGATGCAACAGAGGTTCGCGGTACCCCAGCGCAAGCGTCGCTGAGTTTGCTAGACTGACTCATTGGTTGCGGTTTTGTGTTCGTGTCTTTGCACGCTCGCCGAACTTCAGTTGCGAGCGCTTCTCCTTCTTCGCGGATGGGGTAGGTCGGCTCACGACCAACCATGGAGCGGCCACACAGTGTGGCCTGCTCTTCAGCATTGAAGGAGCAGTACATGGCAAACGGCACCGTCAAGTGGTTCAACGCCGAAAAGGGCTTCGGCTTCATCGCCCCCGAGGACGGCGGCGCTGACGTCTTCGTCCACTACTCGGCCCTCAACGGCGGCGGCTACCGCAGCCTCGAGGAGAACCAGAAGGTCTCGTTCGACGTCACGCAGGGCCAGAAGGGCCCGCAGGCGACGAACGTCACCGCTCTCTGACGTTCCGAGCTTCACATCGCAGGGTCTCCGGAGTCGCTCCGGAGGCCCTGCGGTCGTTTTCCCGGTTGGCGCGGCGGTTCATCGACGATCCGCCACATCGCCGCGGTCGGCAGTGACGGGTTCCGGCTCGTCGTCCCCTGGCCAGCACTTCCGTCAGCTCGACCAGCAGTGACAACGCATCCGCCGCCATGCTCCGTTCCGCCGGGCCTTGTGCGGCGCAAAGTGTTGTGATCATTGGGTTTTCGCCTAACCTGGCCCGATGCCGTTGCTCGGACCAGCTGATCCGCTGCCGCACGTGCCCCGGCGTGTTCTCGTCGCGGGCAACGCCGGATCCGGCAAGTCGACCCTCTGCCGTCGCATCGCCGACCAGCACGACCTCCTGCGCGTCGAGCTGGACAGCCTCTACTGGGGTCCACAGTGGACGCCGCGGCCGGAGTTCCTCGCCGAGGTCGCCGCGTTCACGCGGGAGGACCGCTGGATCACCGAGTACCAGTACAAGGTGGCGCGGCCCGCGTTGCTGGCTCGGGCGGACACCGTGGTGTGGCTCGACCACCAGTTCCCGGTCGTGATGGGGCGGCTGGTGAGTCGCACGGTCAGACGTCGCGCGGCGGGGGTGGAGTTGTGGAACGGTAACCAGGAGCCGTCGCTGTGGTCGGCGTTCACCGACTCCGAGCACATCCTGCGATGGGGCTGGAAGAGCTACCGGCGCAACCGGGCCAGGGTGCTCGCCCTGGTCGACGACGTCGTGGTCGTGCGGTTGCGCGGGCAGGGGCAGGTGGAGCGGTGGCTCTCGGGACCGCTCGCCTCGGTCGGGGAGGAGCGTGCTCGGTGAGAACGGCGCTGGTGCTCGGTGGGACCGGGATGTTGGCGGGATGTGCGCAGCTGCTGGTGGCGCGCGGCTGGCGGGTGGTGCTGCCGTCGCGGACCCAGCCCCTGATGGCCGACGACGCGCCTGGCCGGGCGGCGCGGGCGACGATCTCCCGGGGCCACCGGCCGACGTGGGTCAGGGCGGACTGGACCAAGCCGCGGGAGCTGGCGTCCGAGGTCGAGTACGAACTGCAGGGAAAGCCGGTGAACCTGCTGGTCGCATGGGTGCACAACAACTACCGCTCAGGTGTGCTCAAGGCCGTGCAGCACCTTCTGGCAGACAACGCGCCGGTGGTGGAGGTGCACACGTGCGCGCCGGTGCCGGACCCGGTGCTGCCGCACCCGACACAACAGGTGTTGCTCGGTCACTTCATGCACGACGCCACGCTGCGCACGAACCGTGCGGTGCTGGAGGCCGTCGAACGAGGGCTCGAGGGACGGGCGCCCTCGCTGCATCACGAGGACGCCCGCTGAAGCCTCAGCCTTGCCGGACCTCGGTCTTCTGGATCTTGGCCCTGCCGATCTCCGCCTGCACCTTGATGCCGGCCGCCACGTCGACGAGCTGGCGGACGACCACGTCCTCGTTGCGGATGTCCGCGATCTTCTGCTTGGTCTTCGTGACGAACTCGAACGCCGTGACCTCCGCTGCCTCGATCTCGGCGACCTTCTGGAAGTCCTTGCTGAAGTCCAGCACCACCTCCGCGTTGTCGAGAACTATCAGCTGGTAGTCCGACGGCAGGTCGGAGGAGAAGCCCTTCTTGAACTCGCCGGCGACCTTGATGCCGTCGGCTGTCTCCTCGAAGTCGAGGACGCCGGCGACGGGGGTGAACAGCGCTTCCTGGAAGTCGGCGGTGGCCTTCGCGGGTTCGGGTTCGGCCAGCGCGGTGGGGGCCGTCAGCACGGTGCACGCGAGCAGAGCGACGAGGATGCTTAGCGGTTTCGGCATGTCTTCGTTCGTACCGGCGACCGTTTCGCCCCGCTCGACCAAAGGTATCGCTCGATCGGGCGTTGAGGTTGTACGCTCCGCGCCGACGTCGGGGGACGTGGGTTTTCTGGGGGAAGTCATGAGTGTTGTCAGGCCCGCGCATGCCATCGGAACGGCGGCTGCGGGAGCGATCGCGATCGCGGTGACCGCCGAGGTCGCGACGACCGCGATGCTGTGGGTCACCGTGTCCGTGGCGGCGGCCGAGATCTCCTACTGGATCTCGTTGCTCGTGCACGTCGTGGCCGGTGTGCTGTTCGTCGTGTGGATGAGTCAGGCGCGGCTCAACGCCGACGTCATCACGTCGACGCACCAGGCTCGCTACACCAACATGTGGGTGTTCGTCGGCTGGATCATCCCGCTCGCCAACCTGTTCATCCCGTACGCGGTGATGCAGGACATCTGGCGCGGGTCGGACCGCACGCGGCCCATGGCCGGGCTGAAGCAGCGGCCCGCGAGCGGCCTCGTCAAGGCGTGGTGGCTCTGCTACATCGGCTCGAACCTGATCTCGACGGTGGCAGGCCTGAGCGCCGAGCAGGACGTCGCGATGCTGGCCACGATCGCCGTGCTGGCCTCGATCACGGCCGCGGTGCTCGCCGCCCAGATGATCAAGCAGGTGAACGGGATGCAGGAAGCCGTTCCCGTTCAGGTGGACGCGTGATGAGCGGCTACATCGATCTGAAGGACGTCCGGATCAGCGGCCACGTGACCCAGGTGCTGATCGTGGTGGTGGCAGTCGCGTCCGTGCTCGGCACCGCGCTCCACCCCGGCGACGGCGACCCGATGTGGGACCTGGCGGCGCTGCTGCTGTTGGCGCCCGCGGCGGTGGCGTTCGGAATCTGGGTCCGCAACGCGTCGCAGAACGCCGGTGCCATCGCGTTGCGCGAGGTGAAGCAGATGGCGGACGTGTGGCGGGCGTCCGATCACGCGCAGCGGGACGTGCCGTTCGAGCAACGCGTGCCGAGCCGGTGGATCAAGCCGTGGCAGTGGACGTTCCTGGCCATGATGGCGTCGGAGGCTGCCGAGACGTTCCTCGGCAGCGGATCCGGCTATCGCGTCGTCGCGGTGGCCTCCGCGGTGCTGGCCGTCGTGGCGGCCGCACTGGCGGTGGTCGTGATCGCGCAGGTCAGTGCGTTGCAGCGGCCCGAACTGCTGGCTGATCTCTAGCGGGCCGGTCCCAGTCCGCGCACCAGGTGCATGACCGAGTCGCGCACCTCCGCCCGTGACCGCTCCGGCTGGAAGACCTGCCAGTCCAGCGCGATCACGAGCAGCGTGCCGAACAACGCCGCCGACGCGGTGCCGACCTCGACCCCGTCGGGCAGGCGGCCCGCGTCGGACAGGCGCTTCATGTGACCGCGCACGATCGACACGATGTCGTCGCGCAGTAGCGAGAGGGTGCCGTGCCACTGGCCCGGCGTGCGCCACAGCTCGGACACCAGCAGCTGGCCGAACGCCGGGTACTCGGCCCAGAAGCCGAGCATCTCGTCGACCAGCGCCTCCAGTGAGTCCTCCGAGCCCTCGGCGGATCGCAACCGGCCCGCGAGGATCTCCACTCCGTGGTGGAGCAAGGCCTCGACCAGGGCGTCCTTCGAGGCGAAGTTGTAGTAGATCGTGCCCTTGGCGACACCTGCCTCCGCGGCGATCTCGTCGACCGTCACCGAGGCCGCGCCCCGTTCGCCGACCAGCTTCAACGCCGCGTCGAAGAGCTTCTGCTTGGTCGCTGTCGTTCGCGCGCTCACAGCACGAGCTCCGGCTTCAGCTTGGACGCTGTCCACACCCGCTGCTTGTAGGCCGCCACGGACGACAAGGCTAGGGCTCCGACCAGCCAGGCGAGAAGGATCAAAGCGTCCTTTCCGACGCTGCCGAGGTCACCGCCGTACATCAGGTGACGCAGGCCGTCGACCGCGTAGCCCATCGGCAGGCCGTAGTGCAGGGGATACAGCGGCACCGGGATCGTCTGCCACGGGAACGTGCCACCCGCGCTGACCAGCTGCAGGATCAGCAGGATCAGCCCCAGGAACTTGCCGACGGCACCGAACGCGGCGTTCAGCGCGTGCAGGATCGCCACGAACGTCAACGACATCAGCACGAGGAACCCGAACGTGCCGAAGGGGTTCGACGGCTCGATGTCCACCACGAACCGCACGACCGTGAACATCACGAGCACCTGCACGACGCCGAGCAACGCACCAGGCAACCAACCGCCCAACGCCACTCGCAGCGCGGACTGACCCGCGGCCAGCGCACGGCGTGAGAGCGGGCGCAGCAGCAGGAACAGCACGAACGCGCCGATCCACGTCGCCAGGCCCAGGAAGAACGGGGCGAGGCCGGCGCCGTACGTGGCGGCCTTCGTCTGGGACAGGCCGCGCACCGCCACCGGGTCACCGATCGCCTGCGCGATGGCCGCGCGGGTCGGGTCGTCCTGGTTCGGGATCTTGTTCACCCCACCGGACAGGCCGTCGTGCAGTTCCGCGGAACCGCTCGCGAGCTTCGTGGCGCCGTCCTTCAGCTGCGGTGTACCGGTCGCGGCCTTCTGCAGGCCGTCGCGGAGCTGGGCGTTGCCGTCGGCGAGCTTCGTCGCGCCGTCGTCGAGCCTGACGACGCCGGCGACCAGGCCGGGCATCTTGGACGAGAGCTGCTCGGCGCCGTCGGCCACCTGGTCCGCGCCGGTCGCTAGCTTGCGCAGGTCACCGGCGGCGCCCTGGACCTTGCCGTTGGCGTCGTCGACGGGCTTGCGGACCTGGCCGAGCGTGGTCAGGACGTTCTGCACCTGCTCTTCGGTGAACCCCAGCGCGCGCAAGCGGGCCGCGATGTCGCCGTTGGCCTGGTCGAGCACGCCGACGAGGGCCTGGGCCTTCTTCGCGTACTCCTCGGCCTGGGTCGCGGCGGTCTCGTTGCCGTTCGCGACCTGGCGCGCGCCGTCGGCGATCTTCTTCGCGCCGTCGGGCAGTTGCGCGGTCTGCGAACGGAGTTCGTGCGTGCCGTCACGCAGCTGCGCGGCACCGTTGGCCGCCGTCACCGCACCGGTGGACATCTGCTGGACACCGCTGTCGAGCTCACCCAGCTTGTCGCGCAGCGTGGCGCCGCCGTCCGCGAGCTGCTTGGCGCCGTCGACGGCCTTGGTGGTCTCCTGGCGGATCGTGGAGAAGCCGAGCAGCAGCTTGTCGGCGGCCTCGGTGGAGACCTTCGCCGTGACCGCGCGGCGCACCTCGGAGACGACCTGGTTCGCGATCGTGCTGCCCAGGTAGTTGTTGGCGTCGTTGGTCGTCAGCGTCAGCACGCCTTGACGCGGCTTGTTCTGTTCCGCGGACGTAAGTGCTTCGGAGAAGTCCTCCGGCAGCGTGAGGGCGAAGATGTACTTGCCCTTGCGCACGCCCTCGTCGGCGTCGTCGACGACCTGCCAGTTGAACTTCTGGCCTTTCAGCAGCTCGTCCGCGACGTCCTTGCCGGCGTTGAGGTCCTTGGCTCCCTTGTCCTTCACCACCAGCGCGGCGGGCACGTGGTTGAGGTTCGCGTACGGGTCCTTGTTGGCGTACAGGTAGAGCGACGCGTACAGCAAAGGCACGAGCGCCAGAGCCAGGACGGCGAGCTTGGGGAGCTTGCCGGAGGTGATCCGGCGGAGCTCGTTGAAGGCCATGCGAAGGGCGCTCATGCGGTGATCTCCATCTTGGTGTCGTTGTCCTCACCAAGGCGCGCGTGCGGGATGTCGAGGATGTGAGCCGAGGAGTTCGAGCACAGGGCGACCACGGACCGTTCGGGGGTCACGTAGTTGTGCGCCAAGGCGAACCACTCGCGCGGGTTGGGGTGGTAGCGGTCCGGGCAGTCGAGAACGAGCGTGGTGACGCCAGGGCGCGCGGAGGCCAGTTCGAGCATCACCGCGCACCGCGTGTGCGCCGGCACGTGCTCAAAACGCTTGTCGGCGTGTTCGTCGGCGGCGTGCTCGACCAACCAGTCGTGCACCGCCTTCTTGCCGGAAGGCATGCCGTTCATCGCGAGCTCCTCGCCGACGACGGCGGTCAGGGACAGCGCGTCCTCCGGCTCGTTCACCTCGGGGGCGTCGATCAGCACGACCTGCTTGCGCAGCGTCTTCGCGTCCGGCGACACCGTGCCCGTCGAGGGCTTCATCCGACCGGACAGCAGCAGGCCGAGCGCGGTGTGACCGGCGCCGGGCTCGCCCGCGATCAGGGTCAGCTCGCCCGGCTTCACGGTCAGCGAAGTCGGCCGGAGCAGGGGACCATGGCCCCCGTTGACACCTGCGCGACTTGCGTGGATCTCCACGTCTTTACCTTCCGTTTAAACTGACCGGTCAGTACAAATTCTCCCGCAGACTTCGCCCGGCGGCAACTCGGACATAGGTCACCTAAGGGCGGAGGCGGGGCGTACTTCCCAGACGGTCCACAGCGGCCGGTAGCCCTGACGCGGCCAGAACACCGAGCTCAGCGGGTTCGGCGGGTTGTAGTAGAGGTACGTGCCGACCGCGCCCATCCGGTGAAGTTCCTGGTGGGCGTAGGCGACGAGCTGCTGGCCGATACCGCTGCCGCGTGCGCCGGGCAGCACGGAGACGCAGTTCACATAGCCCCAGCGGCCGCGCGGCAGCCTCGCCGCCGCGCTCGTGCCCGGTTCGGACGACACGATCGCGCACTCGGCGAGCGCCACCGCGATGCCGTCGCGTTCGGCCAGCCAGATGGGGCTCGCGTTGTTCAGGCGGTCGGTGAGCGCGCGTCGTTTGAGGGCCGGCGCCTCCGGGCGGACGATCGTGGAGCCGACGAACGACGAGTACTCCAGCTCCACGAGCGACAGCTCCAGCACGACTTCCAGGTCGTGCGGGGTGGCCCGGCGGATCGTGAGCGTGCGGGGGACGTGCGGATGCGGAGTCCGCAGCCTGATCCCGAGCACGGACAGCGGCACCAGGCCGTGGTCGAGGAACGCCCGTGCGGCCTTTGTGTCACGGCTCGGCCAGTGCACGACGCACGCCGTGTCCTCGCCTATCTCCTGCGTGTCGAGGTGCCTGCGCCACCGCTTGAGGAGCGCGTCCATGCCCTGTGTGTCACCGACCAGCGGTAACAGTTCCCACACCTCGGCCGCCGACCACAGCCGGGTGGTCGAGAGCCGGTCGAACCTCTGGTGGCTGATGACCCCGGCGACGCGCTCGCCGTCCGCCAGCGCCGCCGTGATGACGTGGCCGTCCATCGGCGGTTCGGTGGCGGGCGGGAGCAGCGGGTCCAGCGCCGCGAAACGAGCTGACTGGGCCGCTACGAGTCCGCGTGCCGAGGTCATGACCGAGGAGATTACGACGTCAGGCGGGTGCGGAAGATCGCGGTGCCGGGGAAGAGCTTGCCGCGCAGCGGGCTCCACTGGCCCCAGTTGCGGGTGTGACCCTTCGGCCACTCGGGCTCGACGAGGTCTTCGAGGACGAATCCCGTGTTCTTGAGCGCGCGGACGTAGTCGCCGAGCGTGCGGTGGTGCTCGACGTAGACGGCGTGGCCCTCCCCGTCCACCTCTACATAGGGCGTGCGGTCGAAGTACGACTGCGTGACGGTGAGGCCGAGCGGGCCGGGGTCGTCCGGGAAGATCCACCGCATCGGGTGGTTGACCGCGAACACCCACGGCGCGCCGGGGCGCAACACGCGGGCGACCTCGCTGAAGACCTCCTGCACGTTCGCCACGAAAGGTACGGCGCCGAACGCGGAGCAGGCGGCGTCGAAGCTTCCGTCCCGGAAGGGCAGTTGATCAGCACTGGCCTGCACGAGGGGGACGTCGATGCCGGTCTTGGCGTTGTTCTCACGCGCGTGGCGGAGCATGCCCTCGGAGATGTCGAGCGCGGTGGCGTTCGCGCCGTTGACCTTGAGCCAGCGGGCGCAGGGAGCACTGCCGGCGCCCACTTCGAGGATGCGCTGACCAGCGACTTCACCCAGGAAACGGGAGTCCTCCTCGCGCAGGCCCTCCGGGCACCAGACGAAGTCCGCCGCACCGAGGAAGTCGCCGTGCGTGTCGTGGTAGTCGTCGGCGTCCGCGTCCCACCAGATGCGGTTCGCCACGCGTGACTCGGCGGCGTCCGCCCCGCGCTTGACGATGCCGGCCGTGCCGAGCGCTTGCTCCGCGCTCGCGTGCTGGTTGGACACACTGCTCCTTCACCTGGGGGCTGGTTTGCTTGCTCGTCTCGCGGCCGCGTACGATATCGCGTGCGTAGTGGGTTAGTGCTGCCCATGATCCAGAACCGACGGATTCCAGGTCGCTGCGACGCTGCGCGCGCACCACTACCAGCCAATCAATGCCAATCCGTACCGGAGCCACCTACCTAATGTCCACCGACACCACCACCGCCCCCGTTGCCGCTGCTCCCAAGCAGGTCGCGATCAACGACATCGGGACGGAGGAGGACTTCCTCGCAGCTATCGACAAGACGATCAAGTACTTCAACGATGGCGACATCGTTGAGGGCACCATCGTCAAGGTCGATCGGGACGAGGTCCTGCTCGACATCGGCTACAAGACCGAGGGCGTCATCCCCTCGCGCGAACTGTCGATCAAGCACGACGTCGACCCCAACGAGGTCGTCAAGGTCGGTGACGAGGTCGAGGCGCTTGTTCTCCAGAAGGAGGACAAGGAAGGCCGTCTGATCCTCTCCAAGAAGCGCGCTCAGTACGAGCGGGCCTGGGGCACCATCGAGGCGCTCAAGGAGAAGGACGAGCCCGTCAAGGGCACGGTCATCGAGGTCGTCAAGGGTGGTCTCATCCTCGACATCGGCCTCCGCGGCTTCCTCCCCGCCTCGCTCGTCGAGATGCGTCGCGTCCGCGACCTCCAGCCGTACGTCGGCCGTGAGCTCGAGGCGAAGATCATCGAGCTGGACAAGAACCGCAACAACGTGGTCCTGTCCCGCCGCGCGTGGCTCGAGCAGACCCAGTCCGAGGTCCGCAGCGAGTTCCTCAACCAGCTGCAGAAGGGCCAGGTCCGCAAGGGCGTCGTGTCCTCGATCGTCAACTTCGGTGCCTTCGTGGACCTGGGTGGCGTCGACGGCCTCGTGCACGTCTCGGAGCTGTCCTGGAAGCACATCGACCACCCGTCCGAGGTTGTCGAGGTCGGCCAGGAAGTCACCGTCGAGGTTCTCGACGTCGACATGGAGCGCGAGCGCGTCTCCCTCTCGCTGAAGGCGACCCAGGAAGACCCGTGGCGCCAGTTCGCCCGCACCCACGCGATCGCCCAGATCGTGCCGGGCAAGGTCACGAAGCTGGTTCCGTTCGGTGCGTTCGTCCGCGTGGACGAGGGCATCGAGGGCCTGGTCCACATCTCCGAGCTGGCCGAGCGCCACGTCGAGATCCCGGAGCAGGTCGTCCAGGTCGGCGACGACGTCATGGTCAAGGTCATCGACATCGACCTCGACCGTCGCCGCATCTCGCTGTCGCTCAAGCAGGCCAACGAGGGCTTCACGGTCGACACCGAGTTCGACCCGACCCAGTACGGCATGGCCGCCGAGTACGACGACCAGGGCAACTACATCTACCCCGAGGGCTTCGACCCGGAGACCCAGGAGTGGCAGGACGGCTTCGACAAGCAGCGTGAGGAGTGGGAGCGTCAGTACGCTGAGGCCCACACTCGTTACGAGGCCCACATGAAGCAGATCCGCAAGGCCGCTGAGGCTGAGGAAGAGGCGACTGCTGAGGGTGCGGGCAACTACACCTCCGGTGGCGACGCTCCTTCGGCTTCGGTCGGCGCGCCGGCTCAGTCCGGTGGCACGCTCGCTTCGGACGAGCAGCTTGCCGCGCTTCGGGAGAAGCTGTCTGGCGGCATGTGAGTCTGTCGCTAGCTAGTTAGACCTCAAGACCCCCGCACCTGTTGGTGCGGGGGTCTTTTGTTTGCCCTTGTGGCGTCTGCAAGTACCACCAACCCAAGATCAACAGGCACTTATCTACTACCAACTGCCTGGGTTATCCACAGGTTCAGGAGCAAGGCAGCACTGCGAGGTCGCGCTGGAGCACGCTGAGCCGATGGACGAGTGGATTGACGATGTCATTGAGCACGACGGATTGATCTTGCGCGAGCGAGCGCTGCGTGACGGCGTAGATCCCGACCAGATCATGAAGGCGCTGCGGACGGGGCGGATTCGACGCGTGCAACGTTGTGTGTACGTGCGCCGAGGATCAGAGTCAGCTCCGTTGGCGTTGGCGAGGGCCGCTGTGCTGAGTTCTGGGGTGGCAGATGCGGTTGCGAGTCATCAGACCGCTGCGCGTGTCCACGGGCTGGCTGTACCTGATGGAAGATGGCCGGAACACGTCACCGTCGCACGCAACGAGCGGCGTATCCGGAGACGCGAGTTGATCTGTCACGGCCGGGCTCTCGCGCAAGGTGACGTCGAACTTCGTGATGGCGTACCCGTGACTAGCGCAGTGCGTTCGTTGCTCGACATGTCTGCTGAAGTGCCCAGACTCAACGCTGTTTGGGCGATCGATGATGCTGTCCGCCGCGGAATCGTCTCTCCGCGTCAGATCGCCATGTCGTTGTCGGCGCGTGTCGGAGGACGTGGCGACGGTGTGATCAAGCTGCGGGTGGCTGAGGCGGACGGTCGAGCAGAGTCGATCCTGGAAACCGCTGGCAGACTTGCGTTGAGGGACGCTGGCGTCATGCCGCCGAGCACTCAGTACGAGGTTTTCGACGGCGGTGAGCTCGTAGCGCGCCTCGACGCCGCCTATCCAGAATGCCACCTCGGTATGGAGTTCGACGGCGTTGCTGTGCACAACGCTCCGCGTGCGTTGCATCGAGATCGGCACAGGCAGAACCGCTTGCTGCATCTCGGCTGGACGCTGCTCAGATTCACGTGGTGGGACGTGGTGCACGATCCGGAGGGGTTCGTGGCTGCGGTGCGGCGGGGCTTGAGCGCGAGGGGAGTTGGGTGTAGTTAACGGCGGTTTGATCATGAGTTGGTAGTACTTGCAGACGCCTTTGCTGAACGACTGGGCGCCGCTTGGTGTGCAACCCGTTCACTCTGTGGTGGAGGGCTGAGTCCGTTGTGTAGGTTGACAAACCTATGCGTGGGAACGGGTTCTTCGTGGTGCTGGGCGCGGTTGCGCTGGCGGTGGTTGGTGCGGGCTGTACTGCTGCGGTTCCGCAGACTCAGGCGCCGCCGCCGCAGATCCCGAGGATCACTCCGCCTACTACGCCTTCGCGGGTTCCGTTGATGGTGGATCGGGCGTTGCCGGACGACTGTGAGCTCGTGGTGCCGGCTGAGGTGATGAATGCGACGCTCGGGCAGGAGTTGCCTGGGGAGCCTCGGATCATCATCGGCATCAAGGAGCCTGGGATCGGGCGTACTGGCAAGATCGATTGCTACTACGGGATTCCCGAGAAGAAGAACCTGCCGGACGCGAAGATCGTCATCGGGTTGTCGACGTACACGGATGACTTGACGGCTCGTACTCGGGTTGGCGAGAGCGTTGAGGCCGAGCGGGCTGAGGGGGCCAAGGTCACCGAGGTTGACGTCGGCAAGCAGAAGGGGACGTTGATCGAGGGCAAGGACGAGCAGTTGCTCATCGGGTTCCTCGGCAAGTCGACGTTCGTGGTGCGCAACCGCAACAACTTCATCCCCAAGGAGAAGCTCGTGGCGATCCTGCCGGTACTGGCCCAGCAGTCCATGACGCCGCCGGTCTAACCTGGGCGGCATGCTCAGGGTGGGGTTGACCGGGGGAATCGGGTCCGGCAAGTCGACGGTCGCGCGGTTGCTCGCTGCCAATGGTGCGGTGGTCATCGATGCGGACAAGCTCGCGCGTGAGGTTTTGGAGCCTGGGAGTGAGGGGCTTCGGGAGGTCGTCAAGGCGTTCGGTGAGGACGTGCTGAACGGGGACGGCACGTTGGACCGGGCGGCGCTGGCTGCCAAGGCGTTTGCTTCTGAGGAGGCTCGGCAGACGCTCAACGGGATCACGCATCCGCGTATCGGGGCGTTGACCGGGCAGCGGATGGCTGAGGCTCCCGAGGACGCGATCGTGGTGCACGACATCCCGTTGCTGGTGGAGCGGGACATGGCGGCGGCGTATCACCTCGTGATCGTGGTGTACGCGGACTCGGCCACGCGGTTGGAGCGGCTGGTCACCAGTCGGGGCATGGATCGGCGGGATGCCGAGAACCGGATTGCCGCGCAGGCCACGGACGAGCAGCGGCGGGCTGTTGCCGATGTGTGGCTGGACAACTCGGGTGAGGTTCCGGACATCACCGGGTTGTGGGATCGGCTCGTGGGCTTTGAGAAGAACGTGCGGACGCAGTCGTACGCGTCCGGGTCGCCGATTGTGGTGCCGTACGACGAGCGGTGGCCCGCGCAGGCGAGGCGGGTTGCGCGGCGGATCAGTGTGGCGGCTGGTGGGCGGCACGTGGAGCACATCGGGTCCACGGCTGTGCCTGGGCTTGCGGCGAAGGACGTGCTGGACTTTCAGCTTGCCGTCGAGGACATGGAGACCGCTGACGGGTTGCGGGATGTGTTGGCACGGGCCGGGTTTCCGTACGTGGGGCCGTATGAGGACACGCCACGTGGTGAAGGGGAGTGGAGCAAGCGGCTGCACGCCGGGTCGGATCCTGGGCGGCGGGTGAACCTGCACGTGCGGATCGAGGGTGCTGCCAACTGGCGGTGGGCCGTTGATTTCCGGGACTGGCTGCGGCACGACGGTCAGGCTCGGGAGGAGTACGCGGCGCTCAAGCTCGAGTTGTCCCAGCGGTTCGCGGCCGATGCCGGAGCCTTCGCCTACGGGGAGGCGAAGGAACCGTGGATGGAGGCGGCGGTCGCGCGGGTCGAGGCCTACAGGGGCGGCCAGGCGTCGTAGATGCCGTGCCACGTCAGCCACGACGTCAGGTTGTGGTTGACGTTGCTGAGTTCTTCGAGGGTGCGGTGGACGGTGCGCAGCGCCTGGTCGGCGTCGCCTGGGCGTAGGACGCGGCCTGCCACGGCGGCGGCGAACTCCTCGCTGCGCACGATGCGGGCCGTGGTGCCGCCGGGAACTGCCAGGCCCAGCAACAGGTCCGTGGTCTGCCAGTGGCGGTGGTCGCGCTCGACGCGGACCGCGGACAGCACGCTCGGGCCGCTGCGGGCGTGCCGGGAGCGGGCGCGGTAGGTCGTCAGGCGCACGCCCAGTTCGGGCATCAGCCAGGTGACCTCGGCGTCGGAGAACGGGTCTTCCGGGGTGGGATGCTCGATCCGCAGACCCCACCGTTCGACATCGCACGAACTGAGAGTTCGCGAGCCGCCGGACGAATAGGTTCGCACGCCGGAAATGGTGTCGACGACATCGACCAACTGAGGTGTAGTGACCGCTCCCACGACGCTGAGGGTAGTCAAATATGTGCTCGGAGTTACACGCCGGGTCGATTCGTTACGTCACGGTCAGATGACGACCACACTCTGTGTATCAACGCCAGGTGGTGGGACAACCTGAAGAGGTGAGCCACCTGACCACATCGTGACCGTGCGCTGAAATGCCGGACACCGCCGAGTAGGTGGTTTCCAGCGCCCACTGCGCGCGTTCCGGGGTGATCAAGCTGTGCTGAACTGCGGTGATCAACTCGTCGGTGTCCAGCACGATCACGCTGTGCCCTGTTCGGACGATCAGGTCGAGGTACAGATCGGTTGTTTTCCAGACGCTGCCGACCGCGTTGATCTCCACGACGTCCACGTAGAAGTCGAAGTCGAGCTCGTGACCGGGGTGCCAGGACTGGCGCGTGACCCTGATGTTGAGCTTGGGCACGAACCAGCTCTCGAAGTGGCTGATCTTCGGATGCCCGGCGAGCGGCCGGAACATGTAGAGGCCCGTCGGGGTGAGGCGGTACTCGTCGACGCTCCTCAACAGACCCTTGGGATCTGTGTTGCTCTTGGCGTCCAGGTCGAAGTACTCGATCTTCGGCGGATGGATGTGTGCCACGTCAGCGATACTGCCATCGTTGTGCCGTGGGGCCACTTAGGATGCCGCGCATGTTCGGGATCATCCGCCCCTGCCGCAACAGAATGGGCGTTGAGCTGCGGTCGTCGTGGCTCGCGCACCTGTGCGGGATGTGCCTGTCGTTGCGCGACGAGCACGGTCACCTTTCGCGGCTCGTCACCAACTACGACGGGCTGATGATCTCGGCCGCTGTCGAGGCGCAGTCCGTCGTCTCGCGGCGGCCGGCCGGGCCGTGCGCGTTGCGGGGACTGAAGTCCGCGGACGTGGCGATCGGTGACGGTGCGCGGCTGGCGGCGTCGGTGTCGCTGGTGCTGGCGTCGTTGAAGATCCACGACCACGTGGACGACGGTGACGGGCTGGCCGGACGGCTCGGGTGGGCCGGGCGCGCGGTGGCGCAGCGCTGGGCCGCCAAGGGGCTGGGTACGGCGTCCGACCTCGGGTTCGACGCGTCGGTGATGGTGGATTCGGTGCGGCGGCAGCCTCTGGTCGAGGCCGCGGCGGGGCTGGGCAGTTCGGTGCTGCTGGTGACCGAGCCGACCGAGACCGCGACCGGGTTCGCGGTGGCGGAGACGGCGTTCATCGCCGGGAGGCCGCAGAACTCCGAGCCGTTGCGCGAGGTGGGGCGGCTGTTCGGGCGGGTCGCGCACCTGCTGGACGCCGTGGAGGACCTGGAGGCGGACCGCGCGGCGGGCGCGTGGAACCCGTTGATCGCCACCGGCACGTCGGTCGCCGAGGCGCATCGGCTGTGCCTGGACGCTCTGACGGGCATCAGGCTGGCGTTGGACGAGGTTGAGTTCACCGACGCTCGGCTGGTGCACAAGCTGCTGGTGCACGAGCTGGAGGAGTCGGTCATCCGCGTGTTCGGCAGGGACCGGCACGACGACGGCAGGCGAACTCCGGTGAACCCCGGCCGGGGTCCGTGGGCGTACCCGAGGCTGACCTACCAGCCGCGGCCGCGCGGGTTCCTGGAAGGCTGCGGCGCGTCGCTCTACATGTGCGGGACCTGCCAGTTCTGCTGCCGCGACCCGTTCCCGGGACCGTGGAGCGACAAGTGGCGCAACAACCCGTTCGACTGCGACGGGTGTGACTGCTGCGACTGCACCTGCTGCCCCTGCGATTAGGGCTCTGACCAGGCCCGATCTGAAATTGTCAGACCCTCGGCGTAACGTGCTTCCCGTGGCTTTCGCAACCGAGCTCCCGCCAGAGGAGAGCACCGTCAAGGCGCACTCCGAGCACCGTCCCGTCGGCGACATCGTCCGCTCCGACGGGCAGTTCCGCGTGGTCAGCGACTACCAGCCGGCCGGTGACCAGCCGGCGGCCATCGCCGATCTGGAACGCCGCGTGCGCGCCGGCGAGCGCGACGTGGTGCTGCTCGGCGCCACCGGTACGGGCAAGTCGGCGACCACGGCGTGGCTGGTCGAACGGCTGCAGCGCCCGACGCTCGTCATGGCGCCGAACAAGACGCTGGCCGCCCAGCTGGCGAACGAGCTGAAGGAGCTCTTCCCGCACAACGCGGTCGAGTACTTCGTCAGCTACTACGACTACTACCAGCCAGAGGCGTACATCCCGCAGACGGACACGTACATCGAGAAGGACTCCTCGATCAACGAGGACGTCGAGCGGCTGCGCCACTCCGCCACGATGTCGCTGCTCACCCGGCGCGACGTCATCGTGGTCGCCTCGGTGTCCTGCATCTACGGCCTGGGCACGCCCCAGTCGTACCTCGACCGCTCGATCCAGCTGGAGACGGGCGTCGAGGTCGACCGGGACGCGTTCCTGCGCCTGCTCGTCGACGTCCAGTACACCCGCAACGACATGTCGTTCACCCGCGGCTCGTTCCGCGTGCGCGGCGACACGGTCGAGATCATCCCGTCCTACGAGGAGCTCGCCGTCCGCGTCGAGTTCTTCGGCGACGAGATCGACAAGCTCTACTACCTGCACCCGCTCACCGGTGACGTCGTCCGCGAGGTCTCCGAACTCCGGATCTTCCCGGCCACGCACTACGTCGCCGGCCCGGAGCGGATGGAGCGGGCCATCCGCGACATCGAGGCCGAGCTGGAGACGACGCTGGCCCAGATGGAGCGCCAGGGCAAGCTGCTGGAGGCGCAGCGACTGCGCATGCGCACCTCCTACGACATCGAGATGATGCGGCAGGTCGGGTTCTGCAACGGCATCGAGAACTACTCCCGCCACATCGACGGCCGCGGCGCGGGGACGGCGCCGGCGACCCTGCTGGACTACTTCCCCGACGACTTCCTGATGGTCATCGACGAGTCGCACGTGACCGTGCCGCAGATCGGTGGCATGTACGAGGGCGACGCTTCGCGCAAGCGCAACCTGGTCGAGCACGGGTTCCGGCTGCCGTCCGCGTTGGACAACCGGCCGTTGACCTGGGAGGAGTTCGCCGACCGGATCGGGCAGGTCGTCTACCTGTCCGCGACTCCAGGGCCGTACGAGCTCGGGCAGTCCGGTGGTGAGTTCGTCGAGCAGGTGATCCGGCCTACCGGCCTGATCGACCCCGAGGTCGTCGTGAAGCCGACCGAGGGCCAGATCGACGATCTGGTGCACTCGATTCGGGAGCGGGCCGAGCGGGACGAGCGGGTTCTCGTCACCACGCTGACGAAGAAGATGGCTGAGGACCTCACGGACTACCTGCTGGAGCTGGGGATCCGGGTTCGGTACCTGCACTCCGAGGTCGACACGCTGCGGCGGGTGGAGTTGCTGCGGCAGCTTCGTCTTGGCGAGTACGACGTGCTGATCGGTATCAACCTGCTGCGGGAGGGGTTGGACCTTCCTGAGGTTTCGCTCGTGGCGATTCTCGATGCGGACAAGGAAGGGTTCCTGCGGTCCGGGACGTCGTTGGTGCAGACGATTGGTCGTGCTGCTCGTAACGTGTCCGGTGAGGTCCACATGTACGCGGACCGGATCACCGACTCCATGCGGCACGCGATCGAGGAGACCAACCGGCGGCGGGAGAAGCAGGTCGCTTACAACACTGAGCGGGGGCTTGATCCGCAGCCGTTGCGGAAGAAGATCACGGACATTCTTGAGGCTGTGTACTCCGAGGTCGAGGACGAGGTTCCGGTTGGGGGATCGGGGCGGAACCAGTCTCGGGGGAAGCGGGCCAACGGGGAGGGTGGCCGGTCGGCTGGGGTGTTGCAGGCTCATGAGCGGTCCGGGATGGCCCGGTCTGAGCTGGCGGATCTGGTGCAGTCGTTGAGTGATCAGATGATGAATGCGGCTCGGGAGTTGCAGTTCGAGTTGGCGGCTCGGTTGAGGGATGAGATTCAGGATTTGAAGAAGGAGCTGCGGGGGATGGACGCGGCTGGGGTCAAGTGATCTAGCCCTTCGGGCTGATCACCTGGGGGCTCG